>JBHHVZ010000026.1:0-31709 GCA_046756245.1 Parvularculaceae bacterium
CATGGGCGCCCAGCTTGAAGCGACTCTCGACGGGCTTTTGAAGAATCTTCTGGCCTGCGGACCCGAGGCTCAGCGCGAAGCGAAAGAGCTCATCCGCGCCGTCAAAAACCGTCCGATCGACGACGCCATACTCGAAGACACCGCCGCGCGGATTGCGCGCCTGCGCGCGAGCGACGAGGGTAAGGAAGGGATTGCAGCGTTTTTAGAAAAGCGGAAACCCGGATGGGTGAAGTAACCGCCCATGTTCAAAAAACTCCTCATCGCCAATCGCGGGGAAATCGCCGTCCGCGTCGCGAAAACAGCGCGGCGGATGGGCGTCGCGACGGTTGCGGTTTATTCGGATGCGGATGACGGCGCGCCGCATGTGCGCGCCTGCGATGAAGCGGTCCATATCGGCGCCGCGCCCGCCGGCGAAAGCTATTTGCGGGCGAATAAAATTATTGAGGCGGCGAAGCAAACCGGCGCCGAGGCCGTGCATCCGGGTTACGGGTTTCTTTCCGAAAACGCAGATTTCGCCGAGGCGCTCGAAAAGGAAGGCGTCGTCTTCATCGGTCCGACAGCGGAGACGATCCGCGCCATGGGCTCGAAATCGGCGGCCAAGGATTTGATGGAAAAGGCCGGCGTGCCGGTAACGCCCGGCTATCAGGGCGAAGACCAGTCGCTCGAAACCTTCCGCAAAGAAGCGAAACGCATCGGCTATCCGGTGCTGTTGAAAGCCACGGCCGGCGGCGGCGGCAAGGGCATGCGCATGGTCGAGCGCGAAGACGACCTCGCCGATGCGGTCGCAGGCGCACAGCGCGAGGGCAAGTCGGCTTTCGGCGACGCGCGGCTCCTGATCGAGAAATTCCTCTCCCGCACGCGCCATGTGGAAGTGCAGATCTTCGGCGACGGCAAGGGCGCCGTCGTGCATCTCTTCGAGCGCGACTGTTCCGTTCAGCGCCGGCATCAGAAAATCATCGAGGAGGCGCCGGCCCCGAACCTGCCGCCGAAAACGCGCAAGAAGCTGCTTGAGGCCGGCGTCGACGCCGGCAAGGCCGTCAATTATCGCGGCGCCGGCACGGTGGAGTTTCTCTACGATCTTGAGTCCGACGACTTTTATTTCATGGAGATGAACACGCGCCTTCAGGTCGAACATCCGGCGACCGAAGCGATCACCGGGCTCGATCTCGTTGAATGGCAGTTGCGCGTTGCGGCCGGCGAGCCGTTGCCGCTCAGGCAAAAAGAAATCGCCGAAACCGGCCATGCTTTCGAGGCGCGGCTTTACGCCGAGAACCCCGACACCAATTTCGCGCCCTCGATCGGAACGTTGACGACGCTGCGCCTGCCCGGCGCGGCGGCGCGCATCGATTCCGGCGTCGTTGAGGGACAGGCGATCACCCCGCATTACGATCCGATGATCGCCAAGATCATCACCCACGGGAAAGACCGCGCCGAGGCTTTATCCAAATTGCGCGCCGCGCTCGCCGAAACCCGCGTCGCCGGGCTCGAAACCAATGCGCGCTTTCTTCATGCGCTCGCCGGCGACGAAGGTTTTTTGAAAGGCGCGCTCTCCACCCGCTATATAGACGAGCACGGCGAGAGCCTGTTCGCCCACGCTCCGCTCGACAATCGCGTCCGCGCGGCGGCGCTTTTCCATCGCCATATGGAAGCGCGCACGGGCGGGAGCGCCGATCCGTGGGATTCGCTTACAGGATTCCGTCTCAATGAGCCGGCCAGGGCGGTCTACTGGATCGCCAATGGCGGCGATGCGGCGATTGCGCAACTGACCAAAACCGCACACGGGGTCGAGGTCGAGATTGACGAAGGCGCTGCGGCGGCCCTGCGCCGGGAGGGCAAGACGGCTCGGGCGCCTCTTCGGTTTATTTTCGACCCCGCGCCGCCGGACGGCGGCGATTATCGCATCACGCTCGACGGCGAAATGTTCGAGGCGACGGTGGCGCGTCACGGGTCCGGCGTACGCGTGTGGATCGGCGCCGATTTCTGGGACGTCGCCTTCCCCGATCCGCTTTCCGGCGCGCTCAGTCATCATTCGGCCGAAGGCTCCCTCGCCGCGCCGATGCCGGGCGTCATTACGCTGCTCTCCGCCGAACCCGGCGACGAAGTCGAAGCCGGCGCGACGCTCCTTGTCATGGAGGCGATGAAGATGGAGCATGCCATCAAGGCCCCGCATGACGGCGTCGTCAAAGCCTTCCGGTTTGCGCCCGGCGATCAGGTGAAAGACGGGGATCTCCTGGTCGAGTTCGAGGAGATCGGGTGATGCGAAAGATCAATCTGGCCGAAAAGTTTTCTCTGTTTCACGAACACTGGCGTCCGAAAATCATTGACGAAGCGAACGCGTATGATTTCAAACTCGTCCGGATCAAGGGCGCGTTTCTGTTTCATTCCCATAACGATGCTGATGAAACCTTTCTTTGCTGGCGCGGCGCGATGCGCGTTGAAACGCATGACGCGATTTTCCATCTAAACGAAGGCGAAATGGTGACGGTTCCCGCCGGCGTCGAGCACCGCACCGCCGCCGACGAAGAGGCTCTGGTGATGATTATTGCGCCCAAAGGCCTGAAGAACACCGGCGACAAGGACGACCCGCGCCTGACCGCGCCGATTGGAGAGCGCATTTGACCGACCGCATCGCCATCGTCGAAGTGGGCCCGCGCGACGGGCTGCAGAATGAACGCGAGACCGTCGACGTTGCAACCAGGGTCGCGCTAATCGAACGCCTCGCCGCCGCAGGGCTCAAGACGGTCGAGGCCGGCGCCTTCGTCTCGCCGAAATGGACGCCGCAAATGGCTGCGACGGACGAAGTGATGGCGAAACTGACGCGCGCGCCTGGCGTTTCCTATCCGGCGCTGACGCCCAACCTCAAAGGCTATGAGGGGGCGCGTGCGGCGAAAGCCGATACAGTTGCGATCTTCGGCGCGGCCTCGGAAAGCTTCAGCCAAAAGAACATCAACTGCTCAATCGACGAAAGTCTTGAGCGCTTCAAGCCCGTCATCGAGGCCGCACAAGCCGATGGCGTTCGCGTGCGCGGTTATGTCTCCTGCGTGCTGGGCTGCCCTTACGAGGGCGAGATACCGCTCGTCAATGTCGTACGCGTCTCAAAGGCGCTTTACGAGATGGGCTGTTACGAGATTTCGCTCGGCGACACGATCGGGGTAGGAACGCACGAAGAGGTCCGCGCCATGATCCACGCAATCGCCGATGAAGTCCCGGTCAAAACCCTCTCCGGGCATTACCACGACACCTACGGCCAGGCGCTTTCAAACATCTGGGCGTCGATCGAGGAAGGTGTTCGAACCTTCGATTCTTCCATTTCCGGTCTTGGCGGCTGTCCTTATGCGCCGGGCGCCTCGGGCAATGTCGCCACTGAAGACGTTGTCTATTCGCTGCACGGCTCAGGCTATGAGACCGGCGTCGATCTCGACGCGCTCATCGAGACGAGCGTGTGGATTTCGGAAATTCTCGGCCGGCACCCGGGTTCGAAAGTAACGCTCGCGCGAAGGAATATGTGAATGGTGAATAGTGAATGGTAAGTAGTGAACGGAAAATGGAGAATGAACATCACATATAGGAACGATGGCCCTTTTTATCGCCCGCACATTGCTCACCATTCACCACTTCACCATTCACTACTTCACTATCCGCGCTAAATCTCCTCCGGATAGACCGGCTGTATATCGACCGGCAGGTGCGTCAGCGATTCGATGACGCTTTCGGCGTTAGCATCGAGTTTGGCGTATTCATCGAGAAACGACTTCGCCCCATCGTAATCGCCGTCGCCCTGCACCACGACGATGTCGCGCGTGAGATTGGTAATCGCCTGTTCGAGTTTATCGAAATCGAGACGATACCTGCCCGTCTCTTCGTCGAATGTCGCCGCGCCCTTCTCGATGAAATAGGCGTATTGAAACGCCGCGCCGCGTCCGTGCGCCTCGTTGATCCCGAACCGTACGGCGCGAAAGAGACCGACGAAATAGGTCGCGAGGAAGTTTTCCTTCTCGGCGATCGGCAGTTCGCCGCGCTCCATCATGTAGAGAATGTTATAGGCGCCCATGACGTCGGCCTTGCCTTCTTCGGTCTGCGTGTAGAGCTCCTTCAGTTCGGCGCTGACGGTGGTCTCGACCCCGTCCTTGGTGATGGTGCCCGGCCCGAGCGAGTGCGACAGCTCGTGAAAGAGCGTTTCCATCGACATGTATTTCTTGATGAGAAGGTCCGCCTGTTCGGGAACCAGAACGTCTTCGGCCATCGGCGCGAGGATGCGTTCGAACTTGGCGCCGAGTACATTGTTGAGGAGCACCTTTTTGGCGCCCTTGGCCTCGCGCACGCGCTCGTCGTTCGGAAGGTTGAAGGCGATGGTCTGCACCCCGCGGGCGTTGTCGCCGCCGCCATGCACCTGATAGGTGACCGCAATCGGCGATTCGAACCCGCGCTTGAAGTTCTTGTAAGATTCATCGACCGGAAGATTGGCCTCCATGTCGCGCAGGAAATCCTTGTATTTGGCGAGGGCTGCGCTTTCTTCCGGATTCTTGATGGTGATGAAAGCCTCGAACGCCGTCTTGTATCCAAAGAGACCGTCCGTATAGACCTCATAGGGGCCAATGGCGATTTCGATCGGCCCGTCGAGATCCATCCACGCCATCTCCGAGTCGAAATAGTCGTCGGAGAGGAAACTGTCGGCGCGCATGGTCAGAAATTTCTTGAGGCTTTCGTTGCTGGTGATGTCGGCCGCTTCGCGCAGCAATGCGGCGGCGGGTTCGAGAAACTCCCGATAGACTTCGGAATAGGGAATGGCGACGAGCCCGTCGCCGTCACGCCGGATCACCGTGTAGCCGCTCGTGAACGCGTCCCTGTCCTCCGGATGCGCCTCGATCCAGGCCTCGAATTCCTCGCGGGTCATGTCGGCGGGATAAAACCCCGCGCCTTCCGGCAGCGGTTCGTCGCCGTAAAACGGCCGGTCGTGATCGAGCGTATCCCACGGCCCCATATGCAGATCGAAAAGATCGAGCAGAAGGTCGCGGTCTGGATGATCGCGCGCCGCGATTTCCGCGCGGATCGCCGGATTATCGGGGCTGACCTGGCGCAGGTAAATCTCGTCCATATAACCGGCCGCCTCGATCAGCAGATTGACCACCTGGCGCTCTTCGTCGGTAAGAAAGGAAACGTCCGGCGTCATTTCGACCAGTGCGAACTGGGCGCGCATCTCAGCGAACGCGCCGGCCGTCTCGGAAGCGGCGTGGTCTTCAGGCGCGGCCGCCGGCGTGACGGCCTCAGATTCGGCCTTTGTCGTTTCCTTTTCTCCGCCCGAGCATGCGGCCGCAGTCGCCAGAAGCACGGCGAGAATGAGTCTCTTCATGGGATATGTCCTCCGGCCGCCGGAAAAGCGGCGCCAATAGATGCGAGTCGCGCGATCATAGGCGAACGCCGCGCCGCATTGAAGGGCGGATCACTCTGATTGTCCGCGCCGTCAGCGCGCCGCCGCAAGCAAGTTGAATCCGTCGGCGTTGCGGTCGGAACCGACTTCGGTATAGCGGACGCCGAAGGCGAACACCGGCGCGCTCGCCCAGATCACGCACCACGCCTCGTCCTTGTCCATATGGCCGTCGGTCGTGGGTTCCGGAACCGCGCGGTCGGAGCGCCACTGCTTGGCGTTCATCGGTTCGATACGATAGCGCGTGGAATATTTCGGGTCGCGCACGCCGCTCGCGTCATAGCAGTCGATTCCGCCCTCGACGCTCGCCTCGGCGCTCGGATTGATGATCGAAAAGCCGAATTCGTCGCGAAACCGTTTGCCGTCGATCGAATAGCGCTCGCCGCCAATCGTCCCGGGCGCGTTCAGCAATAAGGGCGAAACCCATCTGAGCGCCGCGTCTGAATTCTCGCCCAAAACGCCTGGCAGCTCCAGTTGCGGGAGCGGCAGACGTTTCTGCAGCTCCGGTTGCAATTTCTTGAGTTGCTCGGTCTGCGCGGCGGCTGAACCGATCGCCCCCGCGGCGAGCGCGGCGAGCAGAATTCTGACGAACATCGTGGTCTCCCCCTTATTTGCAAAGCATCTCACGCTAACACGGCTGCGCCGGAATTTTGAGTCTTTGCCCCGGCCCCACAATCGCCCCATATTTCGGCTCTTGATCGGCGGCGAAGGCTTCGCATTATGTCAATAGCAGGCGCGCAGTGCATTGGGGGGGTCATGAAGCGGACGGGGGCTGTGATTGCAGGGCTCGCGGCCCTGTTCGCTGCGGCGGCGTCCGCGGCGGCCCAGGAGCCGAGCTTCGAGGAATGGCTTCAAGGATTTCGCGCCGAAGCGCAGGCGGCGGGCATCCGCGCCGACGTGCTCGATCAGGCCTTCAAAGATGTGCGCGTCAACGACCGCGTCATCGAACTCAATGACGACCAGCCCGAATTCGCCCGCACGGTCTGGGACTATCTCGACGGCGTACTGTCGGAAGCGCGTGTTTCGACCGGACGGGAAAAGTTCGCGGAAAACCGTTCGCTTTTGTCGCTGATCGAAACCGCTTACGGCGTCGACTCGGAAATTATCGCCGCGATCTGGGGGCTTGAATCGTCCTACGGCGCGATCATGGGCGACTATGACGCCATTGAAGCGCTCGCAACGCTGGCCTGGCGGGGCCGGCGCACGGCCTATGGTCGAAGCCAGTTGATCGGTGCGCTGAAGATCCTGCAGAACGGCTACGCCGACCGTGACGAGCTCAAAGGCTCATGGGCCGGCGCGATGGGGCAGACGCAGTTCGTGCCGACGACTTATCTCACATACGCAGTCGATCATGACGGCGACGGCAAGCGTGATCTGTGGTCGAATCTCGGCGATATTTTCGCATCGACCGCCAATTATCTGAGCGCGTCGGGTTACTTGCAAAACGATGCGTGGGGCCTCGAGGTGACGCTGCCGGTCGGCTTCGATTATGCGCTGGCCGACCGGAGCGTGCGCAAACCGCTCGCAGAATGGGCAGCCTCGGGCGTCGCGGCGGCCGCCGACGGCAGTCTCATTGGGCGGTTCGACCCGAATGCGCGCGCCCGCGTGCTGTTGCCCGCCGGCGCTGACGGGCCGGCTTTTCTGACGTTTGAGAATTTCGAGGCGATCCTGAAATACAACCGCTCGACTGCATATGCGCTCGCTGTCGCGCTTCTTTCCGAACGCATCGCCGGTCGCGCGGGAAAAATCGCCGCCGCCTGGCCGCGCGGCGACCGCGCCCTGACGCTCGCCGAACGCAAGTCCCTGCAGCAGGCGTTGAAAGACCGCGGCTACGATCCCGGCCCGGTCGACGGCGTTATCGGCGCGGGAACGAAGGCGGCGCTGCGCCGCTGGCAGCGCGATCACGGGTTTCCCGCCGACGGTTATGCGTCGCCGGCGGTGCGGGAGGCGCTGGCGCGCTGACCGGGCGCACGCCCGGCGTGACGGGAATCCAGATTTCGCCCGCGCAAAAGGGTTAAGCGCTAAGGCGTTTTTGCGTTATGTCCGTGCAGTGACGCGGCGAGGACGCATCGAGGAAGCAAGGCTGGACTGGGACGCCGGCGCGCCCCGCTCCGCAGCGTTTGGCGACGTCTATTTTTCCGGCGACGGCATTGAAGAGGCCGCGCATGTATTTCTGCGCGGCAATGATCTGCCGCGGCGGTTTTCATTTGCTCCGCGCTTTACAATCGGCGAACTCGGTTTTGGAACCGGTCTTAACATTCTTCTCGCCTGGAACGCCTGGCGGCGCGCCGGCAAGCCGCCCGGCGCAAAGCTGAGACTTTTCTCGATCGAGGCCGCGCCGCTAGCGTGCGCCGACCTTGAACGCGCGCATCGCGCCTGGCCCGAACTGATGGCGCGCGCTGATCGTCTCCGCGCGCTTTACCCGCCGCCGGCGCACGGCTTCCACCGGCTTCACCTCGACGAGAACGTCACGCTGACGCTTTATTACGGCGATGCGGCGGCGGGACTGCACGCGATGGAAGGCGGCGTCGACGCCTGGTTTCTCGATGGTTTTGCGCCGTCGAAAAATCCTGACATGTGGTCGTCTGAAATCACGGGCGAACTGGCGCGCCTTTCGAAAGCAGGCGCGACCTTCGCCACTTTCACGGTCGCCGGCGCGGTTCGCCGCGCGTTCGGGGAGACAGGGTTTTCTATTGAAAAGCGGCCCGGCTTCGGCCGCAAGCGCGAGATGCTCGTTGGTCGTCTTGACCATCCGAGTGCGGAGACAAGCCGGCGCGCGCCGTGGTTCGATACGCGCCCGTGCGCAAAGCTTTCTCCCGGCGCTTCGATCGCAGTGATCGGCGCAGGAATTGCGGGCGCAAGCCTTGCATTCGAACTCACACGCGCCGGATTCGGGGTGACCGTCTATGACGTCGACAATCCGGCAAGCGGCGCGTCAGGCAATCCGGCGGGACTTTTTATGCCGCGTGTCGATCTTGGCGATACGCCGGCGGCGCGGTTTCATCTCGCCGCCTATCTCTACGCCTTAGGTTTGCTCGAAGAACTCGGCGACGAGCCAACTTTCAACCCTTGCGGCGTCGTGCTGGGCGCCCCGGATGAGAAAGAAAAACTGCGTCAGCGAAAAATTCTCGGCGCCGGACTGCTGCCAGACGGCTGGATCGAAGAGACGGATGGCGGCCTTTTCTTCCCGAAAGCCGGAGTCATTGCGCCTCCGCGCATCGTGCGCGCGCTGCTGGGCGATGCGACATTCGTGAAAGCGCGCGTGCGATCAATCGACCGCGACGGCGCGTGTCCGATTATCCAAACCGATGACGGAAATCGCGTCGCCTATGACGCCGTCGTGCTGGCGAACGGACTCGAAGCGCTGCGCTTTGCACAGGCCCGCGCCCTGCCGCTCGCCGGGTCGGCGGGACAGGTCGACTGGTTCCCCGACGCCAAGGCGCCTGAGCGTGCGCTGGCTTTCGGCGCCTACGCGGCGCCGGCGCCTGACGGCGGGCTTGTGATTGGCGCGACCCATGCGCCGGCGCCCGACGGCGCGGCGTCCGAACCAAGCCGCGAGGCGACGCAAGCCAATATCAACGCGCTCGCACGTTTCGCGCCGCCGATCGCCGCCGGTCTCGACCCGAACGGATCGCGTCCGCGCACCGGCGTCCGCTCGACGACGCCCGACCGGCTTCCCATTGTCGGCCCCTTGCCCGACTGGAGCTTTTACGGCGGCGCTTATGACGGCCTGCGCACGGGGCGCAAAGGAGACTATCCGCCGGGCGAATCGCAGCCTGGTCTTTTCATCCTTAACGGGCTCGGTTCGCGCGGCTTCGTCACTGCGCCGCTCGCCGCGGCGATGATCGCAGCAGAAATGGCCGGCGAACCGGCGCCCGTCGAATACAAAATCGCGGAGGCGCTCCACCCAGCGCGATTTTTCATCCGCAACCTCAGGCGCGGGCGCCTGCGCCAAAAGGCGTAAGCGCGCCCGCTTGCCGGGGGCGCTTGCTAGGGCTTAAGACAGTCTGAAACAGAGCGGAGAAAATCTGATGAAAGACACCGCCTTCGGGCCCGTCTTCGACACTGTTTTGGAAGGCATCGGCAAGACGCCCATGGTGCGCATCTCGAAGATCGACACGGGCCCTTGCGAACTGTTTCTGAAGCTCGAATCGAACAATCCCGGCGGCTCGATCAAGGACCGCATCGGGCTGGCGATGATCGAGCAAGCCGAAAAGGACGGCAAGCTGAAGCCCGGCGGCGCGATCGTCGAAGCGACCGCCGGCAACACCGGTCTCGCGCTGGCGCTCGTGGCGGCGCAGAAAGGCTACAAGCTCATCATCGTCGTTCCCGACAAGATGGCGCAGGAAAAGATTTTCCACTTGAAAGCGCTCGGCGCCGACGTGCGCCTGACGCGTTCCGACGTCGGCAAGGGCCACCCGGAATATTACCAGGACGTCGCCGAAGCGATATCGCGCGAGACCGGCGCGTTTTACGTCAACCAGTTCGGCAATGAAGCCAATCCTTTCGCGCACGAAACCCAGACCGGCCCCGAAATCTGGGGCCAGATGGAAGAGGACATGGACGCCATCGTCGCCGGCGTCGGTTCGGGCGGCACCATTGCAGGTTTGACGCATTTTTTTGAAAAGGCCGCGCCGGATGTGGAAATCATTCTCGCCGACCCCAAAGGCTCCATTCTCGCAGATTATGTGAACACCGGCGTCAAACCCAACGAGGTCGGCTCGTGGCTTGTGGAAGGCATCGGCGAGGATTTCATTCCTGATGTCGCCGACTTGTCGCACGTGAAGAAGGCCTACGCGATCACCGACAAGGAAAGCTTCGAGGCCGCGCGCGATCTGTTGCGCGAAGAAGGGGTGTTGGGCGGCTCCTCTTCGGGCACGATCTTCGCCGCCGCGCTCAAATATTGCCGCGAGCAGAAAGAGAAAAAACGCGTCGTCGCCTTCGTGTGCGACCGCGGCGACAAATATCTCTCAAAGATGTTCAACGATTACTGGATGTACGATCAGGGTTTTCTGAAGCGCCCGCCCAAGGGCGATCTCACCGACCTCATTTCGCGCCGGCATTCCGAACACGCGACGGTGACGGTGAAACCCGACGACACGCTGATGGCCGCCTGGGGCCGGATGAAGCTTTACGACATCTCGCAGCTTCCGGTGCTGAACGGCGACGGAACCCTCGCCGGCATCATCGACGAGGAGGATATCCTGTTCGCCGTCGTGCGCGACCGCGAAAAATTTCAGGAGCCGGTGCAGTCGGCCATGACCTACCGGGTCGAGACCCTCGAGGCCACAGAGCCGATGGAGGAGCTATTGCCGGTGTTCGCCAAGGGCCATGTGGCGGTCGTCATGACCGACGGCAAGTTCGAGGGGCTGATTACGCGTACGGACTTGCTGAACTATCTGAGACTGCAGGTGGCGTGACGAATGGCGCTAACAGTTTATGCCCTCAAAACCTGCGATACATGCCGGAAGGCGGTGAAGGCGCTCGAAAAAGGCGGCGTCGATTTCAAAGTCATTGACGTGCGCGATAACGGCGTCACGAAAAAGCAGCTTGAAAAATGGGCGAACGCGGTCGGCTGGGAAGCGCTGTTGAACACGCGCTCGACGACCTGGCGCGGGCTTTCCGACCGGGGCAAGCAAGGCGTGAACAAGAAGAAGGCCGTCGCGCTGATGGCCGCACACCCGACCCTCATCAAGCGCCCGGTCATTGAGGCGGGCGACGCGATTTACGTCGGCTGGTCGAAACAACCCCAGGCCATGTTCATTAAATAGGAAAATCTCATCTCCGCTCATCCCGGCGAAAGCCGGGAACCAGATCGGAGTCAGCATTGAGTCCCGGCTTTCGCCGGGATGAGCGGGATTTCTGGTTGGCCTCAGCGCACCCTTTCAACCCCATTCAAGCCCGGCTATGACACGGTTACGCCAATCCGGAATGCAGCCCCATGACCGACCGCAAGAACCGCCCCGCTTTCGCTACCCGCGTCATTCACGCCGGGCAGGAGCACGACCCGACGACCGGCGCGGTGATGCAGCCGATCTATCAGACGAGCACGTTCGCGCAGGAAAGCCCCGGCGTGCACAAGGGCTACGTCTACGCCCGCGGGCACAATCCGACGCGATTCGCCTATGAGCGCTGCATCGCCGATCTTGAAAACGGCGCGAGGGGATTCGCCTTCGCCTCGGGCATGGCGGCGATTGCGACCATGCTGGAGCTCATTCCCGCCGGCTCGCATGTCGTCGCCATGGACGACGTTTACGGCGGCACGTTTCGCCTGTTCGAGCGCGTGCGGCGCGAGTCGTCGAACCTTTCTTTCGATTATGTCGACCTGACGAAGCCGGCAAACTTCGAAGCCGCGATCAGGTCCGAGACCAAATTCGTCTGGATCGAAACGCCGACCAATCCGCTTTTGAAGATTGTCGACATCGAGGCGATTGCGAAGATCGCCCGCGAACGCGATATTATCGTCGGCTGCGACAATACCTTCGCCTCGCCTTATTGCCAGCGTCCTCTGGATTTCGGCGCCGATATCGTCATGCACTCGGCGACGAAATATCTGGGCGGCCATTCCGACGTCATCGGCGGCGTCCTTGTGGTCAATGACAAGGACCTCGCCGACCGCCTCGCCTTCCTGCAGAACTCAATCGGCGCCATTCAGGGGCCGTTCGATTCTTTCCTGGCGCTCAGGGGCTTAAAGACGCTGGCGCTGCGCCAGGAACGCGGCTGCGAAAACGCGCAAACCCTCGCCGAATGGCTGGAGGCGCATCCGGCGATTGCGCGCGTCAACTATCCGGGACTTGAGAGCCATCCGGGTCACGCCATCGCCGCGCGCCAGATGGACGCCTTCGGCGCCATGGTCACGATATTCCTCAAGGGCGGGCTCGACGCGGCGAAGATTATGCTCGAGCGCGTCGAACTGTTCACGCTGGCCGAATCGCTCGGCGGCGTGGAAAGCCTGATCGAGCATCCCAGCGTCATGACCCACGCCTCGATCCCGCCCGAACGCCGCGCCGAGCTTGGCGTCGACGACGCGCTGGTGCGCCTTTCCATCGGCGTCGAAGACGCCGGCGACCTCAGACGCGATCTCGACCAGGCCCTTAAGGGCCTATAGCGCTCGGCGTCGGCCGGCGCCCGTGACATTGCGCACGGGACCGTTACACTCTCCGAAAAATTTTCTCGGGAGGGGATTGATCCATGCGCGCGTTTTTCGCCGCTCTGTTCGTCACGCTCATTTCACTGCCGGCGCAGGCCGAACCGTTCGATTATTTCCGTCCTGACGGGACCGTCTATGACGCCGACATCCCGACGCCGGACGCCTTTATCGGCTACGGTCTCGGCGACAAGCCGGTCCGCCACGACATCATGGTCGCCTATCTGCGCACGCTGGCGCGCCGGTCGGACCGCATCACCGTCGAGACGATCGGCTATTCGCATGAAGGCCGGCCGATCCTGTCGTTCGTCGTCACCGCGCCGGAAAACCAGGCGCGCATCGACGAGATCAGAGCCGCGCATCTCGCCCGCCTCGACCCGTCCGCGCCCGACAGCGCCGGCCCCGTCGTCGTCTGGCTCAATTACGGCGTGCACGGCGCAGAGTCGGCCGGCATGGATGCGTCGATCCCGACGCTTTATCACCTCGCCGCCGCGCAAGGTGAAGAAATCGAAGCGATATTGCGCGATACTGTCATCGTCATCATCGCCATCTTCAATCCGGACGGCCATTCCCGCCGCGTCAACCATGTCTACGCGTATGGAGGCGACGTCGCGGTCGCAAACCCCGCGCATGAGCAGCACAATCTGTGGATGGAGGCGCGCACGAACCATTACTGGTTCGATCTCAATCGCGACTGGCTGCTCTTAACGCAACCGGAAAGCCGGGCGTGGATCGACGTCTGGCATAAGTGGAAGCCGAACGTCTCGGCCGATTTCCACGAAATGGGATCGGGCGCGACCTATTATTTTCATCCGGGCGTGCCGAAACGGAAAAACCCGCTGGTTCCCGACCGCGAACGCGAACTTTTGTCGAGCATCGCCGAAGGCCACGCCGCGCGGCTCGACGAAATGGGCGAGCTTTATACGTCGGAGGAAGGCTTCGACAATTTCTATATCGGCAAAGGATCGACCTATCCGTCGATCAATGGCGGCGTAGGCATATTGTTCGAGGCGGCGGCCGCGCGCGGCGGCGCGATCGACACCGATAACGGCCTTCGGACCTATGCGCAGAATATCCGTATTCATTTCAACACGTCGCTGACGACGATTGCCGGCGCGCGCGAGAACAGCGAAGACCTGCTCGCCTATCAACGCGGTTTTTTCGCTGACGCGGAAAATGCGGCGCGCAGTCATCCGGTCAAGGCGTATGTATTTTCGGCCGGCGAGGACGAAGCCCGCATCGATATGTTTCTGCAACTGCTGGCGCGCCACCGGGTGAAGGCTTATGCGCTGGCGCGCGACGTCATCGTCAACGGAAAGACCTATGCGGCCGGGAACAGTTTCATCGTACCCATGCGACAGCCGCAGTTCACGATGATCCGGGGCCTGTTCGATCGGGTGACCGAATTCGAGGAGAACATCTTTTACGACGTATCGGGCTGGACGCTGCCGCTCGCCTTCGATCTCGATTACGCGCCGCTCGACGGCATGCGCTTCAACCGATCGCTCCTCGGCGAAGAAGCGGCGCGCTATGCGCCGCCGGCGCGCGCCCCCGGCGAAGCGCGCTACGGCTACGCATTCGACTGGGACGATTACTATGCGCCGCGCGCGCTATACCGCTTCATGAAAGAAGACGTGATTACACGCGTCCTGATGGAGCCGAAAACCATACAGACGTACGGCGAAACGCGCGAATTCGACCGCGGCGCGATCTTCATTCCCTTCGCCGGGCAGACGGTTCCGAAAGCGCGCATCGCCGCCATTGCACGCGAAGCCGCGGAAAAAGACCGCGTTGACGTCTACGCGGTCGACAGCGGCAATGCGGCGCCGGGCGTCGGCGATCTCGGTTCTTTCGGCAGCGTGCGAACGCTGAAAAAGCCGGTTGCGCTGATGCTGTTCGGCGACGGCGTGTCGCGCTACAGCGCCGGGCAACTCTGGCACCTGCTCGATCATCGCATGAAGACGCCGCTGGTCTTACGCCGGAAGGACCAGCTCGGCGGCGTCGACCTGTCCCGTTTCACGCATCTCATCATCCCCGACGGAGGCGATCTCGATGAAAAGACGACGGAAAAGGTCAAGGAATGGATCAACGCCGGCGGCGTCCTGATCGCCACAAAAAAGACCGCCGTCTGGGCGCAATCGGAATTCCTCAGCGAAGACGGGGCCGAAGACGATGGCGAAGCCGAAGCCGACAAACCTGTCGAGCGGCGCGATTACGCCGACAAGCCGCTCGCCGACGCTGAACATGTTATCGGCGGCGCGTTATTCGAAAGCGACCTCGACATCACCCACCCGCTCGGTTTCGGTTATCGCGACAGGTCGATTGCGACGATGCGTAATTCGACGGGAATTTTAAAGACTCCGAAAGATCCCGTGGCGACGGTTGCGCGCTATACGGACGCGCCTTTGCTTTCCGGCTACGCTTCTAAAAAGCGTCTGGGCGAGATCGCCGGCGCGCCGATGCTCGCCGGCGTGCGTTCCGGCGCCGGCGCCGTGATCCTGTTTGCTGACGATCCGTCGTTTCGGGCGACCTTTTATGGAACCGATAAACTGTTCATGAACGCGCTTTTCTTCAGCACGTTGTTCTCGCCGTCCGCAACGCCATGATTGGGGGAAAGGCTAAAAGGACGACGCCGTCTGCGAAAGACGGCGCCGTCCCGTTCACCGCCAGCGGGGGAGATGCTGGCGATTTCCTGCGGACCCGGCCGGGTCCGATTCAAAACGGCGGCGGACGTTCAAACTGGAAATTCAACATACGCGGGCCTGCGTCTTAAGGCAGTTCTCGAATCGCAATTGCTGAATTCTATTAGATGGATCTTTTTGTCGCCAGTCGCCCTGCCGATAAGGGCTAAAGACATTGCGCCCCGGCGTCAATTCACAAGAATTTGAGGAACGGGTTTGGACAGTTGGGCGATTACCGTCGAATTAACCAGCGCCTGCCGGCGAGTGTGGATGACTGACGTTGCGATATCTGTAAGTGTCGCGCATTCGCGCGATAGCGCAATCAGGAGGAACCCGTCCGATGGGGCAAGCTGAAGCTGCGAACGGCCTGGCCGACGCAATCGATAATGCGTTGACGCCGGTGAGCGATTTCGTCAGCTCAATCATTTTCTATTCGGTAAAAATCGGCGGCGTCGACCTGCCGCTGGTTGTGATTTGGCTGATTTCCGCCGCCGCGATTCTCACCTTTTCCTTGCGCTTTATCAATTTGCGCGGCTTTCGCCACGCTTGGAGGCTCGTTCTCAACCCGCAGGACCAGAAAGGCGCCGACGGCGAGATTTCGCATTTTCAGGCGCTCTCTTCGGCGATTTCCGGCACGGTCGGGCTCGGCAATATCGCCTCGGTTCCGGTCGCCATCGCGCTTGGCGGTCCGGGCGCCGTGTTCTGGATGATTCTGGCCGGCTTTCTCGGCATGAGCTCGAAATTCGCCGAATGCGCGCTCGCAGTAAAATACCGACGCTTCGCACCGGACGGCAGGGTTATCGGCGGGCCGATGTACTACATCGAAGCGATTCTCTCCCGCCACGGCCTGAAGACGTTCGGCAAAATCGCCGCGGTCTTTTTCGCCGTCATGTGCATGGGCGCGTCGGTCAGCATTTTTCAGGTCAATCAGGCGCACGCCCAATTCGCCAACGTTACCGGCCTGTCGATCCCGGTCACGTTCGGAATCATCATGGCGAGCGGCGTCGGTTATGTCATTTTCGGCGGCATCCGGCGCATCGGCAAGGTGACCGGCATCCTCGTTCCGCTAATGGGCGCCGTCTATATCGGCGCAGGGATTATCATCATCTTGCTGAACTTCGCGGAACTGCCGCACGCTATTGCGACGATTTTTGAAAGCGCCTTCGGCCTCGACGCCGCGGGCGGCGGACTCATAGGCGCGCTCATCAACGGCATCCGGCGCGCCACCTATTCGAACGAAGCCGGCGTCGGTTCGGCGGCGATCGCGCACTCGGCCGTGAGAACCAACGAGCCGCTGACCGAAGGTTACGTCGCGCTGCTTGAGCCGTTCCTCGATACGGTCGTCGTGTGCACGATCACGGCGCTCGTCGTCGTCGTCACCGGCGCTTACGAGCCTTTCCTGTTCGCCGAAGGCGATCTGCAAGGCATCGAAATCACCTCCGCCGCGTTCGCAAGCGCGTTTCCGTGGTTTCCCTATATCCTGCTGATGGCGTCGATGCTATTTGCTTTCACGACGCTCGTGAGCTGGTCCTATTATGGCGCGCAGGCCGCAGCTTATCTCTTCGGCGCGACAAAAAGAGTCGACGTCACGTTCAAGCTGATCCTGTGCACGCTTCTCTCGACCGGCGCGGCGGTCTCGCTTTCTTCAATCATCAATTTCACCGATTCCATGCTGTTCGGCATGTGCATCCCGAACATCATCGCGCTTTACATGTTGCTCAAAGAGCTAAGAAGCGACGTCCGAACTTATGAGGCGAAATATTTGGGAAGGAAGAGGGAATAGTGAATGGTGAATGGTGAAATAGTGAATTGGAGTAAGGAATAGAAAGAAACGGGACTGTCCGCGCTGCGCCGCCTTCCATAGTCTCACTCGCCGTCGCCGCCATTCACCACTTCACTATTTCACCATTCACCACTTTACCGGTCGCGCGCGGATGGGCGGAGTCGTAAAGTTTGAGCAGGGTTTCCGTCTCCACTTTGGTGTAACGCTGGGTTGCGGCGAGCGAAGCGTGGCCCAAGAGCTCCTGAATGGCGCGCAGATCGCCGCCGGCGGCGAGCAGATGCGTGGCGAAGGCGTGCCTCAACGCGTGCGGCGTCGCGCTATCCGGCAGGCCAAGTCGCGGGCGCAAGTTTCTCAGCGCGCGCTGCGCGACGGCCGGCGACAATCGCTTGCCGCGGGCGGAAAAAAACAGCGGATCGTCCTTTCCCCCGCCATAGGGACAAAGCGCGCGATAGTCTTCGATCGCCTTGCGCACGACGTCCATAATCGGCACGGCGCGGGTCTTGGCGCCCTTGCCCTTAACGCGCAGCGCATCAGCGAACGGCGCGTCGCTCCATGAGAGCGACAGCGCTTCAGAGATCCTGAGCCCCGCGCCGTAAAGCAGCGTGAACAGCGCGGCGTCGCGCGCGCGCCGCCAGTTTTCCCCCTCGCCTGCGCCGCGCCGAGAGTCCGCAGCATCAATGAGCGCTTCGGCGTCCTTGATGGAAACGGGACGCGGCAGGCGTTCCTTGATTCTGGGTCCGCGCAGCGCCGTGATGGCGTCATTGTCAACGCCTTCGCGCCGGCGCAAAAATGCAAAGAATGATTTCAACGCAGAAAGCTCGAGCTTGATCGTCTGCGGCTGCAATCCTTCAGCCCGGCGGGCGGCGAGAAACGCGCGGATGTCGCGCGCATCAAGTTGCGCCAGCGTTTCGAGAGTGGGCCGGCCGCCGAGATAAACTGTCAGAAAATCGAAAAACCGTATGAGCGTCGCGCCATAGTTGCGCGCGGTATAAAGGCTCGCCCGGCGCTCGGTCTTCAGATATGTGAGAAAAGCGATGGCGGGCGTCCCGGCGCCCTGCCCATGTTTTTCCGCAATCCGGCGTGCGATCGATTTCGCCATGTCCGCAGTCGGCGCGCATCAGGGTTAACAAAGCGTTGACGCGCCTATTACCCTGCAATCGCTGCGAGATCCGCCCTGAGTTCGGGAACGCCTTCGCCGCTCACCGCCGAAGTCGCGCGGACAACCGGATGCGCCGCCGGCCGGCGCGCAATCGCTGATGCGGTTTCCTCGATCAGATGCGCCAGCGCGGTCGGTTTAATATTGTCCGCCTTGGTCAGCACAATCTGATAGCTGACAGCGCATTCGTCGAGCATGTCCATGATGTCCCGGTCGGCGGGTTTGAGCCCATGACGGGCGTCGACCAGCACACAGGCGCGGCGCAACTCAGCCCGCCCGCGTAAGAATTCGCGGGTCAGCCGCGACCAGTTCTGCGCGTCTTTTCTGGATGCGCGCGCATAGCCGTAACCCGGCAGATCCACCAGGCGCAGGGCGCCGCCGAGATCGAAATAATTGAGCTCGCGCGTTCGCCCCGGCGTGTTGGAGGCGCGCGCCAGCGCCTTGCGGCCGGTCAGTGCATTCAAAAGCGAGGACTTGCCTACGTTGGAGCGCCCCGCAAAGGCGATTTCGGCCGGCCCGCCCTCAGGCAGCCTCGCCATATCGACGACGCCGAGCATGAAATCGCAAGGGCCTGCAAAAAGCTTCCGGCCTTTTTCGAGGGCGTCGGGCGAATATTCCGTATCCGGCGTCACAAAGGTCCCCCGGCTATTCGCCGGCGACCGGTTTTTTTTTGGTCAAAAAGCTCGGTAACTTGAAGCGTTCGCCCCAGTCTATGCTGACGCCGTTCTTCTTCATGATGAGCCACTGCTGCAGGATCGACAACGCCGTGTTCCAGAACCAGTAGAGCACGAGGCCGGCGGCGAATCTGGCGAAAAGAAACGTAAAGACGATCGGCATCATCGCAAACATCTGCGCCTGCATGGGATCGGCCGGCGGCGGGTTGAGCTTCGTTTGAAACCACATCGCCGCGCCCATCAGCAGCGGCAGGACGCCGATGCCGAGCAGACCGCCAATCGCCGGGATCGCTGTCGGATCATATGGCAGCAAACCAAAAAGATTAAACACCGTTGTCGGATCAGGCGCCGCCAGATCGCGTATCCACCCGAAAAACGGCTCATGGCGCAGCTCGATCGTGACAAAGAGCGTCTTATAGAGCGCAAAGAATATCGGCATCTGGATGAGGATCGGGATGCAGCCGGCCAACGGGTTCATTTTCTCCCGCTGGTAAAGCGCCATCATCTCCTGCTGCATCTTCTGCTTGTCATCCTTGTAGCGCTCCTGAAGTTTTTTGACCTGCGGCTGAAGCTTTTTCATTTTCGAAGCCGTCTCGAACGCCTTGTTGGCGACCGGGAAGAGAATGGCCTTAATAATCAGCGTCAGAATAAGGATGGCGACGCCGAAATTGCCGATCAGGTCGCCGAAAAAGTTGAGCGTGTAGAAAATCGGCCGCGTCAGGAAGAAAAGATGCCCCCAATCGATCGCCTTGTCGAAATCGAGCACCCCGAGTCCGCCCTTGTCCGGCGCATGTTCGTAAGACTGTAGAATGTCGACGTCCTTTGCGCCGGCGAAGGCGTGGGAGGTGATCGACAGCGTTTCGCCGGACTGGAGCGCGACCGGATTTAGCGCGTAGCTCGCTCTGAACAGCGGATTGGTCTCAGGACCGGTCTTGTCGATGCCGCCGGTGAAGGGAGCGTCCTGCGGCGGAATGGCGGCGGCGAGCCAGTATTTTTTCGTAATGCCGAGCCACCCGCCTGTTCCTTCCTCCCTGACGGTGCTGCGGTTCGTTTTCTGGAGTTTTTTGTATTTGCGCTCATAGAGTTTGCCGCCGATGATGCCGACCGGGCCCTCGTGCAGGATCATGAAGTTCTTGAGGTCGTCGGGCACGCCGCGCTGAACGACGATACCATAAGGCGTCAGCGTCGCGGCTTCGTTTGATTCGTTGCGCACGGTCTGGGTGACCGTAAACATGAAGCGCTCGTCGACTTCAAAGGTTTTTTCGTAAACCAGCCCGTCTCGGCGAAGCGTCAATGTCACCGGCGTTTCAGGCGTGAGCCTTGCGCCTTCGGGCGCGGACCACGTGGCGCCTCCGGTGTTCTCGCCGGCCGTCGCCCATCCATGTTCGATGTAATGGCCGTATTTCGCCGCGCGCGGACGCAACACACGGATCTCGGAACTTTCCGGATCGAGTTCTTCGCGGTAACGCTTCAGCATCACATCGTCGATGCGTCCGCCCAGAAGATTGATCGATCCGTCGAGACTGGGCGTGTCGATCGGCACCCGGCCCGGCGTTTCGGCGAGGGCTTCATCGAGCGAATCGGCGGCTGCGGGTTCAATGACGCCCAGATCTGCGGCGTCGGCGCCCGGAACGGCGGCGTCGGACGCGGCGTCCGCCTGCTCGGCCGCTTCGCGGGCGGCGCGGTAGGCCTCCTCCTGCGGGCCGGCGACGAATACCTGCCACAAAATCAATATGCCCGCCGAAAGCGCTACGGCCAGAATGAGGTTACGATCCATGAATCTTCCCGATAATTCTCCGCGCGTCCCGCAGCACGGCTCAGCCGGTCTTGCGGCGAAGGCTTAAAAGGGCGCGCTTCATATCGTCAAGCAAGGCGGCGTATTTCCTCGTATAGGCGGATCGTCGCGCCACCAGGACATAGTCCGCCCCGGCTTCGGCATGTTCCGGAAAAACCTCCCGCACGGCCGCGCGCAACCGCCTGCGAATGTGGTTGCGAAAGACCGCGCCGCCAAGCTTTTTCGTAACCGTAAGTCCGACGCGGACCTCCGCGCGCCCATCGTCCCGAAACCGCCTGACGAGAAGGAAAGCCAGCGTGCCCGCCTTTGCGCCCCGGCGCAGCCGCAGGAAATCCGCACGCTTTTTCAATGGCTTCACGGCTAAGGGCGCGCCCTGCGCCAATCCGCCGCCGGAGCGGTCGGCGGTCCTCAGGCCGACAATTTCTTGCGCCCCTTGGCCCGGCGCGCCGCCAGTATCCGGCGCCCGCCCTTGGTCGCCTTGCGGGCGCGAAAACCGTGGCGGCGTTTGCGCTTGAGCCGGCTCGGCTGATAGGTCCGTTTCATCGTTTCGCCCTTTAATCACTGGCGTCAGCGGCGCGCGCCGCAAGAGCGCGCGGGATAGCCGAGGCGGCCCGTCCAGTCAAGCCGCCGGCTGGCGCAAACCGCCTGCTGGCGGACCTCCGCCCCGCGTGAGATCGGCCGCTTCTCACTTCGCGCCATTGTGACCCTAAAATCCGTTGAATTTAAGAGCCCTTGAGCCAGTTCCCTGTTAAGCCCTCGGTCCCAGTGTAATGGGCGCGCAAGCTCCGCCTTCCCGGCATTCCACTGCGGCGCGGACTGCAG
Organism: Parvularculaceae bacterium; assembly: GCA_046756245.1. Lineage (GTDB taxonomy): Bacteria > Pseudomonadota > Alphaproteobacteria > Caulobacterales > Parvularculaceae. The sequence goes on from JBHHVZ010000026.1 coordinate 21,484, forward strand.
GCGCAGGCTATAAACAGGATGAGACAACTTTGACGACGCGCATGGAAAATGACGACGCGCTCTCCCCAGACGTCGCCAGGCGATCCAAGACGATCGCACGGGTCGGACTATTGGCGCTGGCTGGTGTGGCTGCGGCGGCGTTCTTCTTTGGTTTCCGCGACTATTTGAGCTTTGCAGCCCTGCAGGAACATTACGCCGCGCTGCAGGAGTTCGTGGCGGCGCAATTTTTCGTGGCGGTCGGCGTTTACATTCTGGTCTATATCTCTGTCACTGCATTCTCTCTGCCCGGCGCCACGGCGATGTCGCTGCTCGGCGGGTTTTTGTTCGGAATCTGGGTCGCATTCGGCGCGGTGATGATCGGCGCGACCACGGGCGCGACCATTCTGTTCCTGATCGCGCGGACAGCCTTCGGCGACAGTCTGCGCCGGCGCGCAAGGGGTTTTGTCGCGCGCATGGAGCAAGGTTTCAGGAAGAACGCATTTTCCTACCTGCTGCTGCTGCGGCTCATTCCGCTGTTTCCGTTTGTGATCGTCAATATTGCGCCGGCCCTCGTGGGCATGAGGACGCGCTCCTACGTTCTTGCAACGATAATCGGCATTATTCCCGGCGTCTTCGCTTTCGTAAGCGCCGGCAACGGCCTTGGCGCGGTGATCGAAACGGGCGGCGACGTTGAGCTTTCGGGTCTCTTTATGCAGCCGGAGATTTTGACGCCGATCATTGCGCTCAGCATTCTCGCCCTTATCCCCATCGCCTACCGCGTGCTAAGAGCCTAAACGAAAACACAAACCACGCGGAAAGTCGGACAATAATCATATGATCGCTTGCGCCAGACCATATCTGCTCGGGCTCTTTATTTCTTACTTTCAGAGCCCGGGCCAGCCCTCTATGAGGCGGGCGAATGTCTGTCTCGAGACTGACGCGCCTGTAGAGATGATTTTCAGTTGGGCTCTGAGAGGGCGGCGGTAGGCGCGCAATTCCCTGAGAAAGGCGGATGGGCGAAACAATTTCAGCGGATCTTTGCGTCATCGGCGCAGGCGCAGGCGGATTGTCCGTCGCCGCCGGCGCGGCACAACTCGGCCGCAAGGTCGTTCTGATCGAAAAAGGCGCCATGGGCGGCGACTGCCTCAACGCCGGCTGCGTGCCGTCAAAAGCGTTGCTGGCGGCGGCGTCGCGCGCCGCCGCCGTCAGGAATGTGGGCGAATTCGGAATCAGAGCAAGCGCGCCTGAAATCGATTTCCCCGCGGTCATGGATCACGTTCACTGCGTCATCGCCGCCATCGCGCCCCATGACAGCCAGGAACGCTTCGAGGGGCTCGGCGTGCGGGTCATTCGCGCACACGCAACATTCACCGGTCCGCGCAGCGTCGAGGCCGGCGGCGCTGTCGTCAAAGCGAAGCACTTCGTCATCGCAACCGGATCAAGCCCAGCCGTTCCGCCGATCGACGGGATCGCGCAGACTCCTTTCTTCACCAACGAAACTATTTTCGAAAACCGCAAGCGCCCCGAACGTCTCGTCATCCTGGGCGGCGGACCGGTCGGGGTTGAAATGGCCCAGGCGCACCAGCGCCTGGGTTCGCAGGCGGTTCTCATTGAACAGGATACGATCCTGAACAGGGACGATCCGGAGCTCGTCGGCGTGTTGCGCGATGCGCTCGTCTCCGAAGGCGTCGATATTCGCGAAAACGCCCGCGCAATCCGCGCCCGACCGTCGCCGCGCGGCGTTGAAGTTGATTACGACGACCGAAACGACGGCGCCGGACTGAAAACCGTCCAGGGCTCGCACCTGCTGGTCGCGGTCGGTCGCCGCGCCAATGTGGACGGGCTCAATCTCGCCGCTGCGGGCGTCGAAACGAACGAACGCGGCGTTGCCGTCGACGACCGTCTGCGCACCGCCAACAAGCGCATCTATGCGATCGGCGACGTCATCGGCGGACCGCAGTTCACCCATACGGCGGGCTATCACGCCTCCATTGTCATCAGAAATATTCTCTTCAAGGCGCCGGCGAAAAATCGCGACGCGCTGTCGCCGCGCGTCACATTTTGCGACCCGGAGCTCGCCCAGGCAGGCCTCACCGAACAGGCGGCGCGGGAGAAAGGGTATAAAATCTCGGTGGCGCGCTGGCCGTTCGCCGACAATGATCGCGCGCAAGCCGAACGCGAAACGGCCGGTTTTGTAAAAGTCGTCACAAAAGAAAACGGCCGCATTCTCGGCGCCGCCGTCGTCGGTGGAAACGCAGGCGATCTCATACAGCCCTGGGCGCTTGCAATCGCCGGCAATCTGGGCGTGAAAGCATTTAAAGACTATATTGCCCCCTACCCGACCCGCGGCGAAGCGTCAAAGCGCGCGGCGGGCGCATGGTACGCGCCCATGCTGTTTTCGGGACGGACGAAAGCGCTTGTTTCGTTATTGTCTATTTTAGATTGAGGACGAGCATTGTTTATGGCGAGCGCGGAAGAAAATGCATTGCAAGACGACAAGCCTGTCCGCCCCAACCGTTCGTTATCGACGCAGCTTCTTATTCTGACCATCGTCTTCGTGCTCATCGCCGAGGCTGTGGTGCTCGTTCCTTCGATCGCCAAACACCGCCGCGACTGGATCAACGCACGTATAGAAGCCGCCTATCTGGTCGGCCTTGCGCTTGAAGGGCCGGCCGAGAGCATGATCGATGAAGAGGTCGCCGAGCAGTTGTTCGCCACCGCCGAAATTCTCGGCGTGACCGTAAACCGCGGCGGCGCCCGCGTTCTTCTGCTCGCGCCAGAGATCGACGCCGCCAACCCGCCTGCAATGCACTTCGTGGACATGACGGATGCGTCGCCGGCGGAGCTCATCATTTCCGCCTGGGCGACGATGTTATCGCGCGGGAACGACATGGTTCGCGTCTTCGGCATACCGCGCTTCGCATCCGGAGGCTCGGTCGACATCATCATTTCCCAGGCGTCGCTGAGACGGGATTTGTGGATTTACGCCCGCAACGTTTTCGGCCTGTCGCTGGTGATTTCCACGCTGACGGCGGCGTTTGTTTATTGGACGCTCAACCGGCTGATCGTCAAACCCGTCAAAAAACTCACCTACAACATGACGGCGTTCCAGAAGAATCCGGAAGAGCGGGAGAACATTCTAACGCCGACGGACCGCGCGGACGAAATCGGCGCCGCCGAGCGCAGTCTGGCGGCGCTCGAACAAAGCACGCAGGATCTCTTGAATGAGCGCCGGCGTCTGGCCGCGCTCGGCGCCGGCATTTCGAAAATCAGCCACGATCTCAGAAATATTCTGGCGAGCGCGCAATTGATGTCCGACCGGCTCGCCAACAGCGACGACCCCCGCGTGAAAAAGCTCAGCCCGCGACTTATCCAGGCGCTTGACCGCGCCATTACGCTGAGTCGGGACACGTTGCGTTATGGAAGCATGGCGCCGGACGTTTTGAGCAAGAGTAAAACGGACCTGCATTCTCTCGTCGACGAAGTTTTTGAGGATGCGGCGGCGCAGGATGTGGAATTGCGCAACGACGTGCCCGAGTCATTCGCCCTGAATGTCGATCGCAACCAGTTCTATCGCGGATTAATCAACTTGGCGCGCAACGCCGTTGAAGCCACTGCGAACAACGCCGCCGCAGAAGACGAAACGCCGCGCAACGTTGTTCTTTCCATCGCCGCGCGCACGGAGGACGACCATGCCGTCATCGAGATCGCCGACAACGGTCCGGGCGTTCCCGAGGAAGCGCAACAACATCTGTTCGAACCGTTCAAGGGATCGCGCAAGCCGGGCGGGTCGGGGTTGGGGCTCGCCATCGCCGCGGAAATCATGCGCGCCCATGGCGGCGAACTGTCGCTTGCGCGGAGCGGCCCTGACGGCGCCGTATTCGCCATCCGCCTGCCGCTTAATTAACGCTGGCTTTGGTTGATCAGTCTTCCTCGACCCGGCCGACCCGCCAGACGCCTTCCCGGCGCGGGTCGGCGCCGCCGTCGTAAGAACCATCGGCCGCACGCCGGAATCCGTGCAGGCCGCTGGTCAGTCCGCGCACGCTGACGTCATGGCCGCGCGCGTGCAAGCCCGCAATGATCTGGTCGTCGAAACCGCCTTCCTCAAGCAGCGGTTCGCCGCGCGGATAGACGGCGTTGGGCGCGTCGATCGCAGCCTGCATCGGCATTCCCCAGTCGATAAGCGCGATCAGCGTCTTCACCACATAGCCGATAATCGCCGGACCGCCCGGAGAGCCGAGCGCAGCCCACACGTCGCCGTTCTGGTCGAACACAATGACCGGGCTCATCGAACTGCGCGGACGTTTGCCGGGGCCGACGGCGTTGGCGACCGGAACGCCGTCGCGCTCGGGCAGAAAGGAAAAATCCGTCAACTGATTATTCAGAATCATGCCGCCGGTCATCAGATGGCTGCCGAAGGCGAACTCCACCGTCGTCGTCATCGACACGACGCGGCCCTCGCCGTCGACAATCACAAAATGGCTGGTCGAAGGCGGCTCCGGCGAGGCGTCGGGGGCAAGCCCGCGCCATGCGCCCGGCCGCGCGTTTTCGTCGACCGCGTAGGACGAAGGATCGCCGGCTGAAACTTCGTCCGCCGCCTCGACCCGGTCGATGAGCTTGGCGCGATCGGCGAGATAGGCCGGGTTAAGGAGGCCCGAAATCACTTCTTCCTGGGTAAGCCCGCCGGCTTCGGCCGCCTTGTCCTGGTCGGCGAGATACTGGTTGCGGTCGGCGTAAGCGAGCCGGCTCGCCTCGAACAGGAGATGCAGCGCCTCGACCGAACCGGCGCCGGCGCCGGCCATGTCGAAGGGCTCCAGCAATTGCAGGATTTGCAGAAGCGTCACCCCGCCCGAACTCGGCGGCGCCATCGAGCAGATTTCATAGCCGCGATAGGGCGCGCATACGGGCGCGCGCTTGACCGGGCGATAGTCGGCGAGATCTTTCAACGTCATGCCGCCGGGATTGGGACCGCCGTTTACGGCCTCGACAATCGCCTCGGCGATTTCGCCCTTGTAGAACGCCCCCGGTCCTTTTTTACTCAGAATACGGAGTGTATGCGCGTAGTCGGAATTCTCCAGCACAGAGCCGACAGGACGGGGCGCGCCATCCTCGCCGTAGAAATACGCCGCCGCCGTTGGTAATTGCTGAAGGCGCGGTATGCGCTCGAGCAGACCGTGAAGCCGGGGCGAGACGACAAACCCGTCTTCGGCGAGCGTCAGCGCCGGCTTGAGCAGTTCGGACCATTGCATCGAACCGTGTTCGTCATGGGCGCGCTCAAGCATTCTGACCACGCCGGGCACGCCCACCGACAGCCCGCCGACGACCGCGTCGTAAAACTGCATCGGCTCGCCGGTTTCGGTCAGGAAACGGTCCGGCGTCGCCGAAGCCGGCGCGGCTTCGCGCCCGTCATAGGTTTCGAGAGTCCCCTCTTGCGGGTCGTAATGCAGCATGAAGGCGCCGCCGCCGAAGCCTGAAGACTGGGGCTCGACAAGGCCGAGCACCGCCTGCACGGCGATGGCGGCGTCGACCGCCGCGCCGCCCCGCTCGAGCACGGCCGCGCCGGCGTCGACCGCGTAAGGATTGGCCGCGGCGATGAAATAGGTTTTCGGTTCATCGGAGGCTCGCGCCGCGGGGACGACCTGAAATCCCTCGTGGCGCAGGCACGCCGAGACCGCCGTCGCCGCCAACAGGACCAAAAACAATTTGATGATACGCACGGCGCCGCCCCTTGTTCGCTACGCCGGGGGTTGTACCCTGATGCGGGGAAGCTTTCGACCCCCGCGGAGCAGCAAATGGCGAACGCATCCACAAGGCCCGGCCCCAACAACGACATTACCGACGTGACGGGAATCGCCGTCGGTCAAACCGAAAATGAAACGGTTCGCACGGGCGCAACGGTCGTGCTGCCGGAAAGGCCGGTGATCTGCGGCTGCGACGTGCGCGGCGGCGGCCCGGGAACGCGGGAGACCGACCTGCTCGACCCGTCAACGCTCGTCGACCGCGTCGATGCGGTGGTGTTGAGCGGCGGATCGTCTTACGGCCTTGCTGCGGCCGACGGCGCGGCGGCCTGGCTCGGGACGCAACCCGGGCGCGGCTTCACACTCGTTCGGGCGCCCGGCGCGCCGCCTTCGCCGATCGTGCCGGCGGCGATTCTCTATGATCTCGCCAATGGCGGCGACAAGGACTGGGGAGAAGACCCGCCCTATCGCCGCCTTGGACGCAAGGCTTGCATGGAAGCGGGCGGGCCCGTGCGGCTCGGGCTTGCCGGCGCCGGTTTCGGCGCGCGCGCCGGCGCCGGCCCGGGCGGGATCGGCTCGGCGTCCTATGTGTCCGGCGACGGCCTTGCGGTTGGCGCGCTTGTCGCCGTCAACAGTTTCGGATCGGTCAAGATGCCGGGAATAGACGTGTTCTGGGCCTGGCCGTGGGAGGAAGACGGCGAATTCGGCGCGCGGCGCCCGCCGGCGGACTGGCGCGCGGTCGCCGACATGCCGGCCGACACCAAGCTCGCCGCTATGGCCGCACGCCAGAATACGACCATCGGCGTCGTCGCGGTTTCGGCCGCCCTCACCCAGCCGCAGGCGCGACGCGTCGCCGTGATGGCGCAGGACGGCGTTGCGCGCGCCATCCGCCCCGTGCACGGACCTACAGACGGCGACGCCGTTTTCGTGCTCTCAACCGGCGACGCGGCGCCGGCCGATCCGCTGGCGCTCACCCGGATCGGGCTTCTCGCCGCCGACTGCGTGGCCCGGGCGACGGCGCGCGGCGTTTACGAGGCCGAACGCGCGCAAAGAGACTGAGAGCGGCGCCGGCGCCAGGTCCGGTTTTTTCGGCGCTTGCATTCACGCCGACATTGGGGTTAAACCGCGGCCCTCCGGCGTACAGGCGCCGGACGCGCGCCGGTAGCTCAGCTGGATAGAGCACCAGACTACGAATCTGGGGGTCGGGGGTTCGAATCCTCCCCGGCGCGCCATTGCTGATCAAAAGTGGGCACCAGCTCTCCGCCGTTTGCGAACTGCGCCGCATGTGCAGCAAGCGCGTGTTTTGAACCGATGACCTTGATCACGTCCTCTTCAACGTCAATTCGTTCAATCAAGACGCGAAGATAGGCACGGGCGAATTTCGGATCACTGGCGTCGGTAATGCGTTTGCGCAAGGCGTCGGCGAAACGCTCAACATCAGTTCGCATTAAAGCGCTAACGGGCGCGCTTCTGGCGCGCTCCAATTGCGCTTGCGAGCGGATGATCTGTTTGCGCTTTTCCTGAAGCTCTTTGACATGAGCAGTCAGCACGGGATCAAGCTCAACCTCGCCGCGCCCGACTTCCGCCCAAAGGGTTTTAAGTTGCTTGTCGAGGCTGCGGCGCTCCTTATCGAGATCGCGCAGCCGCCGTGCATAACCCTGGGCGCTGTCCTGCGCCCGGGCGATCAACGCGCCGAGCAGCGGCTCTAATCGGTCGGCCTGTAAGACGTGACCGCAGAGCGTGCCGAGAACCGCCGCGTCAAGCGCTTCCATGCGGATGGAGCAGCCGCGGCAAACGTCGCCGCAATCGGCGCGCTTGGCGCATTTGTAATAGCGATAGGCGCCGCTTTTGCCGGTTTGAATGCGCAAGGGCGCGCCGCAGGCGCCGCAATGCGCGAGACCGGTCAGAAGAATATTGCTGTTGACGGTGCGCGGCGCGGTTTTCAAAGGGTGCTGGCGATCAAGCTTGTCTTGTGCGGCCTGAAAGAGGTGATCGTCGACGACGCGCGGCATGTCAAAGCGCACCCATTCTTCCGGCGGACGTTGGCGCTCGGCGCGGCTGTTGCGCTTATTGAACCAGTGTAGCGTCACATAGGCGCTGTTGCGCAAAATTTTCTGGAGAAACTGGATGCGGAACGGTCTTCCCTGCCGGGTCCGATAGCCTTTGGCGTTCAAATAATCGGCGATGCTCTTTAGGCCCTTGGGGCCGCTTCTCCCATCGCCGAAGACATAAAGCCGGAATATCAGGCGCACGATTTCGGCTTCGTCTGGCGCAATCTCGATTTTCTTCTTGGTCCTGATCCCGCGTTTTTCCGCGTCATACGCGCGATAGCCGAAGGGCGGCGCGGCACCGTTCCAAAACCCTTGCTTGGCGTTTTCAATCATCGCGCGCAAGACATGCTTGGCGGTCTCTTTGGACGCATATTCGTCCATCGCGCCCATAAAAGTGCGCATCAGATCCGCATGGTCGCCGTCGCCCATATCCTGAGTGATCGAAATGAACTGAACGCCGGCGCGCTCCAGTTTTCTGGTATAGTTCAATAGATCGAGCGTGTTGCGGGCAAACCGTGATTGCGAGTGCACCAGGATCACGTCATAGGGTTTTTCTCGGGAGCAGGCCTCGGCGATCATCGCCTGGAATTCCGGCCGATTGTCGGTCGTCGCACTTGCGCCTGCATCAATGTACTGCGTCACCAACCGCCAATTTCGCGCCCTACAGTACTCCTCGCAACGCGCGACTTGATCGGGAATCGAAAGGTCTTGGGCGGCTTGTTTTCCGGTCGAGACGCGGGCGTAAAGGGCGGCGCGCAGGGTCATTCTTTGTGTCTCTCCACGTTGTCATTGGCAGCGTCGCCCTCGATTATGTCTGCAATGAGGTCTCCAAGATAGGTTTCCAACAGCTCCAATTCGGCGATGGTGACTGGAGCAAGGCCCGGAGGCTGGAGAACGACTGGCGGGAGGTTGTCATTGGCGGCGCGAAGAGTGCGCGCGCCCACGGTTGAGGCCGTCACCATTCGCCCCTCCCGTGATCGCCAATGCGACGTTCAACGTCGCGCCTGAATTCCTCGGGCTCGACATGGTAACGCGCCGCCGCGTCAATAATCGCTAGCGTGTCAGACGCTGATGGTGGCGGATCAAGACCCTTATCAAGCGCCTCTACCGCTGCAAGCGCTTTCAGATAACCAATGGCCGACGCGATGAGGCGCTGACGGCGGTAGAACAATCCGTTACCCGGCTTATGCGTTTCCACAATGCCGGTTTGCGCCATGCGGGTGATTTGATCCTGCAGATTGCGCCAGAGCGGATGAAGCGGCCAGCGCGACGTGTTGGTGTCAGAGGTCGGAGACCGCAACGTCGTATGGCTTGACGCCAATTCGCGTAAAAGGTCGCCGAGATAGGGTTCGATCTCATCGATGGAGCTTATCCCGCCTTGGACAAGACGGTCGCGGCGCGCCTGGAATTCGACCCGCCAGACATTATCCGCGCGGCCCCATATCGAATGGAACCAGGCTTTGCCGCTGGCTTGCGCGATTTCAGCCGATTTGTCGTAAATCCGTACGACGACATCGCCCGTGCCGAAGGAGAAAGTCTCGAGCTTGCCGGCATTGCGCCACTGCACGTCTTTCTTGGCGCGAGATTTGAAGTGCTCAAGCGCAAAGTCGCGATGCGGCAGGTGGAAATCGAACGCATAGTCGAGCCGCGAGACGGTGCTCGGCTGCACCGGTTGGAGTTTAAGGCGCGCCGCCCAATCTTTCAGCGTGCGATCAAGGGCTTGATAGCCTTTCGACCAGAGGCCGACGCTTTTGAATTGCACCGCGCATGACGGCTGCATGCGCTCGGCCAGCCGGATGCGAAGATCGCGGTTCTCCAAAACATAGCGGTAGGGATAACTGCCTTGCGCCAATAGATGCAAATCAAGCCCGCCGAGACAAATCTTTTTGCTGTCTCGATCGACGGCGTCGCGGGCGAGCGTCTTCTGGTATTCGAGCTCGGCGAAATCGATCGCCCCGCAGGACATGTCAAAAGCGTATGTCGCATAGAGGCTGTCGATTCCAGACGTCAGGAATTCGAATTGTGGGGGTGTCCGAGTCAGATCATCCGTTTGCATGCAAGTCTCCATTAAGAAAACGGAGACAACGGCTGATTGACTTCGATCTGGGGTATGGGGTTCGCGATTCGTTCTGAATTACTAGTCCCAAAAATACCCCCCAAATACCCCCCAAAACACCCCCGAAAGCACCGCATCCAAGCGGGGTCTGGTCGTGTTAACGGCTGCAGACCACGATAAGACGCTCAATTCACACAAAGTTGAACGCAAACGAATTCGAGTAAACGCTGGCCAGCTAGGCGCTATCGCGCGCTACATCGTGCAGATTTTTGCGAAAATTACGGGCGCTACGCAAAATGCGCGTATTTTTCGAACCAGACCGTTTTGCGCAAATTCGCCGTGAAACCGCCGCTAGAGCATGTTCTCCGAAATGCGAGTCGGAGAACATGCTCTAGGTTTTTG
>JBHHVZ010000027.1:0-31256 GCA_046756245.1 Parvularculaceae bacterium
GCATGGGACTCCTCATGATTGCAGCGGCGCGCGCTGCTGCGCGCCCGAACCCATCTCTAACCCCTGCGCCGCCAAAGCGAAACAGCCGTCAGCCGTTCGGTTCGGAGGCGGATTGAGCCGCCCGATAAACTTCGGCGTAAGCCTTCGGCATCCGTCGCGGCTTGCCGGTTTCCATGTCTATTGTGATGAATCGCGTGCGCCCGCGAAAGAGCGCCTTGCCGTCAGCGATCCGACGCATTTCATAAGCGCGCGTCAGTCTGAGTCGCCCGTCATTATCGGCGATCCAGGTGGCGATGGCGATTTCGTCTCCCTCGAGCGCCGGCGCCGCATAATCGAACTCGTGTCGCCAGACCACGAAGCCTGCGCCCAGCCGTTTGAACTCTTCGAACGGAAAACCGAGCGCCGTTGAATGCGCCCACGCGGTTTCAAGCGCCCAGTCAATGTAGCGCCGATTGTTGACATGGCCGAAGCCGTCGATGTCGTCCGCGGCGGCAATCTTGCGCACGACAAAGGGTTTCACCACGGGCCAGTCGAGCTTGGACGCCGATGTCGGAAGCGAGGAGGTCATAGGCCTGTTCCAATGCCTTTATTCGGCGTCGCGGTTTGGCGGCGGCGCTCGCCTGTTCGCGAGCTATATGGAGGCCGTCGCCCGCGGCCAATAGCGAAACGCAAGCGCCGGCGCTTTTGTACCGACCGACGCCGAAACCGACCGCCTCAAAAGTCCGCGTCACGTTCTTTTTTCCTAATAATTTCAGTCTTCTACGCTACGCGCCCTTAAACTCTTGCATTCCGCTGGTTCGATGCTAAACAATGAGTGAGCGCTCACTCTCCTAATGCGGCGGAGGGACGAAGAGCTGCGGGCCACCGACGCGGACACGCCAGCACCACGGGACGGTGAATGGAAATGCCGACGAAAGACAAAAGCAGGAAACCACGCGGACAGGAAGCGAAAGCCAATATTGAACGCGCTGCGCTCACGCTTTTCGGCGCGCGCGGCGTCGACGCCGCCACAACGCGCGAGATCGCGGCCGCCGCCGGTCTTTCAGAAGGCGCCCTCTATCGGCATTTTCCGTCGAAGGACGCGCTCGCTGAAAGCCTCTTTTTCGACATTCACGTTCGGTTGACGGCGCTCGTGCGCGAGGCCGGGCGCAAGCACGCCGCCATTGACGATCAGGCCCGTGCCATCGTCGACGCCTATTGTCAGACAGCGGACGATGACTGGGCGCTTTTTTCCTACCACCTCCTGACCACGCACCGTTTCCTGCCCGGCGCGCCGGCGCGCGACAATCCGGTCGCCGCGGCTGAAGAAGTCGTCGAAACCGCCATGACGCGCGGCGAAATTCCCGACGGCGATGCGCGTCTCGTCACCGCCATGGCGCTCGGCGTGGTCTTGCAGCCGGCGCTTCACAAAGCTTACGGCCGAATTGAAGGCTCGCTCGCGCGCCACGCCGAAACGCTCGCACGCGGCGTCCTCGCCGTTCTTCACCAGCGCTGACGCTCTAGCGAGGAACAATCGGATGATCAGAAGCAACCTTTTTCAGATCGCCTATTGGGCGACGTCCGTTTTCTTCGCTATAGGCGCGGCGCCGTTCCTGCTGATCCCGAGCCGCAAGCCGCTGATGGTCTGGATTTTCGGCTACACGCGTGTGATGGTCTTCTGGCTGCGATGGATCGTCGGCGTGCGAATCGTCATACGCGGGCGCGAACGCCTGCCTCATGGCCCTTGCGTCATCGCCGCCAAGCATCAGAGCTGGGGCGACGGCGTCGTCATGTTCTCGCAGTTTTTTGATCTCGCCTTCGTCACCGGCGACCATCTGGAAAAGTTTCCGCTGCTCGGGAGAATCTTACGCAAGATGGGCGCGATCGTGGTCGACAATTGCGGCGGCGCCTATGCGCGCGCCTGTCTCATCAGCCGCGAGATGAAACGCGCGCGGTCCGAGAATCGCCGCATCCTGATTTATCCGGAGGGGCGCCTCTCGCCCGTCGGCGAAAAGCATCACTATCGCAAGGGCGTCTATCACATGTATGCAGCTTATGACTGTCCCGCGGTTCCCGTTGCGACCAATCTCGGCCTCTGCTGGCCGCCCGTCGGCGAAGGCCGACAACAAGAAAACGCTCCCGCGCCCAGACGGGCGGAACATGCGTTTGCGCGCCTTCGCGCGCGGGAGCAAAGCTGGCGGCTGACGCCCGGCGAGGCTGTGGTTGAGTTTCTCGATCCGATCGCGCCGGGCCTCGACAAGGAGACGTTCATGAAGTGGCTGGAAGAGGCGATTGAAACGCGCTCGCGCGAACTGGCGGGCCTGGCGCCCGCGCAACCGGCAGACGGCCCGCTCATCGCCCAGGCGAAAACGGAGCGCGCATGACACGCCTGCGCGGCCGACCAGGCTACGCCGAAGCGAAGCTTCAGCTTCGCCCAGGCGAGAGCCGCTGCGGCGCGACGAAGGCCCGGCCGCTTTTTTTCCAGCGCCGCTTCTTTCCCATGTGGACGGCGCTGACGCTCGGCGCGTTTTCCGACAACACGCTGCGTCAGGCGCTGCTCATCGGCATCGCCTACGGCGTCATCGCCGTTCCCGGTTTCGCCAACGCCGACGACGCCCTGCCCGTCATCGGTTCATTCCTTCCGATCGCCATTCTCGTGTTCTCCAGCGTCTCAGGCCAGATAGCCGAGAAATACGAAACGTCGATGCTGTTTCGGCGATTGAAATTCGCCGAAGTCATGCTGATGTCGGTGACGGCGATCGGATTTGTGCTGGGTTTCGGTCCGCTCGTCGTGGCGATGCTGTTCGCTATGGGCGCGCAGTCGGCCTTTTTCAGTCCCGTCCGCATCGCCGCCATGCCGAAATATCTTCATGCGGATGAACTCGTTCGCGGCAATGCGTTTTGCAGCGGCGGACTCTTTACGTCGATCCTGCTCGGCTATTTTTTCGGCGGCCTTCTGATTGCGCGTCCGCATGGAGGCGCGATGGTCGGCGGCCTTCTGATTGCTTCCTCATTGACCGGATGGCTGGCGATCCTCAGGGCGCCGCGGGCGAGCGCCGATGCGCCGGACCTCGCGCTCAGCTGGAACGGCGCGGCGCAGACGCTGCGCATGATCGGTTTCGCCTATTCGGCGCCCGGCGTCTCCCGGCCGATTTCGGGCGTGGCGATTTTCTATCTGATGTCGACGGCCATCACGGTGCTCCTGCCGATCTACGCGCGCGACACGCTGAACGCGGATGAGACGGTGGCGACGGCGATTATGGGACTCTTCGCCATTGGCGCCGGCGTCGGCGCGATGTCGGCCTCGATGCTGTCGAAAAAAAGCAACGGGCTCGGCTTTTCGGCGTTCGGCGTAGCGGCCGCGAGCCTGACTTCGCTTGCGATCGTTGGCCTGACCGGGCTGATCGCGGTCTCGCCGGGCGCCGCGCCTGTCAACGCTCTTGACCTCGCACGAACGCCAACCGGATTCGCACTTGCTTTCATGCTCTGGCTTTCGGCCGTGTCCATGGGACTTTATATCGTACCGCTCCAGGCCGCTGTGCAGCGGCGCGCGCCCGCCGCCCAACGCGCCCGCATCATGGCCGCAGGCAATATGCTGAACGCCGCCGCAGCGATCGCCGGGTCGCTGTCGGTGCTGTGGATAACCCGCACCGACATCAAACCGGAGCAGGCGTTCTTCGCAGTCGGCGCCGTTCAGGCCGCCATCGCGGCCTACATGCTGCACCGGCGACGGACGACGCCCGAAGGGCTTTATGATGAAAGCCTGAACATCCCCGGCGCCTGAATCGGCCAGCAGCCCGAATCCGAAGTTCGGCACATTATTCAGCTTGCTCCGTACGAACTTCGGATTCGATAAGGCTGCTGGCAAGTTTATGATTCTAGTGTGGTTTTGGATTTGAAATTCGTTTACGAGCTTGCTGCGAATTATCTAACGAATTTCAAATCCACCACACCAGCCGGGCCATTTCCTGATCGCGCCGGGCGTTGCAGTCTGGTACAGTCGAAACGCCCTCTATATGACCGCTGAGTTGGGGGCGGCGGATTCGTTAATGTTCTATACCGTAGTTTTGGCGCGCATTTTGCTCCGCGCCGGAAGATTTAGCATAGCCGCGCGGAATCGCTTTAACGCACTAGCAAGATCGCATCGTTACCGTATCTGCAAGATGGGCCTGACATTTTTCATTATTGCGACCTGCATCGTCTTCGGAGTCGTCGCGGCCGTTGCGTCGTTCCGGCCGTCATTCCTGCCTGAGATCGGGGCTTCCCTGGTCAAGGCGAAACACGATCTTAAACGGTTTTCGCCCCGCAAGACGCTGTTTCTCATTGGCCCGAGCGCCAATCATCCGGCCTGCCGCATGCAGCGTCGCCTTTTGAAACCGGCGATCGCCGCGCTCATTCGAAATGACGTAACGGTTGTCGAAGTCTACGGCGAAAACACGCCGCGCAAGAACGGCGAGCCAATCGCCTGGCTCGACTCGTCTCTACTGCGTCATGCGATGGAAGCCGAATCCGGATTTTTCGTCATCTATGTGGATGACGCCGGCAAGACGCTGTTTCGCAGCGAAGCGCCGATGCTGACGGCAGACATTCTCACGCGGGCGTGCCTCGACATTACGCCGCCGCATCGCAGGGCAAAGCCCAAATCCGCAATCCTGCGCCGGCTGCGCGCGGCCTGACGCGACGTCAGCTTTCAGAAATCAGAGCGTGTTTACAAAACGTCCGGGCGCGCAGGAATTTCGCTCCGTTCCGCTTTGTCATGCCCGGACTTGTTCCACTGGTGTCCATGGGGGCGTGCAGGATTGCCTCTCCCATAAATTGCCGGGACAGGCCCGGCAATGACAACGACGTGCTTGAGGCGAGGTTTGCGGTCACGGCGTCAATGAACCGTCTATTGTGAATATGCGTTAATTCGTATCTGCTTTCAGGCGGCCGATCGAGTGATAATCGATGCCGCGCTCGGTCATGAACGACGGCGTGTAGATATTCCGTAAGTCAATCATTTTCGGCGACGTCATGAGCGACTTTACGCGATCGAGATCGAGCGCGCGGAATTCATCCCATTCAGTCACGATGACGACGGCGTCGGCGTTTTCGAGGGTCTGATAAGGTCCGTCGCAAAAATCGACGTTTTCAAGCAGGCCGGCGGCTTCTTTCATACCGGCCGGATCGAAGGCGCGGATTTTCGCGCCCGCCCGCTGCAGCGCCGGTACAATATCGAGCGAGGGAGAATCGCGCATGTCGTCGGTGTTCGGCTTGAAGGTCAGGCCCAGCACTGCAACCGTTTTTCCGTCGACCGATCCGCCGCAGGCCGTCAACACCCGCTCGGCCATCTGTTTCTTACGGTGCGCGTTAATCTCCACCACCGCCTCGACAATTTTCGTCGGCGCGCCTTCCTCCTGGGCGGTGCGCACCAGCGCCAGCGTGTCCTTCGGAAAACACGACCCGCCATAACCCGGACCGGCGTGCAGGAACTTCGACCCGATGCGCCGGTCGTGGCCGATGCCGCGCGCGACTTCCTGAACGTTGGCGCCCACCTTTTCGCAAAGATTCGCCATTTCGTTGATGAAGGTGATCTTGGTGGCGAGAAACGCATTGGCGGCGTACTTTATAAGTTCCGACGTGGTGCGATTGGTGAACAGGATCGGCGTCTCGTTGAGATAAAGCGGACGGTAGAGCTCGCGCATCACTGCGCAGGCGCGTTCGTCTTCAGCGCCGACGACCACTCTGTCCGGGCGTTTGAAATCCTCAATCGCGGCCCCTTCCCGCAGAAATTCGGGATTCGACACCACGGAAAAATCGGCGTCGGGACGCGCTTTTTTCAGTATCGCTTCGACCTCGGCGCCGGTCCCGACCGGCACCGTCGATTTCGTCACGATGACAGTATAACCGTCGAGAACTTTCGCCAGCTCTTCGGCCGCCGCATAGACATAGGAGAGGTCGGCGAAGCCGTCGCCGCGCCGCGACGGCGTTCCGACGGCGATGAAAACAGCATCCGAGCCCGCCGCAGCAGCGGCGAGATCACGACTGAAGGATAACCGTCCCGCCTTGACGTTCTCGGAAACCAGTCCTTCAAGGCCCGGTTCGTAAATTGGCATTTCGCCGGCTTCGAGCATTGCGATCTTCGACCGGTCCTTGTCGACGCAGACGACATCGTGGCCGAAATCCGCAAAACATGCGCCTGAGACGAGACCGACATAGCCGGCGCCGATCATGGTTACACGCATGACAAATTCCTCTTTTTCCCGCCGTCGCCATGCTTGATGCGCCGCGCTGTCGACCGGGTGAAAATCTCCGCCCTCTCACGAGGTTCTAAATGTCCAACCGAAAATACCGCAAAAGCGGTGTTTTTGGACGACATTGCCGGCCCTCTTCCCGTCCCGATCGCCCATCAAGGATACTCCCGGGCGGTCGGGAGGGGGAGCGGGCCCGGAGCCGTATTCTTCGGTCGGACTCTAATGAGCGTTCCTAGGAAATAACACCGCCATCACGGTGAGGGCCAGAATTTTCAGATCGAACCATAATGACCAGTTGTCAATATATTCGAGATCGTAACGCACGCGGTCGGCCATGCGCTCGTTCTCGGAGGTCTCGCCCCTGAAGCCGTTGACCTGGGCCAAACCGGTTATGCCCGGTTTCACCTTATGCCGGCCGCTGTAATTCTCAATGGTGCGGGCGTATTGGTGATTATGAGCCAGCGCATGCGGGCGCGGGCCTACAAGCGACATGTCGCCCCTGAGAACGTTGATGAGCTGCGGCAGCTCGTCTAGGCTGTAGCGCCGCAGAAGCTTGCCGACGGGCGTCACGCGCGGATCATCGAGACAGGCTTGCACAATCTCTTCGCCGTCTTCGCAAACGGTCATGGTGCGGAATTTGTAAATATTGAAGACGGCGTGGTTGAATCCGTGCCGCTTCTGGGAGAACAGAATCGGCCCCTTCCCCTGCATCCGGACAGCCAGAACGATAAGCAACAAAAGCGGGCTGGTCAGAATCAGCGCCGCGGCGGCCAGAATTCTGTCTTCAATCATCTTGATGAAGCCGCCCCACCCCTCAAGCGGGCGCCGGTACAGATTAAGCAGCGACGCGCCGCCGATCGTCGCCACCTCGCCGCCGGCGTGATCGAGCCAATGCGCGGCCGGGCATATTGCGATCGAAACGGGCAGAATCGACAGCCGGCGAACCAGCCGGTCCATTTCTTCCGCGCCAGCCTCAGGCGCAGCGATGACGATGTCGTCGATTTCGCCGTTGCGTGCAGCCTGCGCAAGCTTGTTGAGATCGTCGGCGACCGGGGGCCCGTCTTCGACGACGCCGGTTCTCCCGTCATAATCAAATGCGCCGACTACGGACACGCCCTGGCCTGAACGCTGGATATGCTCGGCGAATTTTTCGGCGAGCGCGGTGGCGCCGACTATGGCGACGCGGCGCGAGAACGCCCCGCCTTCGCGCGATTGCCTGCGTAATATGATTGCAGCGATGACGCGCGTGGCGAACAGCGTCGCCACTGACGCGCCGGTCCACGCGAACAGCCAGGCCCGTGAGAAACTGTCGGAAATTTTCAGCGAGAACGCAAAAGCGAGCAGTCCGAGAATCACCAGGGCCCAACGCGAAACGATCGGCCGCAGCGTGCGGCCGGCCGACAACAGCTGGTCGAATTCGTAAAACCCGTCGCGCCGCAACAGCGCCGTGACGCCGGTGGCCCCGACGATCCCCGCCGCCGCATAGCGTTGAAAATCGAAATCGGCGTCGAGAATTGCGCGATGATAGACAAACGCTACCGTCACCGAGGCGACGATGATCAGAAGAAAATCGATAAACTGGATGAGGTCGCCGTAAACGCCCGGCGCAACCGGCGCACGCCGACGCCCGACGTCGGCGGTGAAATCCCGTATATGCCCCAAGCTTGTCTGCGCCATAGAGCGCTTTTTCTCCCCGTCTCCCCAGCGACCGCGCTCGATCTCCCCGGCCGCGCCGGCGACGTTTCCCAAGTTTTCCCCAGTCCAATATCACGGCTCTGCGCCGGAGTCAGCCGGCGCGCCGCAATTCGGGGCCCGATACGAAACAATCGGATCGAACCGATGCAAAAATCCGGCCTTCAGGGTCCAGAATCGTTATTTACAAACGCTGACTTCGACGCAAGCCTTGCGCTGGCGGGCAAGTTTTGTCTTGATGGTCGGGTCGACGCGCATCGAACGTTCCATGACGAAACAATTCGCCACATTCCATGTCAGCTGGCGGGACGCCAATCCCCGGCCGCTGGCGCTCTTTGCGGACAGTCCGGCCTATCGTCGCGCCGCTGCGGTCGCGCTCGAGGACAAGCTTAACGACCTGGCCGACGACGGCTGGATCATTCAGGACGTCTTTCCCGCGACGGGACTGGAAGCGAAGGGGAGCGCGGGGTTCACGATTGTAGCGTTCAAATAGGCGGACGGACCGCGATTTCTTTGCAATCAGCGCAGGACCAGCCTAGACAGGCGCGCCAGCTGCATCCCTGTGAATTGAGAGCCTGCAACCGATGACCCCTCCGACCGGCGACGCCGACCTTCTCGACGCCATCGCAGAACTTGCGCGCGAAGCCGGCGGCGCAATTCTCGAGATTCATGCAGGCGGCGTCGAAGTGCGACACAAACAAGACGACTCGCCTGTGACCGCAGCCGACCGGCGGGCCGAAGAGATCATTCTCAAAGGTCTCGCCAGCATCGCGCCCAACGTTCCCGTGCTGGCCGAAGAGAGCGCCTCGGACGGAAATATTCCCGAGCTCGGCGACAAATTCTTCCTCGTCGACCCGCTCGACGGCACGCGGGAATTCATTCGCGGGGACGGCGAATTCACCGTCAACATTGCGCTCGTTCGCGACCGGCGGCCGGTGCTCGGCGTTGTCTATGCGCCGGCGCTCGGAAAGCTTTACGCCGGCAGCAATGGCGCCGGCGCCTGGCGGCGGGAGTATGCGCAAGATCCGGCGGCGCGCCCGCTCGGCGATAAAACGCCAATCGCCGCGCGGGCGCGTCCGTCCAAAGGCATGACGGCCGTCGCCAGCCGCAGCCACCGGTCGTCCGAAACCGATGATTTCCTGAAGACGCTCGACATAGCCGAATTCGCCGCCGCCGGGTCATCCGTAAAGTTCTGTCGGATCGCCGAAGGCGCAGCGGATATTTATCCGCGGTTCGGACGTACCATGGAATGGGATACGGGCGCCGGCCAGGCCGTTCTCGAAGCCGCCGGCGGGTGCGTGGTCGAGCGCCATAGCGGCGGATCGCTGGTCTACGGCAAGGCCGAGCGCGGCTTCGACAATCCCCATTTCATCGCCTGGGGCCGGCCGCCGGAGGATTAACGCAGCATGGCGCCGGCGCCTGACTTGAAGGCGACGTCGGCGGGCAATTTCGCATCCCGGCGAACCCAGATGTCCCAAAGCGCGGTCTGTTCTGCGAGTTGAAACTCCGTATAGAGAAGAGCTTCGACTTTTCCTTTAGCGGCGACGGTTGCGGCGTCGAGATCAAGCCGCGGCACGAAGACGATCTTCGCCGCGCGCGCAGCCGACGGGCCGTCGCTGCGGCATTCGCGATCGTCGGCGAGCACGCAGGCCGTATCGCCGCCCGTCAGGATGGCCACGTCGACGCCCAGCCCGGCAATCGCCCGCGCGCGTCCCGCAGCCTCGAGCAGCATCGCCGACTGGTCGCTCGGCGCCAGCGCAAACTGCTCGCGCGCTTCCGGCGTCGAAAAGCGTCCCTCCTCGACCCAGCGGGCGATGGTCGGACCGCCCGGTTGCACCAGTCCTAATCGCGTTCGTATGTCGGCGGGCGCATGTTTCGCCGCGTCATACTGCACCGCGAACTCGCCCGCCGCGTGGGTAATCGGCGCGGCGGTCCAGAACAGGGTGAGGCCTGCCGCTGAGAGCGCGACGGCGACGCTGGCGCGGTCGTGACTGCGAAACACCCCGTCGTAAAACGGCGAGGCGACTGAAAAACACGCAACGGCCGCCGCCAGCGCGAAGAGAGGCAGCGCATCGGCGCCGGCGAGCCGCGCCAGCAGCACGCCCAGCAGCGCCAGCGCCGCCCCGACGCCCCACCCCTTTGCATGGTTGCGACCGCCGAAAACCGCGGCGGAAGCAAGCACCACGAGCATGCTCGCCGTCGCGCCGCCCAGGCTGATGCGCCTCTCCCCGCCGGATATCAATTGCGATCCGTCGAATATTCCTGACGCCGCCGCGGCGCGCGCGGCGTTCAATCCCGGCCATATTAATTCCGCCGCGCCGGCGAAGAGCGCGGCCGTCGCCAGCGCCCCGCAATATCGCCGAAGCCCAGCCTTACCGGTCAAAAACGGGCAAACCGCAAGCGCAAGAAACCCGCCAAGCGAAAAGACCGGGCTAAGCAGCCACAGTATGAATATGCCGGCGCCGGTGAGCGTTCCCTCAAGCGCGGCGCGGCCGGAATCATCGTCGGCGGGCGCGCACAGACAGACGAACGCTGTCGTCATGAAAAGGGCCAGGGCGAACTCGGCGGCGCCGGCGAAAGGCGCGACCACATAGGCCGCGGTGCTGGCTGTTAGAAGAACGGCCTGCAGAACCGGCAGCCTGACAGCCGCGAAGTAGGCCAGCGGCAGCGTCACAAGCGCGGCGGACAGCGCCTTTGCAATCAAATGAATACGGCCGGGGATGTCGGTAAAGAAATCTGCGGCGAGAAGAAGCATTGCGTAGAACGGCGCGCCCGAATCCTGCACACGGAGCGCTCCGGCCGCGACGGCGCGCGCGCCGGCGATCGGCGCGATCATTTCCGCAGTGGGCGCGAGGCTCAATAGCGCCGGCGCCAGCAAGGCGGCCAGTATTATCGGCAAAACGAATCCGACGGAAATCAGTACCGGCCAGCCCGGTTCCCGCCATGCATAAAGGGCCATCGCCGCCCGACGCGAAATCGGCGCCGGGCGGCGCCAGGCCCTGTCTTCCCCAAACTCGGTTTTTTCTTCCAGATCGTCCATTCCCGGCCGCCGCCCTTCTGGACTGTCCCGTTTCAACGCGGCGCGCGCGTCGATCTGACTGGACCAAGCAAACAATCTGCCGGACGGCGGCGAGTTTTCGTTAACCCTAATTTTCTTTGCGAAAGCGCCACGGCTGTTATTGTCGCGCTCATGCGTACGCTTTTGCACATGCCGCTTGATCCGTTGTCGCGCAAAATCAGGATTGTCCTGGCCGAAAAGGGACTGCCTACGAAACTTGTCGAGGTTCGCCCATGGGAGGACGCCGCGCTTCTCGCCAAACACAATCCGGCGATGACGGCGCCGGTGCTGATCGACGAACCACCGACCGGCGGGGAAATCGCCGTCAGTCCCGCGCCGGTTATCGCCGAATATCTGGAGGAGGCTTACGTTCAACCGGCGCTGTTGCCTGCGACGTCGGCGGGACGGGCGGAAGCGCGGCGGCTGTCGGCCTGGTTCGACGACAAGTTCGACCGCGAGGTCAACGATTTTCTGCTGCGG
Source organism: Parvularculaceae bacterium (assembly GCA_046756245.1). Classification (GTDB taxonomy): domain Bacteria; phylum Pseudomonadota; class Alphaproteobacteria; order Caulobacterales; family Parvularculaceae. The sequence goes on from JBHHVZ010000027.1 coordinate 11,443, forward strand.
GAGGCGGCCGACAAGCGCATTTGCAGACCTGGTCGTCCGGACCCGGAACGCTTGCGCCGCGGCGCCGAAGCGCTGGTATGGCACTTCGATTATCTCGCCTGGCTGCTTGAACAACGGCGCTGGCTCGCCGGCGAAAAAATGTGTCTCGCCGACATCACCGCAGCCGCGCATCTGTCGTCGATCGACTATCTGGACGCTGCGCCGTGGCGCGATTTCCCCAACGTGAAGGACTGGTATGCGCGGATGAAATCGCGGCCGAGCTTTCGCCCGCTGCTTGAAGAGCGGATCGACGGCGTGGCGCCGCCGCGCGACTACGCCAATCCGGATTTCTAGGATGTCCCCTGACGAAACCGACGCCGCGCGCCGCATCAAGGAAAAGGCGCGCGAACTGGGTTTCGACGCCGTCAGCGTGGCCTCGGCAGAGGCGGCGCCTGAACTGGAAGGCCGGCTTTTCGCTTTTCTGGAACAAGGCCGTCACGGGGAGATGGCCTGGATGGAAACCCGCGCCGGGGAGCGCGCCGCGCCGCGTTGCCTCTGGCCGGCGGCGAAATCGGTGGTGATGCTCGGCGTCAATTACGGGCCTGAGCGCGACCCTCTCGAGGCGCTGGAACGAAAAACCGCCGGCGCTATTTCCGTCTACGCCCAAAACAGGGATTATCACGACGTCGTCAAGAAACGGCTGAAAGCGCTCGGACGCTTTATGGCGCGGGAATTCGACGCCGAGCTGAAAGTTTTCGTCGACACCGCGCCGGTGATGGAAAAACCGCTGGCGGCGGCCGCCGGCGTCGGCTGGCAGGGAAAGCACACCAATCTCGTTTCGCGAGAATTCGGGTCATGGCTTTTTCTCGGCGCCGTTTTCACTACGCTTGAGCTCGCCGCCGATGTGCCGGAGACGGATCATTGCGGAAAGTGCCGGCGGTGCCTTGACATTTGTCCGACCGACGCCTTTCCGAACGCTTATGAGCTCGATGCGCGCCGCTGCATTTCCTATCTCACGATTGAAATGAAAGGCCCGATCCCGGTTGAATTCCGCCGCGCGATCGGCAACCGAATTTACGGCTGCGATGATTGTCTCGCCGTGTGTCCATGGAACAAGTTTGCCTCGCGGGCGCGCGAGGCCGCCTTTCACGCCCGCAAGGAATTGAAGTCGCCTCCGCTCGATCAACTCGCCGTCCTCGACGACACAGCGTTCCGGACGCTTTTTTCCGCCTCGCCTATCAAGCGCACGGGGCGCAATCGCTTTGTCCGCAACGTTCTCATTGCGATTGGAAATTCCGGCGACACGGCGCTCGTTCCCGCGGCGCTCGGCCGTCTTGACGACGCCGCGCCGATTGTGCGCGGCGCGGCGGCGTGGGCGCTCAGACAATTGCTTGACGATGCGCAGTTTGACGCGCTCGCACGTGAGCGCGCGCCGGTCGAATGCGACGAATCGGTGCTGGCGGAATGGCGCGGAGACGCACCTTGACAGCGGTTAGACGTCAGTCACCGTCACGCCGACATGGGCTTGTGTGAAATTGCCGTTTCCGTCTTCGACCCAGTAGAAGAAATAATCCGTCCCCGTATAGCCGGGGTCCGGCGTATAGGTCAGCGTGCCGTCGCCATTGTCGAAGACGCGCCCATGTTCCGGGTGGTAAAGCCCATCCACATTTATCGGATCGCCGTCGGGGTCGGAGTCGTTGGCGAGCACGTCTATAATCACCGATGTGTCGACGCTCGTCGTCGCGCTGTCGTCATTGGCGATGGGGGCGGCGCTGTCGAGATCGATGACCCCGTTATAGGTCGCCCCGTCCGTGATCTTGTCCGTGACTTCGACCGGCACGCCGATCTTGCTCAATTTTCCTGTCGCCCGATCGGCGACGTAAAGCTCGACGATGACCACCGAGCGTCCGTCCGGCAGCGTCCAGTATCCTTCGTCCTGCGCCAGCGCCTGAAATTCGAATACATCATAACCGATCGGGTCGAAAAAGCCGTCGCCGACCTGCTGATCGCCCAGCGAATCCGTCTTGACGCCGTCGAGGAAAAGATTCGGCCTGGGCGCGCCTGTTTCCGTCGGCGCGAGCGGAATGTCCGTTCCGAAATCAAGCGCGATTGATGCGCTGACGTCGGCGAGATCGGCCGAAGTGAGGAACTGGTCGCCTGCGTCCACATTGGAAAAATCGACCACGGCGTTTTGAACGTCGACGTCAATGAAGGTGTATCCGAATTCAAGATTTGGCACGTTATCTTCGATGCCGCCGACGAGACCTTTCGTCATATCGACGCCGGTGTGAAAGCCCTCGATCGTCGCGCCGTTGACGACCATTTCGAAATTGTTCTTCCAGAAAACAATGCCGGCGGTGCTGCTCAGACCAAGAATATCGCTATCTGTGCCGATCAGGTCGAAATCGATCAGCGTGTAATGAGCGGTGTACTGGAAAAGCGCGCCGGTATGAACTTCCCAGGCCGTGAAGCCGTCGAAGACAGACCGGACGTCGTGTCCCTGATTGGGACCCGCCTTGATGACCTCCACGCCTGTGCGAACGGCGAAGGCTTCGTTGTCGTCGAAGGCCGTGATCGCCGGAATGTTGATGCGCGCCGTGTCGAGATAGCCGAGCGATTCGGGCTGATCGGTATTTTCTGACAATACAGGAATGACGTCGCCATTACTGCCGCGGCTCATGAACACGAAGCCATGCCCGCCCGGCACGCCGGCCGCCACGTTGCCGACCGCATCTATAAGTCGGCCCTGAAACCAGAAACCAGACCCGTTGCGGCCCAGATCGAAAGCTTGAACGTCCTCGAAATCCTTCGCAAGACGCGCCATGCCGAGAGATTTGATGGAGATATTGTGAATCCAGCGCCCGGTTTCATTGCCGGTTTCGGCCACGAACCCGGACCCGAACGCATTGTAGACTGCGTTGTCGGCGAGAATGGCGTTTGAGTCGTGATGGACGACGCCCCAGCCGGGCGAGCCCCAAACCGTATTGCCGACCAGCATCGCCGGGTTTTCTATGTCGTCGACGCCGGTGTGATGCAAATGCAGCGGATAACGCGCCTTGATATTGGAATCGAATGCAGTCTGATCGAGATCGGTCACATCGAAGGCGCGCTCGGATTTATCGGTGCGCCCGAGATCCGTAAATTCGGCATAGCGCACGTCCACATCGCTGGCCTCGCCCATGAACATCGTATGACCGCGCTCATAGACTTCCGCCGTATCGGCGTTTTCGGTCGTAAAGCGGACATTGCGCGAATAGTTGGCGACATAGGCCTTCAAATCAGCCCGCGGCGAGTCGTGATCAAATGCAAGCGGCCTGTCGAAGGTGATCGTGTTTCCGTCGATCGCCGTGATGATGAGCTCTTCGTCTTCCGTGTTGTCGATGCGGGTCTCGTTGTCGGCTTCCCGTTCCTCCTGAACGAGATGCGTTCCCGTTAGCACCAGGCGGTCGCCGGCATTCCAGCCTTCCGGCGGCGCTTCGAGCGTAATCGACGTGTCGCCGGCCATCGGATCGACGGCGACTTTTAGAAAGGCGTCCTTTTCCGCTCCGTGGATTTCGACATCGCCGAGGCTGACGACCCCGCGCGAGAAAAGCAACGGGTCCCAGCCCACGTCGATCGGGCCGTTGTCGGCGATCTGGATGACCGCCTCGACGCCGGCGGCGACGGGATTTTCCTCGGTCCCGATGGTCAGGGCGCCGGTTTGCGTGACGACCATCGTGTCGACTTCGAGAAAGGTGTCGATATCGGTCGCGAAATCGAGCGCGCCGTCGACGCGGACCGTTAAGATCGAAACGTCGCTTGCGCCGTCATAATCGACGGTGATTCCTTCCGGAATGACGACTTTCGCGCCTTCGCCCGGCACTTCGCCGTTCGCCCACGTATTCGGGTCGAACCAGGACCCGTTGTTGACGGCTGTATGCGTCGCCTGGTCGGGGGGTACGAGATCGAGGAGGGCCTGATGCTCGGCCATCATCGAGTCGTCCATCTGGCCGGTCTGATCCTGGGGCTGATCGAATTGCGGCGGCGCGCCGACATTGATCTCCGCCGTCGCTTCGCTGAAACCGCCATTGCCGTCGGAGACGCGATACTGGAAGGTGGCGACGCCAATGAAATCGGGCGCCGGCGTGAATTCGACGACGCCGCCTGCGGTCAGAACGGCCGTGCCGTTCTGCGCGCCGAAGACTTCAACAATTTCGAGCGGATCGCCGTCCGGGTCCGAATCATTGGCGGTCAGATCGCTGGCGGCGATCATCACGGTTTCGCCGTCCTCGCTGTTGAACCCGCCGTCGTCGACGGCGCTCGGCGCAGCATTGGGCGGGGCCGGCGGCGTTGTCAGGTCGACCTGTTCGTCGCCGCTGAAGGTGACGCAACCTTCCGCCGCCAGAACAGCCGCGACCAAACCCGCTTTGCCCGCCCGCGCCTTCATGGCCCGGCGTCGCGACCGCCGGCCGGACTGCGCGGTCGGCGCCAGACGCCCCTCCTCGACGGCGCGCATGAGCGCGTCAAGACCGAGGTCGTTCGAACAAACCGATGCTCCCCCGGCTCCTGATTCGCCGTTCATTCTCGCACCCTCAACAAAAGACGCACCCGTAAGCGCGCCGGACGGAAGGCCGGCGCCAGACGCAAACGCAAACTGCGCAGTCAACGCCAACCCGCTGAAAATTATCCGGATCAGCTCTACGACCATTGAAAATCATAGTTTGGATTGTCGAAATGTAGAATTACCATTTGGAAAACAGTCTTTGTAAGCATCAATTCAAATGCCTGCGACCCGATGCGCTTCAGCGCCTCAAAGGGAAAACGCGCGGCCCCGGAATACGCGCCTGCGGCCGGTGTAAATCAACCGGATTAAGTTTTGTTAACATCGCGCGGGCGCGATTTACGCGGGCCGGACGTCCTAAGGCGCCGGAGACCATCCTACCGGCGACCGAACATTCGGCCAAGCTTTCCCGTCGCCCGCCAGAAAAACCGGGACAGAATGGGCGGCAGGAGATCGTCGATGATCTCTCGGCGCTTGACTTTCCAGTCAAATCTGTCCTCGGTGGCCGGCCTCGGTTTGAACTGAGTGGTGAATTTGCGCTTCGATTTATCCCAGGTGGATGTGTAGTAATAAAGCGCCAGCGATTTTCGCGTCTCATTGACCGGATGCGCGACGGGTTTGGGGTGTCCGTGAAAACTCGTCGCCGTTGTCGAGAACACGACGATGCGGTTGAAGACCGGCGTCACCTCCTGCACGCAGTTTTTCATCTCCCGGTCCCAGAGCTCCAACGCGCCGCCATATTCCGGTTTCCAGTTCCTGTTGAGATAGATCAGCAGATTGAGCCGGCGCTCGAGCTTTAACGCCGGGTGCAGATTAAAATCGGCGTGCACATTGAGATGCCCGCCCTGTTTCGTTTCGTGAAAACCGCCGCCGAGAAAATAGGGATCCGGTATGAGTCCTTTGATGCCTGTCATGTTTTCAAGAAACACGAGAAACGGTCTTGAATTGAGTGCGTAGAAAAACGACCGCACGGGCGCAGCGAGATAATCCGGATTAAAACTCGTCTTGTAGCGCTCCTGATCGCGATCAAAGGTCCGGCTGTCGGGATCCGGCTCAGTCGGAAAATGCTCGAGGCAAGTTTCCAGAATGGCTGGCGGAAAAAAATCGTCGATAGCGATATGCGGAAAGGGCCTGGCGTCGGCGTAATCCTTCGCCAGCGCCCTGCCTTTATTCTTCAGCGCTTCAATATCGAAAAATCCGTATCCGTCCGTCAATGTCTCAATATAACTCACGACGCCCCCCTGCCTGAACCGTATCGGAGACGCCGCCAGCATACATGATCGTTACGCCGGCCGCCGTCATTCATTTCGCCTCGCCATCGCCGCCGGCCGGCTTGTCTCCCTCGCCCGGCCGCTCGGTCCGCGTCCAGCTCGCGGCGGCAGTCTTGCCGGTTCGCCCGTAGACGCCCAGCTTGTCGGCCAAATAGCGCGCGAGGCCGCCGAGGGCTGCGGGCGGCAGAGCGCCGCGCCCGAACCCCGTCCAGGCGGCTGCAAGAGCCGAGCCGAACAGGGCGGCGGCCGCGAGCGCGAGCGCAAACGGCGTCGAAAGGCCGAAAAAGACCGCCGGCGCCGTCAATACGGTCAACGCCGCAATGAGCGCGCCCAAAACCGTCAGCGGCGGAATGAACAGATCGAGCGCGAGCGCGGCGAGCCGGAGGTTCCCCTTACGGAGTCCTTCGACAAGCAAAGGCAGTCCGCGCGCGCGCATGACGCCGAGCGAGCCGTGCTCCCAGCGCGCGCGCTGCTTGACGGCGGCGTCTTCCGAAACGGGAAAGACGCTCGTTACGACCGCATCCTCGCGCAGGATTGCGGCGGCGCCGCGCCGCGCCAGCGCAATGCTCAATCCCAGATCTTCGACAATATCGCCGGAAGCAAGATCCAGATCCGCCAGCCGCTTCCACGGCGCCGCCATGCCGGAGCCGGTAAGGCGCGTCACGCCGGCCAGTCTGTCGAGCCCGCGCATGCGCACCCGGTTGACGACGAGCCAGGCGAACGCGGCGACCGAAAGCCGGGCCGGCGCGCCCGCCGGCGCGGTCATGAGATAAAGCGCCTGCACCGGTCTTTCGGTCGCGGCCGCGGTCTCTGCGATCTTTTCCAGCGCGCCCTCCTCTAGGCGGCAGTCGGCGTCGAAGAATGCGACGATTTCAGGCGGCGCGTCTCTCAAGGCGTCGAGCGCGAACTGCAGCGCATACCCTTTGCCGCGCTTTTGCGGATCGTCGCGCGTGAAAACCTCCGCGCCGGCGGCGCGCGCCTTTTCCGCCGTGTCGTCGGTGCAATTGTCCGCAACGACGATGAGGCGATCGTTCGGTCGAAGCTGCGCCGTGATGTCGGCGAGGGTTGCGGCGATTCCTGCGCCCTCATTGTGAGCCGGGACGATCACGGCGATCGGACCGTGAGACCCTGTTGATTTGAATCGCCGCGCGGGTAAAAACGCGCCCGCCGTCTCAACCGCGAAAAACAGCGCCGGCGCAATCGCGACGAGGCTCGCCGCGATCAGGATGAGTTCAAATGCGCCGGTCATGAGGCGCTTCCCAGCGCCGTAGCGAAATGCGCTTTCAGTTTCGCCGCCTCAATGTCGATGTCATGCATCGCCGCCGCGCGTTCTTTGCCGGCCCGTCCCATGGCGGCGATTTCTTCGTCGGACGCGGCGAGCGCCGCGCGCATGGCGTTTGCAAGAGCCTCCGCGTCGCCCGCCGGCGCCAGCCAGCCGTTTTCGCCGGGGCGCACCAGTTCGGGGATGCCCGCCACATAAGTGGAGATAACCGGGCGCTCCAATACGAACGCCTCCATGATCGACACCGGCAGGCCTTCGGCGAAGCTCGGCAACACGAATATGCGCGCGGCTTCGATTTCAGCGCGCACTTCCGCCGGCGTTCGCCAGCCGGCAAAATGAATATCGCCGTCAACGCCGAACGCGCGCGCAGACTCTTCGAGCGCTTCGCGCATCGGCCCGTCGCCGATGATGACGACCTGAACGTCGGCGCCATCCTGCTGCAACCGGCTGACCGCCTCGACCAGAACCATCTGGCCTTTTTGCGGGCTGAGGCGGCCGACGCTGACAAATCGCCGGCCCCGAGGCGACGGCGTTTCCGAGCCCTGGAAAAATGTTTTCTCAATGCCGCAGCGAACGATCTTGATACGATCCCAATAAAGCGGATCAACGAGCCGCATGAGCTGACTGGCGCCGTAACTTGAAACCGCCGCCGTGAACGCGCTCCGTTCGATCTTCTCTGTGAGCGAAATGAGGGCGGGCTTGTCGAATTCCTCCGGTCCGTGCACGGTCATGCTGAACGTCGCGCCCGCCATTTCGCCGGCGAGCAGCGCGACGGTCGCGGAATTCGTGCCGAAATGAGCGTGGACGTGACGCAAACCCTTGCGCCGCATCCAACGGGCGAGAACCAGCGCTTCGACGAAATAGATCAGATGGCGGAAGAGTCCGGCTTCTGAGCGCCCGCCGAATTTCAACGCCCTGACGAATGCGCGCATTGACCGGGCGGGCGCAGCGACAAGCGTCACCAACGCGTCAATGAAAAACGCGCCCTTGTTCGAGGTGAGAATGCAGCGCGTCTGACGCGCTTCCTCGATATCCTCATCGGCGATGACGCCGTCGCGCGACGGCCGTACGGCGAACCGGCGAACCGTAACGCCTGCGCGTTCGAGCGCCTGGATTTCACGCCGAATAAAAGAGTGGCTGATGCCCGGATATTGATTGACGAAATAAGCGATTTTCATGAGCGCGGCTGCAGGCGGCTTTGCATTATGCGGCGCTGCCTTTCTCGCGGCTCGGCTTGTTTGGGCCGAGCCAGAATTTCAGCACGCCAAAAAACTCCGGAACATGCCTGAGGGCTGCGAAGAAACCATAAAGGCCCGATCCGGATTTCCGTACGCCGCGCCGCAAAGCGATCCACAACCATAGCCCGACATAAACAGAACAACCGAGCGCGATAATCGCTGCCGCAGCCAGCAGCGGACTGAACGACAGGTCGAGCACATAAATCGCGCCGGCGCAGGCCGCCGCCGCGCCGAATACGATCGCCGGATAAAGGCCGCCCCAGAAAACCGCGCGCGCAGTCTCCAGCGCCCGATAGCGCTCCGGCGCGCGGCCGTGCAGGGCGGCGGCGTAGGCGAAGTCGAAACCCCTGCCGACCGCCGACCTCCACCAGCCGCCAAGGTTCGACGGCTGCATTTCGCGAACCGCCATCGGCGCGTCGAGCCGCCAGACATGCCGGCCGCGCCGGCGCAACCTGAGACACAGATCGTCAGTCTCGCCAGCTACAAGATCGTTGCGAAAACCGCCCGCCGTTTCGAACCCTTCGACGCGCGCAAATACGAGCGGACCGACCGCCTGCGCTTCGCCGGGGAAGACTGAGGCGCCAAGACCGGCGGCGGCGAATATGGACGGTTTGGGATAACGCTCGCCGGTCGCGCCTGCGACGACGGCGACTTCCGGACGACGCGCCATGAACCGGGCGGCGCTGGCGAGCCAGTCCGGATGCATGGCGCTTCCGGCGACAAGAAACTGGACATAATCGATGTCAGGTGCGAGCGCCTTTAATTGCCGATAGCCCGCATTTCGCGCGCGGCCGCCGGTTACAGGCTCCCGGCCGTCGATCTCGGCGATCGTCGCGCCGGCGCGACGGGCGATCACCGCCGCCTGCGAGGAAGCGTCCGATGTTGCGTAAACCACGGGCCGCCCCTCTCCAGCAGAACGGATCGCAGCCTCCGGCGACGCGCCGCGACCGTCCTCAACGATTACGACGCCGATAACGGCGGACCGTTCCGGATCAAAGCATTCTTCTTTCGGCAAAGGCGCGCCGGCCTCTTCTGTCGTCTCCATCGTTTCTGCGGCGCCGGCGTCGACGGGCGGTTCGTCATTGGCCGGCGTCGGCGCAATGTCGGCGGCCGTTTCGCGCACCTCCGCCGCAGATTTCCGAATGACAGGTTCATCAACGGGCGCAGACTGCGCCTTCCTCTCATCGCACTGGTCTTGTTTCCGTTGTTCCTTGTTGGACGTCTTGTCCTTCCCGCGCCGGCCGGCGTGTCGCTTTCATCCGCCCGAGCCGTCGGATACGTCCTTGATGAAAGCGACATGGCCCCGCGTTTGCGGTTCGGCTTTCTCATCGCGGACGGCTTCCAGCCCGAATACGCCGTACTCGGCCTTGTCGCGGATCACATCGCGGATCGTACGATGATCGACAATGCGATCTTCGCTTGAAAACGCATAAACCAGCGCCGTATCGGCGATGATGTTGATGATCCTCGGCACGCCTTTCGATTCTTCGGCGATCAGGTTGACGGCCCGGTCGGTAAAGACGCGGCGATTGCATCCCGCCACCGCAAGGCGCGTGTCGATATAAAAATGGACTTCTTCCTTTTGCAGCGACGTCAGGTGAAAATCGGAGCCGACCCGCTGGGCGAGCTGCAGCATTTCCTCCGTATTGAGGAGGTCCTTCAACTGCGGCTGACCGACCAGAATGAGCTGCAACAGTTGGTCCTTGCCGGCGTTGATGTTCGACAGCATGCGAAGCTCTTCGAGCATGTCCGCGGACAAATTCTGCGCCTCGTCTATGATCAGCACCACCCGGCGGCCCTTGGCGTATTCTCCGATAAAAAACGACTGGAGCTGGGAGAACAGCTCCACATGCGACTTATCGGAAAACGGCTGGCCAAAGCCCATCAGCACCCAGCTTAAAAGATCGCCCTTTCCAGGCTGGATATTCGAAAGAAGCGCGACCGTATGGCTGTCCGAAAGCTGATCGAGCAAGCGGTGGATGAGCGTGGTCTTTCCGCAGCCGACCTCGCCGGTAACCACCGAGATGCCGGCTTGATTGAGGACGCCGTATTCGAGCATCGCATAGGCGAGGCGATGACTGCGTCCCCAATAGAGGAATGCGGGGTCAGGCTGGATCGAGAACGGCTTCTCGGTCAGTCCGAAGAACTCTTCATACATCGGATAATTCAGGCGGCGCTTTGCGCGCCTCGCCAGCCTTCTGTTCTGCAGCCGCGTTCAGGGACTTCATGCGCCCTCCAGCAACTCGTTGACCTCATCGGCGTATTTGAAATCGTCTCCCCCCAACTCAAGGGCTTTTTCGAGTTCGTCTCGGCCGCGATCGGTTTCTTCCGCTGCGAGATACGCCGCACCGAGATGATAGTGCAGATCGGCCATCGCCGGCGCGCCCTCGATAGCCTGCTCCAAGAGTGAAATCGCCTGTCTGACTTCGCCTACCCTGAAATAGGCCCAGCCGAGCGTATCCAGAAGATACGGATTGTCGTTAGTCTTGAGAGTCTTCGCCACTCTAAGCGCTTCGGTCCGGCTTTTTTCATCGTCGCGAAGATCGCTCAGGAGGCTTGCGTAATTATTGGCGACGAGCTGATCGCCCGGCCGCCTTTCGAAAAGCTCCTTGTACATGGCCATCGCTTCTTCATAGCGCTCTTCGCCCAAGAGAATGTCGGCCTTGAAGATGCGAAATCCGTGCACATCGGGATATGCCGTCAGTGCGTTTTCGATCAACGCAACCGCCTCATCGAGGCGATCTTCGCGAATGTAATAGCGATACAAAATGTCATAAGCCTGTGTTTGCGTCGGCGCGCGATCTATAGCACCCAGCAGGCTCGCTTCCGCGTCGTCCGTTTTCTGCTGAGCAGCATAGACCTGCGCCAACAGGATTCGCGCAAAATATTTGTCCGGGTCGCTTTCGATCATCCGATGCAGGATGGATTCCGCTTCCTCGGCGCGATCGGACCGAAGATACGCCGACACTAGCGTTGCGAGCGGGCGCGCCTCGAGCGGGCCGCGCGCGTTTTGCGTTTCCAGCGCCTTGATCGCACTGGTGAAGTCTTCAAGGCCGGAATAAGCCGCGCCGAGAATGTTGGCGACGACCGGATCGCGGGCGTCGATTTCCTCAATGAGCCGGGCGGCTTCTTCAGCGCCGCGCCAGTCCTGCTGGTTAAGCCGCGCGCCCGCCAGTAATTTCAGATTGTCCAGGTTCGCCGGATGTTTTGACAGGGATTCGACAAGAGCGCTTTCGGCGCGCGCGAACTGACCGTGACGCATCAAAAACTTGGCGAACCGGTTGGTTGTCGTTGTATCGTGGCCGCTGTCGGCGACCGCTTGCGCCATTTGGCTCTCGGCGAAGGCGATGTCGCCTTTTTGTTCGAAAGCAATGCCCATGAGAAGCTTCGCTTTCGTCGACGCGGGGTCGTTATTGAGCGCCCTGCGTAAATCGAGAATGGCGTCGTCATATTCGCCTTCATTGATCTTCAGGCCGGCCCGCTTTACGAGCGCCTCAGTGTTGTTTTCGTCCTTAGAGAGAATTTCCGTTATCAGCGCGTTGGCCTTTTCAAATTCCTCTTTCAGGATATGCAGGGCCGCAAGTTCATTTTTCGCGCGAAGCGCAAGCGCCGGCCTGTCGTTCTCCGCGGCGAACGCCACGTAAATGCTTTGGGCGCCGGCAAACTCTTCCTGCTGACGCAGAAAATCCGCATACGCAAATTTCAGTTCCACATCGTCAGGCCGCTCGTCCATGAATTTTTCAAGAACCGCTTTCGCCCGGTCGATCCCTCCTATCCGGTAACCGATCCGCGCCGCATCAAGAACGGGTTCGACTTCGTTCGGGGTGAGGCGTGCGCCTTCTTCGAGTTGCGCGCTCGCCGACTCCAGTTCGCCTCTGTCGATTAGAGCGCTCGCATAAATCTGCCTGAACGCGGCGCTTTCGGGGAACAGTTCGATCAGTCGATTGTACGCACCCTGTACTTCGTCGTCGCGCCCGAGGTTTGACAATGTCTGGATTCGCATCAGATGAAGCACGGGGGCGCTGTCGTCGAACGCAAGCGCACGGTCCAGTTCTTTCAGCGCGCCGGCATAGTCCTTGTTCCGCGTGCGTTCGACGGCGATCACAGTCACCGCCTCCGCATTCGCAGGCTCGGTTTCCAATGCGGCGCGCGCGAATTCGACTGCGGTCGCATAATCTTCAAGCTGCAAATGCACGACCGCTTTCAGCGCCATCGCGGCGGCGTACTCCGGCTCCAAAGCCAGCGCCTGGTCAGCGTATTCAAGCGCCGACGTTTCGTCGCTGCCGGCCAGATAAATATTGCCCAGCGTCACCAACGCTTCCGTGTTTTCCGGGTCGAGGCGGACGATCCGCTGCAGCACGCCGAACATCATCTGGTAGTCTTGCCGCTTCTCGGCGAGCTTCGACAGGCCCTCCAGCGCAGGCACGTGCGTTTCGTCTATCTTCAGCGCATTGAGAAACTGGACGTTCGCTTTGCCGAACTCGCCTTCCTCGAGAAATTTCTCACCGCTCTCGGTGAATTTTTCAACGCGCTCTTCCGGCGAGGAGCAGGCCGCCGTCGCTGAAACAAGCGCGGCGGCGACAAGAATTTTCAATCTTTGTCGCCAATTCACTGGCCGCCTCTGGCCCCAAGTCGCCAACTTCATCGCCGTATCCTTTCACTATGCTACGTCATTATGCCTCAGGAACCGACTCCTGCAGAGCTATCCCGTCTTTTTTTGCGCGCCTGTTACGGCGCGCGGCAGTCAAAGGCCTGCGTCCATCCCCCGCACGCTCAACCGCATATGGCATCGCATTCGCTTTGAATATAGCCCTTTGGGAACGCGATATCCCCTGCAAAATGATCCGGCCGCCGCGCCGCATCACGTGCTTTTCTAACATCAGAACGAGACCGAGAAAGGCCGAATCGAACGCTTTGACGCTTTCAAACAACAATCGCACGTCGCCGCCGCACATGCTCGCATCCCGAAACGCTTCGCGCACGGGATCGAGCGCGCCGGCGGAAAGAACCCCGCCGAGCCGGATCGTTGTCGCCTCGGGAGAAAACTGCGTCTCGGCTCGCGCCTCTCCATTCGCACGCGGGCGCGCGCCGAAATAACAGCGCGGAAAACGCGTAACCAGCAGCAAGATGAATGCACACCCGTCCGCAACGTAGCGCCGCCACAAAGCCGGCTCTTCCTTTATCCGCCAGACCCATTCGAGACCGGTTTTTTGCATCCAGACCGGCGCCCGGCGCACGCCGCCGGCGACGAAATCCACCACCGCGCCAAGATGCGCGACGACCGGGGCCGCCAGCCGGTCACGGTTGCGATCGATCCAGGCCTGGCCTTTTTCCGCCCCCAGAGAAACGACGACGAAGTCAGGGCCCGCGGCGTTGATGCGGTTGATGAATGTCTGAACGCTCATGCTGTCGACATCGCCGTGACCGGGATTGAGCCAGCCGGCGGACATAACGCCGCCGCGTTCGGCGTCAACGGCTTTCGCGGCGGCTTCCGCCGCGCCGTCGCGGCCGCCGAAAAAGAACACGCGCAGCCTGCGCCCTTCAAACCCCGACCGCTTGCGGAGAACGTCGAACAAATCCGCGCCCGCCGCCCTGGCGCGAAGCGGCGCGCCCAAAGCCCGGGCGAGCAGAACCAGCGGCGCGCCGTCGGCGAGACTGAAATCAGAATCGAGCGCGCGCCGGCGCGCTTCCGGATCTCTCAGCGATTGCACAAGCCAGTTTACGTTGGGCGTAATGAAGGAGAAGCGCCGACCGTCGCGCACGGCCAAATCGATCTCGAGCACGGCGCCGGAAAGGCCGGCCGCGTCGACCGGAAGACCCAGAACGGACCAGACGTCCCGATCAAAGTCATCTCTTTCGCGCGCCGGCGTAACCGAAAATGTCGCGCCGGAAATTTTCTCTCCGCGGTCGCCGCCGTTTCGATTGGCCGGGTTAATCGCCATCCTCTCCCTCTCCCCAGACCACGCTCAATACAGTAAACGGCGCAGTATACGCCAGATCGTACCGACGCGATCGCGTTGCGGTCATAAATCGTTCACCATGCGCCCGCAATGCGCCCAGCAAAGGCCGGGCCAACCGCAATTGAGATCGAAACTGAAATTTTCGGCGATCGCGGCCGTTGATCAGCCCGCTTCGCGCCAAATCCCCAATGAAGTGCGCGCCTTAAAGCGCTTCACGTTCTGGCTGAATATTGCGTGAGATTATCACGTTCAATCGATGCAATCGGTTCAAATTTTTAAGAAATAGTTGACTTCATTACAAAAAAGTTGGAATTCTTGTTAACCACCCGGTGTGGCGAGGTTCGCGCCAGCGGACTTGTGAAAAGTAACTTGGGGGTCATGGACCATGAACAAACTCCTAGCCTTTGCGGCGGCGACGGCTGCTGCAGGCTTTTTCTCACTTTCAGCGAACGCCGCCGTGATCGACTTTGCTGCGGAAGCCGACACCAACGGCGAACGCGGCGTGGCGAGCGGCACGCAACTGACGGTCGGCGGCGTCCTTGTCCAACTTGACGTGCCGATGAACAGCTCCTGGTTTCCATATCTGGACGCCGGGGACGCCGGACTGGGCGTCTGCCAAAATCTGGATGCTTCAAATCAATGCGTTCCACCGAGCGACGACAACGTTACGATCGGCGAAGACGTCAAGGTGACGTTCGTGAACGGACCGCTCGTGATCACCGGGCTTTCGTTCGATGACATCGATCACGCCTCGCTCAACACCGACAATGTCGGCCAGCTGATTATTGAAACCAATCTGATGGCCGCCAATACATTTACGTTCGCCGGCGCCCTCGCGTGGGCGGCTGCGGGGCAGTTGGCTTCGTGGATCAGGTTTGAATTTGTAGACACCGAATTCTATGTGAACGCCATTTCCACGATCCCGATTCCGGGCGCTTTGCCGCTCTTGCTTTCCGGACTCGCCGGTCTTGGATTTGCGTCGCGCCGGCGCCGCAAGACCGCCTGACCGAAAGCCTGAAGTAGCGATCCGAATTTGAAAACCGGCCCCGTGCGGGCCGGTTCTCTTTTGCGCTCATCGGCGCCATAATTGCGAAACCGGCGGGGAGACGGTCAGCGGGGCGCGCGATGCGTCTCAACTCTAATCACCTGATATCCGTCTATGCGCCTGGAGCCGAAAGGGGCTGGCGAATGAACGACAGGGTGAAGGCGGCGCTCGCCGGCCTTAAGGCGGCGGACCGACGGACGGTGTTGCTGCTCGCCGCCGTCGCAGCGGCGACCGCTTTCGCGTTCTGGAACGGACTCGGCAATCTTCTCAAACGCTGGAGCGAGCAGCAGGAGCTCAGTCACGGCTATTTTCTGCCGGTGATCGCGGCGTGGCTCATCTGGGAGCGGCGCGAGGCGATTTCAGCCAATCTCGACCGACCGGCGCTCCTGGGCGTCGCCGGCGTCGCCGTCGCCGCCGTCATTCTCATCCTCAGCGAGATGACGGTTACCTCGCTGATGGTCTTCCAACACCTGGCGCTGGTGTTCCTTCTGGCCTCCATGGCGTTTGCGCTCGGGGGGCGCGGCGTTTTCATAGTGACTCTTTTGCCGATCGCCTATCTCCTTTTCATGGTGCCGCCGCCCTATTGGGTGATTACGGTGCTGTCGTGGAAATTCCAGTTCTGGTCGTCGGCGCTTGGCGTGTTCTTCATCGAGCTTTTCGGCGTTCCGGTCTATCTGTCGGGAAACGTCATCGACCTCGGCGATTATAAGCTTCTGGTCGCTGAAGCCTGCAGCGGGCTTCGCTATCTGTTTCCGTTTCTCAGTCTCGGTTTTCTCGCCGCCTATTTATTCAGGGCGCCGCTTTGGCAACGCGCGGCGGTCTTTCTCTCCACCATTCCAATCACCGTTTTCATGAACAGTTTCCGGATTGCGGTGACGGGCGTGCTTGTCGACCAATACGGGATCGCTCACGCGGAAGGCTTTTTGCATCTGTTCGAGGGATGGGTCGTTTTTCTGTTCTGCATGATTTTGCTGTTCGCGTTCATCGCCGGGCTGGCGCGCTTGTCCGGACGTAAGGATTTCAGCGCGCTTTTGACGCCGCCTGAAATTGGCGCTCGGAAGAAAAGCGGCGAATGGCGGCGCGATCTTTTCGCCCGGAATGCAATTGCGGCGCTGGCGATTCTGGTCGCCGCCGGCGGCGTCGTTCATTTTACTGCCAATGACGCGCTGAAAACGCCTTTACGCAAGGACTTGGATCTGTTGCTGTCCGAATTTTCGGACTGGAAAACTGAACGCCAGGAAATCGACAAGGCGACGCTTGAGGTGCTGGGCGCAGACGATTTTGTCGTCGCCGACATGACGAGCCCGCAGGGCGAGTTTTTCAATCTCTATGTCGCCTATCTGAATATGCAGCGCGACGGTCATAGCTGGCATTCGCCGCGCCAGTGCATCCCCGGCGGGGGCTGGAAGATCATCTCCCATGACGTGCTCCCAACCGAGCGCGCCGACGGCCGGCCTTATTACTTCAACCGCATCGTCATTGAAAACCGCGGACAAAGGCAGCTCATTTATTACTGGTACGATCAGCGCGGACGTAAGATCGCCAATGAGTTCGTGATGAAGATCGCGCTCATAGTCGACGCCGTTCGGCTAAGGCGCACCGACGGCGCCCTGATCCGCCTGATGACGCCGATCAGCCGCGACGAGCCGGCCGGCGCCGCCGACGAAAGACTCAAGGACCTTATGGAAACGCTTGAACCCTTGCTGCCGGACTATGCCCCGCCGGCGGACGCGCCCCTTTCCTGAACGGCGTCCGGACGCGCCCGGCGCACTTCCCGCCGCCCGCCGAAACTGCACTTGACGTCGACCGGAAGCGCGCCACGGGAGGCGCCCGACTCAGCAATCCGGCGCCGGATTTTCGGGTTACAGTTTATTTTTCTTCCTTTTTTAAGGGCTTAGAGATTGATTTGATCCCGCCGCACTTGTCGGCGCGCCGTCCCAGGGACTACATTCCTGGTAGCGCCGCCCGGCGTTGGGGCGTGGGCGGCGGCTCGGATTTTGCACTGCGCTCCGGCGCAAAGGCGATCTGCGCCGCCGGCAGGCATGAAAGGCATATCGACGCGATGGGGGAAGAGTTTACGCTCGAAGACGCCCTGATTATCTTGCAACGGCGTTTTCTTTATTTCCTGATACCGGTGGCGATTCTGGTCCCGCTCGGCGTGACCGTCGTCATGCTTTTGCCTGCAAAGTACAAGGCTGAAGGGACGATCCTGGTCGAATCCCAGCAGATTCCGCCCGACCTCGTACGCTCAACCATTCACGCCTACGCGCAAGAGCGCATTCAAACCATCAAGCAGCGCGTGATGACGCGCAACCGGCTGCTGGAAGTCGCCGACAAATACGCCCTGTTTTCGAAAGACAAGGCCCTGTCCGAAAGCGAACGCGTCAAGCTGATGCGCGAACGGCTGGACGTTTCTCTGATCACGACAACCATGCGGCGCAATTCGTCGCGCGATGGAACGATCGCGTTTACTGTTTCCTATACGGATCGTTCGCCCGATAAAGCGTTTCAGGTGGCCAACGAATTCATGACGCTATTCCTTACGGAAGACGTCAGGACACGAACGGCCGGCGCTTCGAACACGACGGAATTTTTCCAGCAGGAATCGCGACGTCTTCGCGACGCCGTCGACGTTCTCGAGCAGCGCATCGCCGATTACAAGCGTAAAAACAGCAAGGCCTTGCCGGAACATCTCGACATGCATCTGAGCATGCTTGAACGCGCCACAGACGAGCTTGGAACGACGAACGCTTCGATCAATTCGCTGGAAGAGGAATTGCGCTTTCTTGAAACGCAGCTCGCCGGTTATTCCTCAGGCTCCAATTCGGAATCCGGCCCGAGCATGCGGCTTGCGGAGCTCAGATCCGAGCTCGTTCAGTTGCAGGCTGTCTATCAGGACGCCCACCCCAATGTTCAGGCGGTGAAAGATCAGATCGCGGCGCTCGAACGCGAGCTGGCGCCCAGCCGGGCGATCCAGAGCGCACGGCGCGAGCTCATCAGGGCGCAGGCGGCGCTGGCGGAGGCCGAAAAAACATCTCCGGAAGACGAAACCCGGCTCGATGCCATGCGCGCCGACATCGAGCGGCGCGAGCAGAGACTTGCGCGGATGGTGTCGACGGAAGTGCGCAGCGGCGCGAGCGACTTTCCGAGCGTTCAGCTCGAAGGCCGCATCGCGCTCGCTTCAAGCCAGCTGCGCACGCTCGAAAAACGCCGCGCGCAACTTAATGATGAGATCGCCGACCTGCAGACACGCATATCGCAAACGCCCGAAGTCGAGCGCGGCTTGTCGGCGCTTACGCGCGACTACGACAATGTTTTCCGCGAGTATCAGGAAGTCCTCGCCAAGCAGCAGGATGCTCAATTGGCGGAGAACCTTGAGGACAATCAGAAGGCTGAAAAGTTCAGCATCCTCGAAACGGCGCTCCGTCCCGAAAAACCGTCGAGCCCGGAGCGCGGCAAGCTGATCGTGCTCGCCCTGTTTTCCGCCTTCGCCGTCGGCGGCGGCGGCGCGCTTGGCGCAGAGCTTCTCTTCGCGACCGTGCGCGGACGCGATCATCTTTCGAATCTCATGGGGACGCACCCCATAGCCGTTATTCCGTATATCCATCGCGGCGACGAGCCGCGGTTCAATCTGCCGTTTGTCAAACCGAAGCAGGCGCGCGCCGCCGCGCATTCGGCGTAACCTGGAGTCGCCCGACCCCATGGACAGAATTCGCGAAGCAATCACACGGGCGCGCGACGCCGGCGCCAAGGCGCTGGCCGCGAGCCAGCCTGCGCGCGCAACGCCGGCGGCGCCGGTCGCCTATTTCACCCGTCAGCATGCCGACGATGACGACAGGTTCACGCCTGTCTCCTGTAAATTCGAGCGCTTTGCAGAGAACAGAATCATTTCCAACGAACAGGATCCGGTGTTGAACGCCTATCGCGTTCTGAGAACGCGCATCCTGCAAAAGATGGAAAAAGAGAACTGGAGAACGATCGCCGTCGTTTCGGCCTGCGCCGGCGCCGGCAAGACCGTGACGGCGATCAACCTCGCGATCGCAATCGGCTCGCGAAAGGGATCGCGGGCGACGCTCGTTGATCTCGATTTCTATCGGCCGCGCATCGCTGAATATCTCGGGCTGGATGAAACGCCCTCCGTTCTCGATTACTTTGAAGGCTCGAAGTCTCTGGAAGAGGTGACGGTGCGCCCTGACCTGCCCGACGTGCTGGTGCTCGCCAATGAACGGGTTTCGCGTCGGGGCGCGGAACACCTGACATCGGCGCGGGCCGACGCGATGGTCGCCAAAGCGGTCGACGACTACCATTCGCGCGTCGTCATTTTCGACATGTCGCCGCTGCTTGGCTGCGACGACGCCATCGCTTTTCTGCCCAAGGTCGACTGCGTTCTGCTGGTGACCGCCAGCAATCAGACGCGCATTAAGGAGTTGAAGGACGCCAAACGCGTCCTGGCCAATCACAATCTGATTGGGACCGTCCTCAACAAGGCGCCCGTCGCC
>JBHHVZ010000028.1:0-30833 GCA_046756245.1 Parvularculaceae bacterium
GAAAGGTTGCGGCCATAGTCGCTCGCGCCCGCCCGCCGGGCCTTCGCCGCGCCGAAGCGGCTTCGGCCGCGCAGGCGGGGTGCGCGATAGCTGAAATAGGCTTCGCTACAGGCAAGCGTAGAGATTTCAACGTCGTCAAAGTCGGTGAGTCCGCATGTCGCCAGCCGCTGGAAGCCGAAGCCGGCGAGGTCGAACTGGCGTTTGTCGGGACGCGCGCCGGGGGCGAAAAAGCGCCCGGCCTGCGGAAATTTTTTCGCGAACGCCTCGACCACGTCCATGCCGGTCTCGAAATCGGGCTGGCGCAGGCAGGGTCCGAGGGCGGCGATGATTCGGTCCGGCCGGGCGCCGCGTTCGGCCATCGCCGCGACCGTCGCCTCGAGAACGCCGGCCAGCGCGCCGCGCCATCCGGCGTGCGCGGCGGCGATGACGCGCGCGTGGGGCTCGAAAAACAGAAACGGCATGCAGTCGGCGGCGAGCACGCCGAGGGCGAGGCCCGGCGTCGCCGTAACCATGGCGTCGGCTTCCGGCGCGTCGCCGTCCCAGGGTTTCGAGACGGCGACGACGCGGGGGGAATGGATCTGCTTGAGCGTCAACAGATGCTCGGGCCCGACGCCCAGCGCGGTCGCGCAGCGCCGGCGGTTTTCGGCCACGGCGCCTGCGTCGTCGCCAGAGCGCGGCCCGGCGTTGAGGGTCGCAAAAACGCCGCTCGAGACGCCGCCGGCGCGCGAAAAAAACCCGTGAACGGCGCCCGCCTCGGCGAGTTTCGGGGCTGTCAGAAAAGGCGGCGCGCTCATCCGCTTTCGAATCCCGCCGGCGGGGCGAGGTCGGGGGAGGAAAAGCAGGCCGCCTTGAAGATCTCGCCCATTTCCGACGGCGCCGCGATGCGGCGGGCGCCGCCGCGAATCTTCTCGGCTTCCGCCGGCTCCAGTCCCTTGCACAGCCGCTCGACGCGAAGCGTCAGGCCGAGCCGGTCGAGAAACGTCCCTTGCGCAACCGGCCCGTACACGGCTGCGCCGGCCTCGAGCGCCGCCCGGCCGAGCGCCTCGAAATCCACATGCGCGGTGATGTCGGCCCTGCCGGGGGCTGCGAGCGGCGGCCAGAAGGCGTGTCCGCGCACCGCCTGCAGCGTGTCGCCGAAACCGGAGGCGAGATGCCCGTAGTCGACAATCAGCGCGCGGCCCGAATGCTCGACAAGCCGGCGGCCGATTTCGCCGGCGAGCGCCTGTCCATCCTCGCAAATCTCGAAGATGTTGCCGTCGCGGGTTTCCTCGACTGCAGGCAGATCCAAGCCCGGAAGCGGGGGAAGACCGGCGAGCGAAAACGCGAGTCCGGCGCCGTCGTCGGAAACGTCGATAAGACGTTCGCGCCAACTCGTCTTTGTACGGATAAATTGACGAATCGGCAGACAGTCGAAAAGCTCGTTGGCGACAAGGAGCGTCGGCCCCGGAGGAACGTCGGCGAAGGCGTCCGCCCATTCGAACACGGCGTCTTTCCTGCGCAACCGGCGCTGCTGCTCGTGACGCAGCCGCCCGCTCGTCTCCACCAGCCAGATGGTTGCGGCCTTGAGAAATTCCGGGCGCAGCTTCGCCGCGCGAAGAATGTCGGCCATCAGCACGCCGCGTCCGGGTCCGAGTTCGACAAGATTGAATGCGGCCGGCGCGCCCATGTCCGTCCACGATTGCACCAGCCACAGCCCGATCAGTTCGCCGAAGATCTGGCTGATTTCCGGCGCGGTGGTGAAGTCGCCTTCCGCGCCGATCGGCGTCGCCGACATGTAATAGCCTTCATGGGGATGGCCGAGCGCATCGGCCATGTAGTCGGCGACGGTGATCGGACCGTTGGCTTTGATCAGCGCGACGAGGCGTTCCTGCAGCGGCGTGACTTCGTTCCGGGCGGCGTCCGCCGTCATGACGCTTTCGCTCCCGGCTTTGCTCGGGTGCGCCAGATCATCCACAGCCCGAGCGCCAGCATCGGCGCCGACAGCATCATGCCCATGGTGAGGCCCAGCGGAAAGTCCGGCATATGCGCGTCAGGCTGACGGAAGTTTTCGACGACGATGCGCGAGATTGCATAACCGGCGAGGAAGAGTCCGATGGTCGCGCCGGGGCGTTTGAGCAGGCCGAAGACATGACTTGCGAGGCGGATGACGATGAAGAGGACGATCCCTTCAAGCGCCGCTTCGTAAAGCTGGCTCGGATGGCGCGCCAGCGCTTGCGGGTCGGTTGGAAACACCATCGCCCAGGGACCGTCCCACGGCCGGCCGTAAAGCTCGGCGTTGATGAAGTTGGCGATCCGTCCGAAGAACAGCCCGATCGGCGCAGCGCAGGCGAATATGTCGCCAAGCGAAAGCGCATTCAATTTATTGTGGCGCGCGAAGAAATATCCGACGATCGTCACGCCGATCAGCCCGCCGTGAAACGACATGCCGCCGCGCCACAGCATCAGCGCCGGCGGGATTGGAATCCAGCCGAGAACGGTGCTGAGGAATCCCTCGCCCATCATCGAGCCGAGGCTTTCCCACGGCGCGATCAGAAGCGCCGGTTCGTAAAACAGCAGATAGCCGAGCCGGCCGCCGCCGATGACGCCGAGCGCCACCCAGAAAATGACGTCGTCAAGCTGTTCGCGCGACAGCGGCGGCCCGTCTTTCGCCGCCCAGATTTTCGTATTCCTGATCAGTCGGGTCAGATACCACCAGCCGAGCGCCAGCCCGCCGATATAGGCCAGCGAATACCAGCGGATCGGCAGCGGGCCGATGCGGATGGCGACCGGGTCGATATCGGGATAGGGCAGGCTCATGCTTCGGATCTTGCGCGAATGACTTCCGCCGCTGCGGATTCGTGCGTCTGTATAGCGCGGACGGGCGCCCCTGTCGCCCTTGGCGCTTCTGCGCCATACTGCGTTGTTCGAGCGGCAGACAGAGAGTGCCATGCAGACGCAAAACGCCTTTTTCGACGCCCTGGCGAAGATGATGGCCGAAGCCGCCGGCGCCGCCGACGGCGTCCGGCGCGAAAGCGAGACGGTCTTTCGCGGCCAGCTTCAGCGTCTTGTGGCGGATATGGATTTCGTCACGCGCGAGGAGTTCGAGGCCGTGCGCGACATGGCCCGTGCGGCGCGCGAGGAGAACGAACGCCTGAAGACGCGAATCGCCGCGCTCGAGGACAGACTCGGGAAAACTTGACGGATCGAATCATTGCCGGCCCTTCCGACTCGGCGCGTCATCGCCTCTAGCAGCCGACCAGAAAGGGAACGCATGTCGATTGAACTCCTCAACGCGCCGGCGATTGACGCCGATCCGCTGGATTCGATCGAGGCCGTTGCGGCGGGACTCGAAATGGACGTGGAGCGGGTCGAACAGGGCGAGCTTCACATCATGCTGCCCGGTGTCTGGCGCGATATCGGGCTCTGGTTCACCTGGAGGTCTGGGCTGTCTACGTTGCAGCTCGGCGCGCCGCTCGACCTCAAGGCGCCGCTTGACCGTATCGGCGACGTCAGCCGGCTGGCGGCGATGGTCAACGAACAGCTCTGGATCGGTCATTTCGATCTCTGGACGGATGATCGCGCGGTGGTCTATCGCAACGCCGCCGTGCTCCCCGAGGACGGCGCGCTTGATCCGATGCAGGCCGAGCGTCTTATTCAGGGCGCACGCGAAGCGGTCGACCGTTTCTATCCGGCGTTCAATTATCTGATCTGGGCGGGCAAGTCGCCTGAGGAAGCGCTGCGGGCGTCGCTGTTCGAAACCGCTGGAAGCGCTTAGCCTTTCCACTTCGCATTACCTTTTGCTCATAAGGCGCGGAGACTTTCGGAATCGAACGCCGTCGTGGTAAGATCACCCTTCTGTCATGGGAGTAAGGAGGGAGAATTTCCGTGAGAAAATCAGCATATGCAATTTTGTTTTCCGGAGCATGCGCGCTAGCGCTGGGCGCTTCGGCCATAGCGAAGCATCACACCAAAATGGACGTCGAAATTCGCACCTTCTATGAAACGGCGGTTGCCGATTTTTTGAAGTGCGATCCCGGCTCGATCGGCAAACACAGCACCGAAAAGAAAACCGGTTATTATCCGGACTCGCTGGAACTACACGACGAATCCAGCGCGGAATCGAGGCAGATGGAAGTTGAATTCTGCGAAGGCGGCGGCAAGCATGAACTGACTTACGAAATCGCCGATATTATCGGATTGGAAGACGCAGCGGTCGTTTTGGGAACCGGGCGCTACAAGCGTACGGAACCCGATGGCGCCGTTTCCATAGACACCGACTATTCGTTTACGGAAGTGCTGGTGAAGACCGACGACGGCTGGAAGTTCCGCCACAGCCATGTCGGCGTAGCGGTTCCCATGGAAGAAGCCGCCGGCGAGGAGTAACGCTGTTTGCGGCTTTATGCGGCGGCGGAGAATGCCTAAGCTGCGCCCATGACACAAGAAATCTCCGTCGCCCTCATCGGCGCCGGCGCCATGGGCGGCGCGCTCCTGCGAGGCTGGCTTAAGAACGGCGTCATCGACGCGTCGCGATCGGCGGTGTTCGATCCGGCGGCGCGCGACGCGACGACGCGGTTTTGCTCTGAGCGCGGACTGGCGCTCTATGACGCGCCGACGGACATGAAGCCCGACGCCGTCGTCATTGCAATCAAGCCGCAGATGGCCGCCACGGCTTTGCCCGCTTATGCGGCGCTTGCGCGCGACGCGCTCGTCATATCGATCATGGCCGGTCAGAGCATCGCGTCGATCGGCGAGAATCTCGGGGGGCGGACGCGCATCGTGCGGACGATGCCCAATCTTCCCGCCGCCGTCGGCGCAGGGATCTCCGGCCTCGTCGCCGGCGAGGGCGTTTCGTCCGAAGACCGCGCGCTCGTCGAAACCCTGATGCGCGCGGCCGGGGAGGCGGTCTGGGTCGAAACCGAAGAGCAGATCGATTTCGTCACCGCCATCTCGGGAAGCGGCCCGGCCTATTTCTTCCTGCTGACCGAGGCGCTTGAAGAAGCCGGCGCGGCGCTTGGCCTGGCGCCGGATATCGCCGCCCGGCTGGCGCGGGCTGCGGCGGTCGGCGCCGGCGCGCTGCTCGAGAACGACGCGCGGCCGGCGGCTGCGCTCAGAAAAGCGGTGACCTCGCCGGGCGGAACAACCGAAGCCGCGCTCAAGATACTCGACGGCGACGAACATTTGCTCCGCGCCTTGTTGAAAGAAGCCGCCGCCGCCGCTGCGCGCCGCGCCCGCGAGTTGACGGATTGAAGCAGGCCTTAAAGCGGAATCCGCAGGATTGCGCGCAAGCCGCCTTGCGGCGCGCGCGACAGCGTTACGTCGCCCCCGTGGCCGCGGGCGACATCGCGCGCCAAGGCAAGACCAAGACCGACTCCGCCCTGATCCGCGCCGTCAGGCCCGTCGAGGCGGGTGAAAGGCTTGAAGACTTCCTCATAGTTTTCAGACGCGACGCCAGGGCCGTTGTCGTCGACATAAATCTCGATGTCGGTCGCGCGTTTGCGCGCCGACACCCAAACCCGTCCAGCGTATTTAACGCCGTTCGAAACAAGATTGTTGACGGCGCGCTTAATGGAGTGCCGGCGCGCTTCGACAAAGAGTTTGTCCCTCAAAGACAGCGATATTTCGCCGCCGCTGCGCCGGGTCTCCGCAGCGATGTCGTTGAGAAGCGCGCCGACGTCGATCAGTTCGGGCTCATCTTCCAGCGCCTGGTTGCGCGCGAAGTCGAGATAGTCCTCGACCATCTTCTCCATTTCGAGAATGTCGGCCCTGAGCGCTTCGATTTCGGGGCTTTCCGGCTGCATGGCGAGCGCGAGCTTGATTCGCGTAAGCGGCGTTCGAAGATCGTGGCTGACGCCTGCGAGCAGCGACGTGCGCTGTTCGATGTAGCGCTTGATGCGCTCGCGCATGGCGATGAAGGCGTAGCCGGCTTTGCGGACTTCGGTGGCGCCAGCCGGACGAAAATCAGGAACGTCGCGGCCGCGGCCGAATCCTTCCGCGGCTTCGGCTAATCTCAGAATCGAGCGCACCTGATTACGCAGAAAGATGATGGCGATCCAGCCGAGAAGTATCGTCGCGCCGATCAGCCAGGAAACGAAGATCGGCCCCGTGGTCGCGAACACCCTGTTCCGGTAGGCGAAGAAATCGAGATAGCCGTCTTCAAGCTGCACCCTGACTTCCACGTAAGCAGGCCAACTCGACGTGTTGAACCAGTAGGGATTGTCGAGGCTTTCGTCGAGCTTTCGATCGAATGTGGAATTATAGACATTGAAGACTGAGCGTTTGTCTCTCTCCGGTATTCCCTTTCTCGGCTCGAAGCGGACGCTGAGATCGAGTTCGGAAAGCGCCATCTCTTGAATTTCAGCGCGCCGCGCGGGGTCGTCAGTCTCTTCGAACATCCGCGTTACGAGCGAGATCTGACCGGCCACATTCGCGGTCAGGTTCGCCGAGACGAGATCCCAGTGACGATCGAAAAAGACATAGGTGATCACCGACTGCATGATGAAGATCGGCAGGATGACGATCAGCAGCGCCCGCGCGTAAAGGCTTCTGGGAAGGTGTATGCGCAGCATGAACGCGACCCTAATCCGGCAGCAGCGCGTAGCCGACGCCCCGCACCGTCTGGAGATAGATCGGCGTGCGCGGGTCGTCCTCGATCTTCTTGCGCAGGCGCGTCACCTGTACGTCGACCGAACGCTCCATCGATGCCGACGCCTGCTCTGCCAGCGCCTCACGCGAGATCGGTTCGCCGGGTTTTTGCGCCAGCGCCCGCAACAGCGCCAGCTCGCTCGACGTCAGCTTGACGAGATCGCCATCGCGCCGCAGTTCGCCGCGTCCCGGCGAAAACACGCAGGAACCGAATTTCAGTTCCTGCCGGTCCTTGATGAAGGATTGCGCCCGCCTCAACAGGGCCGCGACGCGCAGCAGCAATTCGCGCGGCTCGAAGGGTTTGGGCAGATAATCGTCGGCGCCGCGCTCAAGGCCCTCGATCCGGTCCTCGGGCAGGCCGCGGGCGGTGAGCAGCAAGATCGGTATGTTCGAGGCGGCGCGCATCTTTTCAGTCAGGTCGAAGCCGGACTCGCCCGGCATCATGACGTCGAGGATCATCAGGTCGAAATCGACCCCGGCGGCGAGCTTGCGCGCCTGCTGGGCGCTCGAGGCGACGCTTGTACGATAGCCGTTCTCGCTGAGATAGCGTTTCAAGAGCGTGCGAATCCTGTCGTCGTCGTCGACGATAAGAATATGCGCCGCGTCCTCGTCGATCTTCACGCCTGCTTGCGACATCCCGATCCCGGCCGTTGGTCTTGCTTTCAGCGCGCGCGCAGGAAGCGCACGGCGGACCAAGCATAAGCCGCGCCCGTCCAAAACGTAAGAACGGCCGCGAGCCACAGCAGCCCCGAGGCCGGCGCGCGGGCGGGCGCGCCGATAATTCCGCCGGGCGCGGCGGCGATCAGGGCGGCGAGGGCGGCGAGCTGGGCGGCTGTCTTCCACTTCGCAAGCCAGGTGACCGGCAGCGCGCCGCCGGCCTGCGTCACCGCCTCGCGCAAGCCCGCTACGATGAACTCGCGCAGCAGGATCACCAGCGCGGCGACGACGCCAGCGTCTCTAATGACGCCGTTGCGCACCAGAAGAACCAGCGCCGTCGCCGCCAATAGTTTGTCGGCAAGCGTGTCGAGCGCTGCGCCGAGCGCGCTGACCTCGCGCCGCGCCCGCGCAATGCGGCCGTCGAGAAAGTCTGTCGCCGCCGCGACTACGAAGATCGCCAGCGCGGCTGTCATGGCCCAGGACGCGTCAATGAAAAAACACGCCGCGAAGGGGAGAACCAGCGCCATGCGCAAAAGGGTCAATATTGTCGCCATCAGCGATTCATACTGTGACGCGCGCCTCCGCGCCAGCGCGGCGCAAAGCCGTCAACCCTTGCGGCTGTCTTCATCCTTATCGTCGCGCCACAAGCGCTTCCACCACGGCGTTTTTTTGGGCTTGTCGAATTGCTGGCCGTCGTCATTCATGCGGTCGCGAATGTCGGCGATGTCCCAATTCGTCAGATTAGCGAGCGTTTGCGCCTCCTTCTCGAAGCGCTCAGGAAGCGAGGCGCGATAGGCGTCGGCCGCTTCGCATTCAGCCTCGCCAGTGAAAGGATGGCGCAGCACATAGCGGCCCTGGAAATTCGAGCGGTCGCCGGTCTCCTTGAACATGAGATCTTCAGGAAAATGCGCCGCGTCATAGCTGACATGCAGGCGTGTGACGAACACGTCGCGGGTTTGCGGGCCGGGCCTCCTGACCGCGCCCTCGCCGTAAGACGGGTCGATCCAGAAAACGCCGAGCGCGCCCAGCTCCTTGTCCGACAGCGGATCGGCCGCGCAGGGGTCGCACCAGTTCATGTCCCAGGCGTATTCGAGAAAGACCGCGCGCTCGTTTTCCTTCCGGACGGACGTTTCGAACATCGACTTGTAAAAGTCGCCGAACTCAGCCTTCACATAAAGCGGGATATCCATGCCGGTCGGCAGCTTCACCGTGCGGTAATTGGTTGTCTCGACCCGGCCTTTGCGGGTCAGCGTGAAGACGAACAATTCCTGCTTTCCGTCGGCGTTCACCGTGCCGAGCCGGATCGGCAGCATGAATTTGGGCGTTTCGAACGCGATCTGCAGCGGACGCAGATAGGTCAGCCCGGTGGCGGCCTGTTCCTCCAGATTGACCTTGGCGACGAAGAATTTCGAATCCTGCTTGATGTAGCTTCCGAGCGTCGCTTCGGCTCCGTCGGGAATTCGATAACCGTTTTCGGTCAGCCATGTCGCCAGGCCATCTGACTGTTCGGCGGAGAGAATGAGGATGTCGTATTCGCCGACAGTGTATTGAGCCTCGATGGTGACGCCGAGGCTGTCGGCGCGTTTGCGTCGCCCGGTTACGGTTACGCTTTCGGGCGTCGCCGTCCCCGCCAACATCTCGTATTCATAGACGCGGCAGGGGTCTTCATCGAAATATTCCACCAGGCGCGGGGCCGTGTAGGCGTCGAGGTGGTCGAGCACGGCGTTTTCCGAGACGTGGATCTGGCCTTCTTCAAGAACGGTCGGCACCGGCACGACAATCGCAAACTCGGTCAGATCGCCTTTATAGTCGTTCGCCATGGTGAGGACCGTTCTGTCCTCGTCGCGCACAATGGCGACTTTCGAGGCGCGGTTGAAGAGCTTGGTGTCGGCTTTGGCGACATAAAAGCCGCAAAAGGCCGCTGCGCCGCCAGCTGCTGTGAATGCGGCGAGGGCCGAAGCGGCGGCGAGCAGCGTTCGTTTTGTCGGGCGTTTCATTGGGGCCTCCCTCCTGTAAACGGGGTTATGAGCGCCTGCGCGGCGGGTTTTCCGGATCTGCGCCGCAGACGCGCGACGCGGCTTATCCAGGCCGGCGGCTTGACGGCGTCGCCCCATTGATAAAGCGGCGCCGGGTCGAACAACTCCATCGCCGGTCGGGCGAGCGTGGTCAAAGCCAGGGCGTAGAACAGCCCATCGTCGAGGTAAAAATGATAGCTGAACACATAGGCGAGAACGGCGGTCGCAGTCGCAAAGCCGGTCCGCGCCCATGCG
Source organism: Parvularculaceae bacterium (assembly GCA_046756245.1). GTDB lineage: Bacteria > Pseudomonadota > Alphaproteobacteria > Caulobacterales > Parvularculaceae. The sequence continues at coordinate 9,549 of JBHHVZ010000028.1, forward strand.
CCGTCAGGTGTCGTTTTCGGGTCCGAAATCATGAAAAAGGCGAACAGGATAAGCGCCCCATTCTCCAATCTCAGCAGCGGGATAGAGAAAGGATCGCCCAACCAAAGCGCGCGCGCAAACAACAGCGTTGCGTATACGCCCAGAAAAATAACCGGCATGTCGATTCGCGCCGCGCGATAAGTAATGAAGAATCCGGCGCCGGCGAGCAGCGCCGCGAACCACAGCGCCGTTCCCCACTGCCCCGGCGTCGTCCAGGCGGCGTCCGCCAAGAGAACGGTCGCAACAATGCCGATATTGGCGGGATTGAAGATATGCTTCCCGTTCAGGCGCAGGGTGAATTTGGAGCCGATGGCAATGGCTGCGGCGAGCGCCAGAGGCCACGCCGCGTCTGCGCGCAGCAGCAGCGTCAGCGAAAGCGCTGTAATCAGCGGGCTTTTAAAGTCGATGCGAACCGCATTGAGCAGCGACCCAAGCGCCTGAGCGAGGAAAGCCGTCGCAACGATGGCGCCAAAATGGAAGGGGGCGAAGCCGAACGCGCCATCGGCCCAGCCGAAAAAGAGCAGCGCAGTCAAGGCGATAATCTGAAAATGGCGTGGGTCCTTCACCGGTCCGCTCCATGCTCGCCCGTACGCCGCTGCGCCGGGAGGAGGCTCGGCCGCACCCTTCCGGCGGCGGAGATCCCTCCAGAAAACTGCGGCGAAACTTGGGCCACATCAAAGCGCCGCAGGAGCGAAGAGAGGCAGGGATAGCGATTCGGGAGTGGCGGCGTTGTCGTCGCGCAAGGGTGCGACATTTTCGCCGACTTGCGCATGATTGTCAGTTGCGGATGCTCCGTATGCGACTGAACACCGCAATGCACAATCATGTGAAGTGTAATAAGTACGTGCTGTCAGACGGCGCTTGAGCCGGAACTTTATCCGAAGCCTCTCGCGCTCTTTCAAAAAGGGGACCAAAATGCGCGCTATTCTATTTTCTTTCGCAAGCCTGGCGGCGCTCGCCGCCGCTTTTCCGGCAAGCGCTGAACAAGGCGATTTTTTAATTCGGGCGCGCGGCATTGGAATATTTCCAAGCACGGACGCAAACGTTGTCCCTCTCGGCGGGACGGTTGACGCTGACGACGCCTACGTGCCGGAAGTCGATTTCAGCTATTTTCTTACGGATAACCTGGCCGTCGAACTGATTGCGGCGACAGCGCGCCACGATGTGACCTGGAGAGCGACAGACGGATCCGGCGCCACGATTGACCTCGGCTCCGTGCGCCTTTTGCCGCCGACGCTCACGCTGCAATATCACTTCACTCAATTGGGCGCATTGAAGCCTTATGTCGGCGGCGGCGTCAATTTCACGTGGTTTCTTGATGAAAACGATCCGGCCGGTCTCAACATCGCTTACGACAACCAGTTCGCGCCGGCCGTGCAGTTTGGCGTTGATTATTTCGTGACCGAGCGCGCTTTTGTAAACGCTGACGTGAAGAAGATTTTTCTCGAAACAAACGCCGACATCAACAGCGGGTTCGTGACGGCCGAGGTGGACCTGAATCCATGGATCGTCGGCTTCGGGGTAGGTTTTCGGTTCTAAGCTGCACTGACGACCTGAGATTCCATTTAAAGGTCGACATTGAAAGAAAAGGCTTTTCTCCAGGAGCCCATGAGTCGCGGTCAGTGCAGCGTCGTATAAGGCGCAAGACGAAAAAGCCCTCCCCTGCCTGCAATCTTGCGCCAGCCTGAGCGGACGCTACGGCGTCCGCTTTTTTAGGCGTTACGATCCTGTGTGGAAATAATCGTAAATGCGTTGCGCGAGCGTTTCGGAAACGCCGTCGACGGCGGCGAGGTCCTGGGGCTTGGCCGTCGAGGCGGCCTTGGCCGAGCCGAAATGGTTGAGGAGCGCGCGTTTGCGCTTGGCGCCGACGCCGGGAATCGCATCAAGCGGACTGGCGCCGATGGCTCTTTTGCGCTTCGCTCTGTGGGCGCCGATGGCGAATCGATGGGCTTCGTCGCGCAGGCGTTGAATAAAGAAAAGCGCCGGATCACGCGGCGGCAAGGTGAACGGCGCGCGACCGGGCAGGAACACCTGTTCGCCGGTGGCCCCGGCGCTACGGTCGGCGGTTTTGCGCCCGCGCTCGTCTTGGCGTCGTCCCTTCGCGACGGCGGCGACCGCTACGCCGTTTACGCCAGGCTCGACGCCGAGGTCGCGCATTATCTCGACGGCGACGGCTAGCTGACCGTCGCCGCCGTCGAGCAGAACAAGATCGGGCCAGTCGCCGGCTTTATCGTCTTCTTTAACGAGACGGGCGAAACGGCGGGCCAACACCTCGCGCATCATGCCGTAATCATCGCCCGGCGCGATGGATGCGTTTTTTATGTTGAATTTCCGATACTGGTTTTTGACGAATCCATCAGGCCCGGCGACGATCATTGCGCCAACGGCGTTTGCGCCCTGGATATGGGAGTTGTCATACACCTCTATGCGTTCCGGCGGGCCTTCGAGCGCCAGCGCCTTGCCGAGTCGCTGCAGATTTTTCGCTTGGCTCGCCGATTCCGAAAGACGCCTGCTTAGGGCTTCGCGGGCGTTCATGACGGCGGCGTCGACGACCTTGCGTTTGACTCCGCGCTGCGGACAGAGAATGGACACCTTGCGGTCCGCGCGCATCGACAGGGCTTCTTCAAGCAGAGTGGCTTGAGGAGGGCGCACATTCGCGAGAATCAACGGCGGCGGATCGCGGTCGTCATAAAATTGTGCAATGAAGGCGTCGAGAATTGAGGCGGGATCGTCCTCGCGGCCGTGGCGCGGGAAAAAAGCGTGGTTCCCCCAATTCTGGTCGGCGCGGAAAAAGAACACCTGTACGCAGCTTTGTCCGCCCTCTGAGTGAATAGCGAAAATATCGGCGTAGGCGACAGCGCCGGAATTTACGTCCTGGCTCGCCTGCACGTAGCTGAGCGCGCGAATGCGGTCCCGAAACGCCGCGGCGCGTTCGAAGTCGAGCGCTTCGGCGGCCGTTTCCATTTCGCGCGACAATGCTTCCTGGACGGCGCGGTTTCGGCCCTTCAGAAACATCTCGGCGTCAGCGACGAGGCGCGCGTAATCCGCCTTGCCGATGAGATTGACGCAGGGAGCCGAGCATCGTTTGATCTGATGCAGAAGGCAGGGCCGCGTCCGCCCTTCGTAGACGCTGTCCGTGCAGCTTCTCAAAAGAAACGCCTTTTGCAGCGTATTCAACGTGCGGTTGACCGCGCCGGCGGAAGCGAACGGCCCGAAATAGTCGCCGGGGCGTTTACGCGCGCCGCGATGTTTCACGATCTGGGGAAAGTCGTGGTCTTGTGCGATCAGGATAAACGGGAACGATTTGTCATCGCGAAGGATGACGTTGTAGCGCGGTTTGAGTTGCTTGATGAGATTGGCTTCAAGCAGCAGCGCTTCGGTTTCCGTCTCGGTGACGATGAATTCCATGGCGCGGGTTTCAGCGATCATCCGTGTGATGCGGTTCGAGTGACCGCGCGGATTCGCATAACTTGAAACGCGGCGTTTCAGATGCTTGGCCTTGCCGACATATAATATGTCGCCCTTTTCGCCGATCATGCGGTATACGCCGGGCTTGCCGGGCAGGCGCTTCACATAACCGCTGATCAGCGCGGCGCCGTTCGTCGCCGGGGGACGGGCTTCCGCTGATTTGCGCTCCTTGGTCATTGATTGTCTATTAACCATGCGTTCACTTCGCCGGCCATAGGCTTGGCATAGAGAAAATAAGCGGCGCTGGGTCAAATGGAACCGAGCCTCGGCAAGAAAGCCGAAATTTCCGTCGTACTGGGCGTTTTTACGGCGTTCGCCATCATCGGCGTTGTGACGGTCGCCTTTGCAGTGGAAGATTTCGCGCGAGCGCGGTCCAGCCTGTCCTGGACTCCGGTCGAAGGCGTAATCCTGAGCGGCGGCGGAGACGAAAACGCCGCATCGGCGTCTATTCGTTACGCCTATTCGGTTGATGGGCGCACCTACGAGTCGCAACGGTTGCGGTTTTTCACGGCGCGGTTTTCCGGTCGGATGAGAACGGATTTTGAAGCGGGGCAGATCGTCGCTGTCTATGTCAGTCCGGAAGACCCATCCGTATCCGTATTGCGTCCCGGGGGCGCCGGCGCCGCATTCGCCGCGCTTGTAATATTGGGCGCAGCAATGGTTTTTATCGGCCTTGGCGGCGTCTTCAGGACGTTGACGGCGAGCGCTCTAGAATTAATCGAGGCAGAGGCGGCCTACGACCGCCCATAAAACGCGCCGCCAATCTTCTTAAACTCTAAGCTTTCGAGCGGATAACTTCCACGCCGGCGCATTCGGCTTCCGCAATGGCGCCGGGTTTTTCTATTCGTACGGAAACAGCCAGCACCATCGGATGCGAAAGCGCCAGATCGGCGATCCGCTCGGCCAGCGTTTCGATCAGCCTGATATGGCCTTCAGCGACGATCTCTTTGATGCCTTGCGTCAGCTTATTGTAGCAAACGACGTCTTCAAGCCTGTCGGCGGCGGGCGAGGTCGGTTCAACCACGCTGATTTCCAGGTCAATGCGCATCTTTTGCGGCGCGCCCTGTTCATGCGCATAGGCGCCGATATAGGCGTCGATGACGAGCCCCCTCAGAAACACTTTTCTCTGCGGCGCATTGGCCGCGCGGGGAAGGGGACGGATGTCGCGCGCGTGTTGATGTGCCATGTTCTACTCGTTCACGGTTACGTCAGGGGTTCGCCAGGCCAGATGCTGGCCTCCGTCGACGGCGATCATCTGGCCGGTGACGGCGCGGGCGCTGAGCAAGTATGCAAGCGCCCCGACAATATCATCCGGCGTGGCGCCGTGTCCAAGGATAGTCGCCGCATTTTGTCGGCGCCAATCTTCTTCCGACTGGCGGGGATTGCGCAAGGTCGGTCCGGGGCCGATGGCGTTGACGCGCACGCCTTTCGGGCCTAGCGCCTGGGCGAGCGTCTTGGTCAGCGTCAAGAGCGCCGATTTGGAAACCGTATAGGAAAGAAAATGCGGCGTCAGCTTCCAGACCCGCTGATCGATAAGATTGACGATCAGGCTGTCGGCGCCTGCGCGCGCCTGAGCGGCGAAGTCCTGCGCGAGCTTCGCCGGCGCGCGCAGATTGATCTCCATATGCGCGTCCCAACTGCCGCGGGTCATTGTCGACGTATCGTCATATTCAAAATAGGATGCTGAATTCACCAGCACGCCGAGGGGTCCGACGGCGTCGACGGAAGCCGAGATCAACCCCGTCGTTTCCGCTTCGCTGGAAAGATCGGCGTGCAGAGCGGCCGCGCGCCGCCCTTTTTCTTTGACAAGCGCGACAACTTCGGCGGCCGCGTCGGCGGATGCGTTGAAATGAACGGCGACGTCATAACCCTGATCGGCCAATGTAAGCGCGAGCACGCGACCGAGGCGCTTTCCCGCGCCTGTCACCAAAGCTGCGCCGCCGATGCTCAAAGCGAAACTCCTTCCGTCAGGAAAAACAGCGCCGCAATGAATCCGAAATAAGCAAGCGTCATGAACAAGCCTGTCGCCCTGCCAATATCGCGCCGCCAAAGAATGAAATAAAGCAGTACGACCGCAGCGCCAAGCATAACGGGCATGTCGACGCGCAGGGTCGTCGGATCGAATACTGCGCGTCCCGCCAGTCCGGCTGCGCCGCCGACCGCGAGTATGTTGAAAATATTGGATCCGACAATATTACCGATGGCCACGTCCGATTTCCTGTGGAAAGCGGCGGCGAGAACCGTCGCCAGTTCAGGCAGGGACGTGCCGAAGGCGACAATGGTCAGTCCGATCGCTTCTTCACGCACGCCGAGATCGGCGGCGAGCGCGGACGCATGTGTGACGAGCAAATGCGCGCCGGCGGGCAGGCCGACCAGACCGGCGATCAGAAAGAACAGCGTCTTGAATGAAACGCCCGTGATCTGCGCATATTCTTCGATCTCGTCCAGAACCGGCTCGTCGTCAGCGCCGCGCAGGGCGCGCACGAACATGTAAGCGATGTATAGCAGAATGCCCGCGAACAGAGCGCCGCCGATTACGGTGTCGAGAACGCCCGATGAATACGCCACAAAGGCGAAAAGGGCCGTCGCCAGCGCCATGATCACGCCGTGGCGGCGCAACCCTTTCACATGCGCGGAGATTGGATAGACGATGGCGGGCGCGCCCAGCACGAGAAGCGTATTGGCGATATTCGATCCGATGATATTGCCGATCGCGATGCCGGCGCTGTTGGAGAGAACCGCCTGAACGGACACGACGAGCTCCGGCGCTGACGTGCCGAATGCGACGATTGTCAAACTGATGACGAGCGCCGGTATTTTCAATGCGGACGCAAGGCCGACAGCGCCCCGGACCAGCAAATCTCCCGCCGCCAGCAACAGGACAAGGCCGATTGCGATTAATAGTATGTCGGCGATCATGGCGCTCCGATTCCGGCTCCGCCGCCGTATTCGGCCGTAAGGCGGGACGCCGCGCTGGGATGGGATATGCGTTCGGCCGACGCCGGTTCAAGGGCCGGCTTGGGCGTTCTCAGTCCAAGCGTCCCTTTTCGAGGATGTTCAAGGCCGCCAGGAACAACAGAAATGCAAGAATTATGTAAAGCCCGGACATGTATCCCCTCCAGCCGTCAGGTGATTTCCGCCCTTATAAGGGCCATTGCGGTGTGCGTCACCCCTGTGGCCGGCCCGCGGCCCGTCGTTCCCGGCGCCGGTCAATGACGCTTTTTATTGAAAAATAACGATTTCGCTTAAATCCGGGGCAACTTTCAAAGACGGCGTTCACGCAATTGTGGGACGATGCCGGCGTTCGGGAATTCAGGAGAGATTGCGGGGGACAGGAGATCGAACATGCGGGCGATCGTGCTAGAAAAGCCGCCGGTCGGCGTTACGGAGCGCCGGCTGACGCGGCGCGTTCACGCGGTCTGGGAGCAGCTCAAAGGTGAAAAACTGCCTGACTGGCGGACTATCCGGCGGGCCGATATGAACGACGACTGGGCGTGGTGTTTCGCCGTCGACTGGCGATTGAGCCAGCGCTACCCCTATTTCATTTATCTTGGGGATCAGCTTTCATCCTTTTCGAACGTATTTCTATCCGGCGCGCGCGAGTGCGAAACGACTCTGCTCGAAAAGGCGACCCAGTGGATGAGCGAAGCCGCGCGCGATTGCGCGCCGTCATTTCACGACGACGACGTGACTCTTTATGACGGCCGGCGCGCATTGCTTCGAAGCGTAATATTGCCGCTCGCCGATGACGGTGAGACAGTCACGCACATACTCGGCGCAGCGAATGGACGATTCGTCTGATACGCAAACTCATTCGCCGCATTTATTCTGTGAACGGTAGGTCAACATCGCTCGCCGCGTCATTTCGAGCGCTGCCAGATCGTAAAGCATATGCGTGAGAACAGGCGCAGTCAGATCGCCCGTCAGATAAAAGACAACGCCGAAATAAACCCCGATAAATCCTGCCGCGACCGCATAAAATGCATTGTGCGCATGTAAAATCGCAAACAGAATATTGGGGGCGATGATAGCCGCCCATACCGGCGCGAACCCGTCGATCCATGTCTGCAATACGCCGCGAAACAGAAATTCCTCGCCAACGCCTGCGCCAATAGCAAGCAGCAAAATACGCGACGGCGTCAGCGTGAATCCAAGACCGGAAAAGAGATCCAGTTGCGCCCGCCTGAGACGGGCGAAAAATCTGTTGGCGGTTTTGGAAAACCAGTAATTGAAGAGAAGCGGAGGCAGGGTTGCGACGGCGCCTGCGAATATCGCTTCTTGAGAAAAACCGATTTGTGAAAGCGGCTGCGCTTGCAGCAAGGCGCCGAGAATCAGCGCAGCGACAAATGCGCCAGCGGAGCCTGCGAAGACGAAGGTGAAGCGTCTGGCGTCTTTCGGTGCTGCGCCGGCGTTGGGTTCATTCATTGAATTTGTCGTCCTTTCACTGCCGGCCTCATTGGATCGGCGCCGCTCAAAAAAGAAAAGCGACTGGACTCAAAGCCCGTTGATGGCGAACGATTCCGACCAATGACATATTTAAGGTTGAGCAAATCATCCAGCTCCCGCGCTGCGATAATCGTTACATGCCGCGCAGCGCCCTATAAATGCTCACTTCGCCCGTCTCAACATGAGCGAAAAGCAAGTAAAAACCTGTTTACCGTGTATCTGAAAGCGTTTATCACCTGAAATCGGCCGAAAAAGTTACGCCGTTAGAAGACGGGCGGGCAGGGGGGGGGTCGGCGACACTCATCGGACAAATAATGAGGAAGGGGACATCATGCTGAGAATCCTTCTGGTCATCGCCGTTGCGCTGGCGATTATCATCGGACTGATGCGGCTTACGGGCGGCGATACGACGGATCTGGAGACGACCGCAACCGAGGCCGTCGAAGAAGTTGGCGATTTTATCGAAGAAGCCGGCGACGCTGTGGAAGCCGCCACCGATGCGGTCGCAGAAGACGACGCCGCTGCCGACTCTTCCGACGAAACTGCAGATGACGCCGACGAAGCGGCCGAACCAATGGCCGAGAAGGCAGGCGCGATCGTTGATGAAGCTGAAAACGCTGTCGACGAAGCCGGCGACGAAGCGCATGACGCAGCCGCCGATGTCGCCGACGAGACGGCTGCGCAAGCTGAAGAGGCCGTCGAGGAAGTCGTTGACGACAGCGAAAAAGGCGATGACGCCTCCGCCGAGGAATCAACATCCGATGAGCCGTCGGGCGACGAAGCGCCTCAGTAAAAAATATCTTCATATTCGCCGGCTCTTGCCTGCGGATGGTCCATGGAAGCGCCGTCTTTTTCAAAGGCGGCGCTTTTTGGTTAAGGAGTTGGTTATCTTAACTTCGAAAATTTTAACAATCTGGAAGGACGCTGCGTCGTAAATCTCGAATTAACAGGAGGGGGACTTATTGAGGAGGCGAGGGAGTGACGAAAGCGGCGTTGATCGATCTTGATCATCTGGAAAAGTACGTTGCGGGCGACGACGCGCTGCGAGATGAAATCTTGTTGATCTTTGAAGAGCAGGTCGACAACTGGATCAGGCTACTAAATCCTCACCAGGCGGACGAAGTGTGGCGCGAGGCGGCGCATGCGCTAAAAGGCGCTTCAAGGGGCGTCGGGGCGTGGGCGGCGGGCGACCTTTGCGAAGAAGCGGAATCGCTGATCGGCCCTGATAAACACGATCCGGTTGCACGTGCGGCGCTGCTTAAAGAACTGCGCGCCAATCTTGACGCCGTCTTGAATCACGCAAAAGAATTGCGCGACAAACACTTCTGACGAGCGCTGCGCGCCGCGCCGGCGCCCGCGTCGCCGGTTCACCTTCTCAATTCGCTCATGGCTGCATCGACGCCGGCGAGCGTAAGAGGATACATGCGTTCTCCAAACAGGTCGCGAATGAGTTGCGTCGAGGGTGTGTACCGCCAGCTGTCTTTCCGGATGGGATTTAGCCAAACGGCGCTTTCGTAAACCTCAAGAAGGCGTCTGAGCCAGACGGCGCCGGCTTCTTCATTGAAATATTCAACCGACCCGCCCGGTACGGTGATTTCATAGGGGCTCATCGACGCGTCGCCGACGAAGATGACCTTGTAATCGTGGGGGTAGGTATGAAGGACCCGCCAGGTGGGTATTTTCTCCGTCCAGCGTCGTCGGTTGTCTTTCCAGACGTAATCGTAGAGGCAGTTATGGAAGTAGAAATATTCCATGTGCTTGAACTCGGCGCGCGCGGCGGAAAAGAGCTCCTCGCACACGCGCACGAACGGATCCATCGATCCGCCTACGTCAAAAAATAGTAGAACCTTGATCGCGTTGCGTCGTTCGGGACGCAGTTTGATGTCGAGAAATCCGGCGCGCGCGGCGGCGTCGATGGTGGCGTCGAGGTCGAACTCCTCGGCGGCGCCGGTGCGCGCGAAACGCCGCAAGCGACGCAGCGCGAGCTTGATGTTGCGGACGCCGAGTTCAATTTGGTCGTCGAGATTTCTGTATTCGCGCCTGTCCCAGACTTTGACGGCGCGGCCCTGGCGCTTGCCGGCTCCTCCAATCCGCACGCCTTCCGGATTATAACCGCCTGACCCGAAGGGCGACGTTCCCCCGGTCCCGATCCACTTCGAACCGCCGTGATGGCGCTCTTTTTGCTCTTCAAGCCGTTTTCTGAGGGTTTCCATCAGCTTGTCCCAACCGCCGAGCGCCTCGATCTGGCGCTTGTCCTCCTCCGTGAAGTAGCGTTCGGTCAATAGTTTCAGCCAGTCTTCCGGGATTTCCGCGGCGCGTTCTTCCTCGACCGTTTCGAGGCCCTCGAAAACATGACCGAACACCCGGTCGAATTTGTCGAGATTGCGTTCGTCCTTCACCAGCGCAGCGCGTGAGAGATAGTAAAAATCCTCCACCCGGCGATTGGCCAGATTGGCGTTCATCGCCTCCATCAGAGTCAGATATTCGCGCAGCGAGACCGGCAGTCCGGCCGCTTTGAGGGCGTGGAAGAATTTCGCAAACATGCGCGCATACTAACCGCCGCGGCCGGTCTCGGCGAGCGCCGGGAGCAGAGTGTCGGAGTTGACGAAGGCCGACCGCCGGGAGGTGGCGTTTCGGCGCGCAGGGCGATATGAAGGCTCTGAACAACCACAGGCTGAGGGTCGAATGAAATTGCTGGTAACCGGCGGGGCGGGCTTTATCGGATCCGCCGTCGTGCGTTGCGCGCTCGATGACGGGCGCGCGGTGGTCAATCTGGACAAGCTCACCTACGCCGCCAATCTCGACAATCTGAAAGGATTCGACGACCGGCCTGATTACAGTTTCGTTCAGGCCGACATTTGCGACGGCGCGGCGGTGAGCGACGCGCTTGCGCGCCACCAGCCTGATGCGATCATGCATCTGGCGGCGGAAAGTCATGTGGACCGCTCGATCGACGGGCCCGGCGCCTTTGTCGAAACTAATATTGTCGGCACCTACACGCTGCTGACCGAGGCACGGCGCTATTACGAATCACTGCCTGGCGGGCGCAAAGAGAAATTTCGATTTCACCATGTATCGACCGACGAAGTATACGGCGCGCTCGGTGCGGAGGGGCTGTTTACGGAAGAAACGCCATACCGGCCGAATTCGCCCTATTCGGCGTCCAAGGCGTCGTCGGATTTTCTGGCGCGGGCGTGGTTTGAGACCTTTGGGCTCCCCGTCGTCACGAGCAACTGCTCGAACAATTACGGACCGTTCCAATTTCCCGAAAAGTTGATTCCTGTCGTCATTCTGGCCGCGCTTGAGGGGAGGCCGATACCGGTCTACGGCGCCGGCGAAAATGTGCGGGACTGGCTTTACGTGGAAGATCACGCCAAAGCGCTTCTGCTGATTATGGACAAGGGGCGGCTTGGCGAAACCTACAATGTCGGCGGCGCCAACGAGCGTCGTAACATTGATCTTGTACGCACAATCTGCGCGCTGATGAATGATATGGCTCCGAAAGACGCCCCCCACGAAAGCCTGATTGAATTTGTCGCCGACAGGCCGGGCCATGATCTGCGTTATGCGATCGACGCTTCAAAAATCCAGCGCGAACTCGGCTGGCGGCCTGGCGTCAGCGTTGACGAGGGGTTGCGCAAAACTGTCCGCTGGTATCTCGACAATCGCTGGTGGTGGGAGAAGCTGCGCGCAAGCGGGCACGACGAAATGCGGCTTGGACTTGGCGCAAACAAGGATAAATCGTTGTGAAACTGCTGGTATTCGGCGAAACCGGCCAGGTGGCGCGCGAACTCAAACGCGCCGCCGCTGAACGGCGGATCGAAGGAACCTTTTTATCTCGGGCGCAGGCTGATTTTGACAATCCGCCGGAACTGGAGGATGTCCTTGAATCAGTCGACGCCGATATTGTCATCATCGCCGCCGCTTACACGGCTGTCGACAAGGCGGAAGACGACAAAGCCGCCGCGTTTCGGATCAACGCCGAGGCGCCCGGCGCGATCGCGGCCGCCTGTGCGGCCCGCGGTCTGCCGCTCATCCATTTATCCACGGATTTCGTATTCGACGGAGCGGCGGATCGACCATATGTGGAAGTCGATCGGCCAAATCCCTTGAGCGTTTATGGCGCGAGCAAACTGGCGGGCGAAAAAGCCGTTCTTGATTCAGGCGCGCGGGCTGTCATTCTCAGAACCTCGTGGGTTTTCGCCGGGCACGGCCATAATTTCGTACGCACAATGCTGCGCCTTGGCGAAACGCGCCCGGCGCTTGATATCGTCGCCGATCAGATCGGCGGACCGACCCCGGCGCGCGACATAGCGGAAACCCTTTTGACTGTCGCTGCGGCGTTGCAGGAAGGCGCGAAAGGCGGCGTCTATCATTATCAAGGCGGGCCGCCGGCGAGTTGGGCGGATTTCGCGCGCGCGATTTTCGACGCCGCCGGCATGGCGACTGTCGTCAACGACATACCGACAGGCGCGTATCCGGCGCCTGCACAACGTCCCGCCTATTCTGTTATGAACTGCGCAAAGATTATGACGGATTTCGGCGTTCCCGCGCCGGACTGGCGAAAAGGCGCCGTTGAGGCCGTGCGTGACCTATTGATGCAAGGCGAGGGAGTCGATCAATGAAAGGAATTGTCCTGGCGGGGGGCGCAGGGACGCGGCTGCATCCGATCACGCGGGCCGTCTGCAAACAGCTCTTGCCGGTCTACGACAAGCCGATGATCTATTATCCGGTGACGACGCTGATGCTGGCCGGCATACGCGATATATTGATCATCACGACGCCGGAGGACCGGGCGATTTTCGAACGTCTTCTCGGGGACGGATCCGAATGGGGCGTGCGCTTCGAATACGCCGTTCAACCGCAACCGGAAGGCCTGGCGCAGGCGTTTCTAATCGGCGAAGATTTCATTGCCGGCGATAAATCCGTTTTGGTTCTGGGAGACAATATCTTCTATGGACACGGGCTGGACGGGCTTTTGCTCGAAGCGGCGAGCCTTGAAGCGGGCGCCGCCGTCTTCGGCAGCCATGTTCAGGATCCCGAGCGCTATGGAGTCGTCGAGTTCGACGAAAACGGAAAAGCTGTCAGCATCGAAGAAAAGCCGGAAAAGCCAAAATCGAATTATGCGGTGACGGGGCTTTATTTCTACGACGAGACCGTTTGCGACCGCGCCCGCAAGGTCAAGCCGTCAGCGCGTGGCGAGCTTGAAATCACCACGCTCAACCAGATGTATCTCGATGACGGAGCGCTCCAGGTGAAACTTCTGGGCCGCGGTTTTGCGTGGCTCGATACAGGCACTTGCGATTCTCTGATGCAGGCGACGCATTTCGTTCAGACGCTGGAAGCGCGGCAAGGGCTTAAGATTGGCTGCGTCGAGGAAGCGGCCTGGCGCATGGGATTCATTGACGACGCCAAATTACGCGCGCTCGCCGGGGCGCTCGCCAAAAGCGGCTACGGCGACTATTTGCTGCAACTTCTCAAGGAGGACGGGAAATAAATGCAGGTCAAAACGCTCGACCTTCCCGAAGTCAAACTTGTTATCCCGCGAAGATTTGAAGATGCGCGCGGATATTTTTGCGAGGTCTACAACAAGCGAATGTTCGATGACGTGCTCGCTTCGATCGACTTCGTGCAGGATAACGAATCGTTTTCGCGCGCGCCCTATACGGTGCGCGGGCTTCACTATCAGGCGCCGCCGCATGCGCAAGACAAACTTGTTCGAGTTGTGAGGGGTCGAGTCTTCGATGTCGCCGTCGACGCCCGCAAGAGCTCGCCCGCTTATGGCCGCTGGGCCGGCGCCGAGTTGTCGGCGGAAAACGGCGCGCAACTTTTTGTTCCCGCCGGTTTTCTGCATGGGTTCATGACACTGGAGCGTGACACGCTCGTCGCGTACAAGACGAGCGCTTTTTACGACGCAGCAAGCGATGGCGCCGTGTACTGGGCGTCGGATGCGCTCGCCATCGACTGGCCCGCGCCGCTCGAAACCGCCGTTGTTTCGGACAAGGACGCAGGCGCTCCGCGGTTTGAAGATTTCGATTCGCCGTTTTAATGAGCGACAGCTAAAAAGATACGCGTCCACCGCCATGTTGCCGGCTTTCGTTCGGATTCGATACCATGCTTGCCGTTTCAATTGACGGTATTCGTCAATCCGCCGCCGCGCCTAATCGTTTTTTATGTCCGGATCGTGTTGGATTGGTTCTCCGTCCAGCGTAAAGCGGAGCGCATAACGGTAATCATTACCGTCATTATTACGGTCAGACACATGCAGACGCGTGTCGCCGGCTTCAGTTGCGAAGTTAAAGAACTGGTCGCCGTTGAAAGGCCCTTCCGGACTTCCATCAGGCCCGGTATCGTCCGCAAGCGCGATCCACATGGCGTCTTCGCCGTCGGGCATGAATTTTATTCCGTCTACAGAACCATCTGCAATCGCAAATCGGATAAGCACAGGGTGGCCTTTAGCGGGATTAGGGTGGCCTTTGGCGTGATTCTCGAGAGGATCACTAAAATTCAGATTGCCATGCTCATCTGAAAAGTTGCCTTCAGTACCTTCAGCATTGGAATATTTAAAACTATAACCGCCGGCGCCATCTGGCGTTATTGTGACGGTTACATCAGCATTTACTGCTCCGGGCTTCACAGCAGCGCCAACATCTTCCGCCGTGGGCTGCGGCTCCGCGGCCCGTTCACAACCAAAGATAATCAGGAACGACGTTGCCGCCGCCAGGCTTTTGGTGATGACTTGCATCATGCGCCTCCCGTCCAGTGCTGCATTCAATTGCGACAAACCGGGTGAGAACCCGGTGTACTGAACAACTGGCAATCTTACAGAGCCGCCATTTCCATCGCCGTTTTATGATGGAGTATCCGACAGCGCCATGTATTCTGGATGTTGATACTCAATCTCGTCAAGCTGTTTTGCGATTTTTTCGCAATCTCCATTTGATTTTTTCAGGAGGCACAGTTGAAAAAGGCTGAAACGCTCACGAACCGAAAGCTTCGCCTGAAGATTTATCCCGTGTTCCATAGCGATGGACGCATATTTCCCTGCGGTCTCGTCATTTCCCCTCGACGCCTCATATTCTGCGAGCCCCAGCGCGCTTTCGAGCAATAAACCCAGTTCCTCTTTCCCCTCTGGCGGATTATAACGCTCGAACACATCCAAAAGTTGTGAAGCCGCTAATTTTCGGTCTGTGCTTTGATCTCCCGCCTTGACGCGACGCGCCAGCGCCCACGCCAGCGCTTGGAATTGATCGATTGGCGCATCGCCGTTCAGCGTTAAACTCTGGCCAATTTCGATCGCCCCATCCGCCTTGTCGATCGCTAGTTGCGTATCTCCCGATAGTGCACTGATCTCCGATCGAAGCCCCCAAGTCCAAACGGCTCTATTCTTCCATTCCGCATTATCGGAATCACGAGCCAGTAATCGCCCAATCGTTTGCTCTCCTTTATCAAGCCAAGCGGATGCGGTCTCGACATCCCCAAGCGCCAGATGGATCTCGGCAAGACGGCGATAAGCGGTCGATTTATGCTCAAACACCCGAAAATCATCCGGCTGCGTTTCCTGAAGCGGTTCATAAACCGCAAGCTGGGTATTTATTATTCTTATAGCCTGTTCGAAATTACCGCGATCCATTTCCGCATATGCGTGCCATGACATCACATAAGCGTAAGCGAACGCGAACGTGTCGTCGCCTTCAGCGTTTCTATAAAGCTCGCGCCGGGCTGCGACCGACTGTTTGAAATATTCGACCGCCTCATCATAATCGCCGGCCGTGTGTTTCATAGCGCCGAGATTGCTCGTCGCATAGGCGAGCTCCAGTTGCCATTTCGGATTATTCTCATCGATCGCGACGAGCCGTTCAGCAAGCGTGAAATAGTTCTTCAATTGAGCTTCCGCTGCCTCCAAATCGCCGCGTTGTTCAGCGATCCAGCCAACGTAAAAAACGCTCTGGGCGTGATCGAAAATACGTTGCGGATTGTTTGGCTCCCGGCGCAGGAGTTCGGCGGTCGTGCCTGCGGCTGCTTCGTATGCGGCGAGAGCGGTGTCAAGATCGTTGCGACGATTATCGATTTCGCCGACGAGGAGTAAAGCGCGCGCGCGCCTGCTAAGACTGTCCGCGTCTAGTGCGTCGAGGTTCTGCGCGCCATAATAATCAAGCGCGCGCTTGCCGACAGACTCAAGCACGTCAAGGCGGCCCACCGCCTCCAGCTTGTCCTTGAGATCCGTCAGCATGAATTCAACGAGGCCTTCCGCCTGCGTCTTCTGCATGCGCGCTTCGTTGCGGGCGTCGATTGCAACGAAGGCAAGTGCGCCCATTGCGACGGCCGCCGCACCAAGCGCCCCTGCAGCGACTTGCAACCGAGTTTGCTTGCGGTGGTGTTCTCGCTGAATGAGATCGTCAAGATCGACGCCGATCATTCCTGCGACAATTTTAAGAACGCCTCTTTTGCGCCCATCCGCGTGTTCACGCAGATCCGCAGCAAGAGGTTCGGCGCGCTCACCGGTAGGTTTGCCTTTCGAATCATAACGAATGCGCAACGCTTCCGGGAAATATGATTCAGCGTCAATTCTTTCAACGTCTGGCGAACTATCAGGGCCGTCAGTAACGACCGCCAAAACGCGACGATCGCCGTTGAGTTCTTTAAAACGAATGACTTCTTTGTTCACCCATTCGGATTTAGCGGCGGAAGGCGAGCACAAAACGATTAGGAACCGGCTTTTTGACAATGCTGTTTCGACAGTATTGGAAAGATTGCCCGAAGTCGGCAAATCCTCCTGGTCACGAAAGAGCGGAGTCAGCCGTCGCGGCACCGACCCTTCGCTGGTCATCCTGTCAACAAGGTTGTGAGGGATTCTGAAGGTTTCAAGTTTACGCTGAAGCCATTCAGCAGTTTGGCTGTCATCGTGGCTATAGCTGATGAAGGCGCGGTAAAAAGTTTCTACCATGAATCACCCCCAAGCACGGCCATAATTGAGCATGGCTATAGTGCGTTTTCAATGACGCCGAACCTACAAACGGTCTTTGCGGGCGGAAAAGAAATGCATGCACGTAATTAATCATTGAACGGACACATTGAAGCGTATGCGCATTTTCCGCGCGCGCCGGATGTTTATCCGACAGCCTATGCGGAATACGCAATATAGCACATCGCGAAACGGACTGTGAAATGCTCAAAGACTTATTTGATCAAATAATACGATGATTTCGAGTTAATTTTGCAATATCGGGCTGCGCCGCTCTGTGAGGGTTTTCAACGCCTGTCGGCCGCTCTCCCGTTGAAGCGCCGTTTTTTCCGGAAGCTGCGCCCGGAGAATTCCCGCATGGAAACGCATGAGTGCAATCCTTGGCGCTGAAGCCTTCACGTGCGGAGAAGAGTGCAGTATCTTGGAGATTAAATTTCGGGGGACAATGAATATGCTCGCTTATTTGGCGCGTTTCGCGGCGGGACTTTTGGTTCTGTCGGCGCTCGTACTGTCAGCATGCGCGTCAGCGAAAGAACCAGCCGCGCCGCCAGCGCGGATTATTGCGATTGGCGACCTTCATGGGGATTACGACGCCTATGAAAACCTGCTCGAGCAAGCGGGGCTCATCAACAAACGCAAGCGATGGGCGGGGGGCGATGCGATTCTTGTACAGACGGGCGACGTGCCGGATAGGGGCCCGGATTCTTTAAAGATCATCAAGCATCTTCGGAAAATTCAAAAACAGGCGCGCCGCAAGGGTGGACGCGTCATTACGCTCGCGGGCAATCACGAGGCCATGAATCTCGGGGGCGATTTACGGTACGTGCATCCCGGCGAGTATGAAGCGTTCGTCAACCGCAATTCCGTTGAGCTGCGAAACCGCGTTTACGAGGCGAACCGCGAATCGATCGAATCCTTTTACCTCGAGCAAGACGAAACGTTGTCGCGCGACGCGATCAAAGAAAAATGGTTTGAGGACACGCCGCTGGGCATGATCGAACATCAAAGGGCGTGGCGGCCGGAAGGAGAGATCGGCGAATGGGTGGTTGGAAATCCCGCCGTGGCGGTGATCGCCGACAGTCTCTTCGTTCACGGAGGGATCAGCGAAAAATACGCCGGATTTACGGTCGCGGAGATCAACCGCATGACGGCGGAGGCGCTGAAAGCGCGCAATCTGGAGCCGGATAGCATTCTCAATGATCCCATGGGTCCGCTTTGGTACCGCGGTCTGGTGCGCCGCGGCGCTCCTGAAGAAAAAGAGTTTGGCGAAGAAACGCCTATGCAGGATGCGTCGGCCAGCCCATCCGCCCAGTCTCGGTTATCGATCGAAGAAGAAATCAATCTTGTGCTCGATCGCTATGGCGTCGAACGCATCATCGTCGCTCATACGCCGAACCTGGATGGGATTAAACCGTCGCACGGCGGCAAGTTGATTCAGATCGACACCGGGATTTCCGAATTCTACGGGGGGACGCATTCGTTTCTGGAAATTACCGTAGACGGCGTTTTCGCCCATGACGACGGTGGAACGTCGAAACTTGAAACGTCTGCGAACGCCGGGAAATAGACCATGGAAATGTCTGCAATAATCAGGGTATTGGCCAGCGCAGCGCTGACTTTCGCACCCGTCGGAGTTGAATCAGGCGAACCGGATCCTCTGTTTGCAAGCGACGATGTCATCAGCGTTACGCTTACCGCGCCGATCAATGAAATTGCGAGAAATGCGCCTCGATCCATGGAGGCGCATGCGGCGCTCTTAACGCTTCACGGCGAACGCACAGAAGAACACGCCATTATGCTTTCCGCGCGGGGCAAGTCGCGGCGGGACAAGTCCGTTTGCCATTTTCCGCCGTTGCGCGTGGAATTCGTTGAAAAACCAGGCGAAGATTCGTTTTTTGACGGTCAAAAAAGATTAAAGCTTGTAACGCACTGCAAGTCGTCTAAACGATATCAACAATATTATCTGCGCGAATATGCTGCATACAAATTATTCAACGTGTTAACGCCGCTAAGTTTGAAAGTCCGCCTGGCGCGGATTGATTATATTGACTCCGACAAGAACAAACTTGTCATATCGCGGCTCGGCTTTTTTATTGAAGACGCCGATGACGCCGCAAAGCGTAACGGTCTGAAGGAAATTGACACGCCGGACATAATCAGCGATCAGCTCAACCCCGAGGCGGCGGCCCGATATACAGTGTTTCAATATATGATCGGCAACCTCGATTGGTCGATGATAGACGGACCGGAAGGAGATGATTGTTGCCACAATACGAAATTGCTGGGTAATGACGCAAAACCCTACGCGGACCTGGCGCCCGTGCCTTACGATTTCGATTACTCGGGATTTGTGAATGCGCCCTATGCGCTTCCGCCTGAAGGCGTCGATGTGCATAGCGTGCGCAAGCGGTACTATCGCGGCCTGTGCAAGCACAATCAGGAGGCCCTGAAACAGGCTCAACGCTTTCTTGAAAGTCGAGATGCGCTGATGAGGACGGTAGAGATAGTCGCCGAAATGGGCGAACGTGAAAAGCGCGCGACGCTACGCTATCTTGATGTCTTTTTTAAGGATATTGCTGATGACGAGCGAGTTCGGCGGCGCTTGTTAAAAACTTGCCGCGATTAAATTAACTCTTCAACGTTTTTTCGAATAGACCGTTATTCTGCCAGGGTCGCGACGCGCGCCTTCATCCGCAATGACAAGATCGCCCGAAGGCGTCAACGCCAATCCTTCGGCCTGAGGATGGCGATCTTCATCGAGGAGTCGCTTTTCAATGAGCGCGCCGTCTTGCGTCACGATGAGCATCAATCGATTGCGCGCCGAAAGAACAATGACAGATCCGTCTTCGGGCCGCCGGACGAGGGCCGAGGGCGCAAAATCTTTGCGCTCGCCCGGCGTCAGGATCGCCCTCAAATCAAGGCTCATCCAAGGTTCGACCAGGCGGCGCTCGCGAACGCTCCAGCTGAATATCACCAGCCGATTCTTGTATTTCGCTCGGTGCGGCTTTTTACAAAGAAGCAGAAATTCGCCCGGCGCTGCGCCATTGGCGAGGCCTTCAATTTCGCACTCAGCGCTTGCGCCTGTGTCGAAAATGTTGAACCGCACCCGCGAGCGGTGTTCGCCGATCGGCGATTCATAGATTAATCCATTGCTTGTCACGAGATAAACGCGATTATCGTCTACGGCCACGCCCTCGAAATCCGCTTCAACAGTCGGCTCTCCGAGCGCGAACGCGGCGATAAGCGAGCCGTCGGACAACGCAATCTCATAGACAATGGCGTATTCGTCATTATGGGCGAACACAGATTTATCCGACGCCGCCGCCAAGCCGGATACTTCGGCGAGACGTTTCATCAACGCCGCTTCATGCGCGGGCGCATCGAGTTCGAACGTCGCAGGAGCGACTTGCGCAGCTGGCGCGCCGGTTTGCGTTAAAAACGTCAGGATAATGAAGTTAAGCGTTTGGCGCATTGGGCGGATTATCATCACTCACTGTCGGAGTCGGCGGCGCGCCGGGATCGGGCGCATTGTCAGGTTGATCTGAAGATCCGTGAACGGCTTTATGATGATTTTTCTTGTTGGTCTTGCGCAGATATCGGTGCGCGCCTTTCTGGGCGCCGAAATCGGTTATCCAGAGAATGAGGAAACAATAATTAAAGGCGGCCGACATGACCATGGCGATTTCCATCGCGCCGATGCCCGCCGACAATCCGACCCCGATCGCCAAAAGAATATAGAGAGCATCGCCGGGACTTTTTAGCGTATTGCGGAATCTGACGCCGCCGACGATTCCCGCGAGACTGAACGCCAGCGCCAGCGAATTATGCACGATGACGACAATGGCGGTGACGGCGATCGGCAGGACGACGATCGTTTCAACAATAGACTGATCATATTCGTCGCGATTGCGTATCGCCATGTAAGTCCACGCAACCGGCAAAATCGTAAGCAGTGCGCCGAAAACGGCGATGACAAGCCAGATAAAGCTGTCGGTCAGATTGCCGACTCGCGTCGCCTCGATGGCGATCGATTCGAACGGATCATCGCTCGGGCCGCGTAACAGCGTCTGTGCGCCGCCGAGCGGCAGAAATTCTTCGAAGCCGGGAACGAGCAGGGTGACAGTAAAGACGACCGCGCTCACCGTCACGTAATAGAGCGTCAACCTGGTGAAGAGATGAACCGCCGGCATGTTTTCCACGTCCCTGGCGTCGCCGGCGCCTTTCCGGCGCGCAGCTACCATAAGTCGGTGCGCCGATCGGCGCAAAGGGCGCAGCCCGCGGGAAAAATTAAGCGCCTCCAAATGCAGTGGAAGAACGGAAAACGGCCTGACAGGCCTGTTTGCCGGCAAAGGCTTAATGGCGGAGAG
>JBHHVZ010000029.1:0-30628 GCA_046756245.1 Parvularculaceae bacterium
GCACGGGATGACGGACCGGATCCCAAGCTCGGCGACGCAAAAGTTTTGACTGTCAAAGAGCGATGGCCCCGCCCCGCCCGGAAGCGGCGCGACGCCCCCACCCTAAGCCCGCCGGGAAACTGTCGGATAACTATCCCGCAAGTTTTAATGTTGGCGGGCGCAACGCCTTGCGTTGTGGGGACTCTGGCCCGGCCTCGCACAACCGGAAGGGGATAAGGGGACTAGATCGGCTCGCCGGCGGCGGCGGCGCGCAGTTCTGTGCGGGCGCGCCAGGCGAAAGCGTCGAGGATGAGGTCGGTCACCTGGTCGAGCTCCCGGGACAGGTCCTCAAACTCGCCTTCGTGAAATATCGACGGGCTGGTGAAACGGTAGGCCGCGTTCTGAATGACCTGCGCGGCCGCATCCGTATCGGCGATAACGAAACTGCCGTCGGCGTCGCCCATGGCGAGCACGTCTTTCAGGACCTCGCGTTCCGCCCGCTCCCACTCCACTGCGAAGGCCGGGCGCTCCTGCAGGATCTCGAGCGACAGCTCGAACGCCTTGGGGCGGTCATGGAAGCGGTCATAGGCGAGCTTGAACTTCACATGCAGAAACCGCCGCAGCCGCTTGGCCGGCGTTAAACCCGGCTCCTCGAGCACGAGTTTGAGCTTGGCGATCTGCTCGCGCCTGAGAACGCCGACGAAGGTCTCGGCGATGTCGAGCTTCGACGGGAAATAGCGATAGAGATTGCCGGTGGACATGTTGCAGTCCTTGGCTATCTCCGACATGGTCGTCTTGCAGTAGCCGTAATGCTGAAAGCGCTTGCTGGCCGCTTCCAGGATCTCTCGCGCAGTATCGTCCAGTTTTTCTAAGGGCATTTTTGGTTATGAGGCGTTTCCTGTAATGACTTTATATTTCGTTCAGTCGTAAGTCGGCAACTCCTTAAAATGACACAGGCGCCATCATTTTCATCAATTACCGTCATTGGCGGCGGCGCCTGGGGCACGGCGCTGGCCAATCTCGCCGCCCATAACGGGATCGACGTCCTCATCTGGGCGCGCGAGCCCGAAGTCGCCGACGCAATCAATGCGCGCCATGAGAATACGGTTTTCCTGAAGGGTGCGCCGCTGCACGAAGCCCTGCGCGCGACTTCCCAACTCGACGAGGCGGCCGGGCGGGAGGCTTTTCTCTTCGTCGTTCCGGCCCAGTTCGCACGTCCGATCCTTGCAGCGCTGAGCGTCCGCGCCGGCGCAAGGCCGGTCGCGCTCTGTTCGAAAGGCATTGAGCGCGAGACCGGCCTGATGATGACCGACGTCTTGGCCGAAACCTGGCCTGAAGCCATTCCCGCCATCCTCTCGGGCCCGAGCTTTGCGCGCGACGTGGCCAAGGGCCTGCCGACGGCGGTGACGCTCGCCTGCCCCGACCCCGAACTCGGCGGGCGCTGGACGGCGACGCTCGCGGCGCCGCATTTCCGGCTCTATCTCAGCGACGACCTTGTCGGCGCCGAGCTTGGCGGCGCGGTCAAGAACGTGCTCGCCATCGCCGCCGGCGCGGTGGAGGGCCGGGGACTGGGCGAAAGCGCGCGCGCCGCTTTGATCGCCCGCGGCTTCGCCGAGTTTCAGCGCCTCGGCGTCGCGCTTGGCGCAAAGCCGCAGACCATGGCCGGGCTTTCCGGGCTTGGCGATCTCATTCTGACGGCGTGCTCGCCGCAGTCGCGCAACATGTCGCTCGGGCTGGAGCTTGGGCGCGGGCGCGGGCTCGAAGAAATTCTCGGCGAGCGCAATACGGTGAGCGAAGGCGTCGCCAGCGCTGCGGCCGTCGCCCGACTGGCGGAAAAGGCCGGCGTCGACATGCCGATCTGCAACGCGGTCCGCGCGCTGGTCGCAGGCGAGCGCACCGTCGATGAAATCGCCGCGGAATTGCTCGCCCGCCCGTTAAAGGCGGAGGCCGGATAGGGCAGGGTAGGGCCTGGTTTGCCCGGGCTTTTGCGCGCCCGCGCGATGCCCGCGCATCAGGCCGCTTTCCGGTTTCGCAGGAAAGCCTTGCAGCTCGCCTCATAAGGCTTGGCGCTTCGATACGCGTTCCAGCCCGCCGTCCACGCCTCGCCGCCCTCCCGCGCCTCGCCGCCGGCAAGCTCAACAACCTGGCGGCACTGTTCAAAGCCGGTCCGATAATCCGCCGACAGGACGTCGACGCTTTCGGCCAGTTTGCGCGCGTCATTGAAACATTGGCAGATGGCCTGGTCTTTGGGCAATGACGCCGGCACGGTCGGCACCTGCGTTTCACCCGGCCCCGCATCGGCGGCGACAACGCTTCCCCCCGACGTTCCGCCCGGCGTTCCGAACTGGGTTTTCACGATTGCGAATATGGCGACCGCCAGCACGATCAGCGCCAGAAAGCCCCCGAACACGGCCTCGATTTTCATCCCCGACATGACACCGCCTCACACATCCCCGGTGGTGAACCGGCGTTAAGCATAGCGCGAACCGGGACGAAGGCCAAAGGCTTTAAAGCCGGCGCACAGTCGCCCTGAATCCGGCGGATTCGCTAATCCCGCCGGTTGCGGCGGGCGAGGAGCCTGAGGCGCAGCGCATTAAGCCTGATAAAGCCTTCGGCGTCTTTCTGGTCGTAGACGGCGTCCTCCTCGAACGTCACATGCTCCATGGAATAGAGCGAATGGGGCGAGGCGCGCCCGACCACATGCGCCGAGCCCTTGTAGAGCTTCACCGCCGCGGTTCCGGTTACATTCTCCTGGCTCTTGTCGACAAGCGCCTGCAGCATGTCGCGTTCGGGCGCGAACCAGAAGCCGTTATAGACGAGCTCGGCGTAGCGGGGCATGAGTTCGTCCTTGAGATGCGCGGCGCCGCGATCGAGGGTGATCTGCTCGATCCCGCGATGGGCGGCCAGCAAAATCGTCCCGCCAGGGGTTTCGTAAATCCCCCGCGACTTCATGCCGACGAAGCGGTTCTCGACAAGGTCGAGCCGGCCGACGCCGTGCTTGCGCCCTAATTCGTTGAGGCGCGCCAGAAGCGCCGCCGGCGTGAGCGCCTCGCCGTTCACCGAGACGGCGTCGCCGCGCTCGAAACCGATCTCGATCAATTCCGGCTTGTCCGGCGCGTCTTCAGGATCGACCGTACGCTGATAGACGTAATCGGGCGCGAGGATAGCCGGGTCTTCGAGTACTTTTCCCTCGGACGAAGTGTGCAGGAGATTCGCGTCGACCGAAAACGGCGCTTCGCCGCGCTTGTCTTTGGGAATTTCGATCTGGTGGGCCTCGGCCCAGGCGATGAGCTTTTCGCGGGAGTTCAAGTCCCATTCGCGCCACGGCGCGATCACCTCGATGTCGGGGTTCAGGGCATAGGCGTTCAGTTCGAATCGCACCTGATCGTTGCCCTTGCCGGTCGCGCCGTGGGCGATGGCGTCGGCGCCGGTTTCGGCGGCGATCTCCACAAGCCTTTTCGCGATGAGCGGGCGCGCGATCGACGTGCCGAGAAGGTAAAGTCCCTCATACTGGGCGTTGGCGCGAAACATCGGGAAGACGAAATCGCGGACGAATTCCTCGCGCAGATCCTCGATATGGATTTCCTTCACCCCGGCGCGCTCGGCCTTGGCGCGCACCGGTGCAAGCTCCTCGCCCTGGCCGAGATCGGCGGTGAAGGCGACCACTTCGCAGCCCTTTTCGACCTGCAGCCATTTCAGGATGACCGAGGTGTCGAGTCCGCCCGAATAGGCGAGGACGACCTTTTTCGCTTCCGTTTGGCGCGCCATGCGCGGGCCTCCTATGCTCGAACCCGCGCCGCCTTAGCGGATAATTCATGCTTCCGCCACCGTTTCCCGCTTGATAGGCGTTCGCTGCTTCAAACCCCGCCCCTCCCTGTCATTCCGGGGCCGCGCGTCAGCGCGGAACCCGGAATCCATGCCTGAGCGTATCCTCTCGATCAGAGGTGAAGTCGAGGCAAGCCGCAGCGCTCAGGAATGGATTCCGGGTTCGCTCCTTACGGAGCGCCCCGGAATGACAGTGAAGGGCCCGATCGTCTGCACGTTAATCCCGCGGCGGCTTGCGGCGCGCCTTCACTTCGCCGCGGCGGCGTTTCTCTTCGAGGCGCTTTTTCTTTTGCGCGCGCGGGACTTTCGTCCTGATGCGGCGCTTTTCGGGCGTCGCGGCGCGGGCTATGAGCGCAGCGAGTCGGGCGCGCGCGTCCTCGCGGTTCCGCGCCTGATCGCGGAAGCGTTTGGCTTCGATGACAATGACGCCGTCGCTCGTCAGCCGCCGCCCGGCGAGGCGGACGAGGCGCACTTTCACCGCGGCGGGAAGCGACGGCGACTTCAAGACGTTGAAGCGCAGCTGCACCGCGCTCGCCACCTTGTTGACGTTCTGCCCGCCCGGCCCCGAAGCGCGGATGAAGGTTTCATCGAGCTCGGACTCGGGGATGGCGATGGTGGGCGTGACGGCGAGGGGCATGCGCCCATTCTACAGACGTTTTTAATATTGGGGGTAGGGTGCATTAAGCGAAGCGCAATGCACCATTACGGCGCCCGCTGCGCAGATCACGATTCATGTGAATGCTGCGAACTCGGACGAATTCCTTCCCCTTGGGCGGGCGGGGCTATCGCAGACAAACATTTGCGACTGGAGCACGGCGATTCCGCACGGCAGGGCGTATTCCCTCTCCCGCTTGCGGGAGAGGGTTAGGGTGAGGGTGGCGGCGCCAACGAATTGCACGGAGTCCGTTCCGTGCTGTAAGCGGTTCACCCTCACCCCCGACCCCTCTCCCGCAAGCGGGAGAGGGGAGGATCCCGTACGACGGTTCAGCGCAATTCATACAAGGCAGGGGAGCCTTGAAAACAAGGGTGCCTTAGGCGAAGCGCAATGCGCCGTAACGGCGTCCGCAACGGCGCATTGCGTTACGCTTAAGGCGCCCTACCTTGCTTCAAATAAAGTAACGAATTCACATAAAAAATTTAGAACGAAATAACTGTTATAGCCCATCATTCTTGCAAACAATTTGCTCACCAGTCACAGCATCCACAGTTAGAAGCAAATATGACAACAGGCTCGGAATCGAAATCACGGCATCCCATCGATAGCGACACGTTTAGCTGTGACTTTTCTGGCTGGGTGCGGGACGCCAACTGCATTGTTCAGGAGTGGATCTATCGCGGACAGGGGCTTAACCACCGGCTTGTGGTCGAGTTATCTGTCGAACTTGGCGTATTGGATGCGGTGGTTCCGGGATCTGCGCTCCGGTTCGTTCACATTTGGCTGACCCCTGCAAACGGATACGAAGGCAATGCTGAAATTCTATTGCGAGATTCTGAGACTGAAGAAACTCCCGGATGGCTAACGAGTAGAATGACGACTGCGAAAGGGAACGCCACGCTTCTCAACGTTGCGACACGCGCAGGAGCAGACGCTGTTTGGCGGCTGTTCAGCTCGGGGGATGATCTAGATTTTGCAGTTCGAATGAATAGTGAAGTGTTATTGACACTGCCAATGCCAAATAACTCGGGTGTTCAACAGCATTACGAGTCAATTTTGAACGCTATGCGAGGTTAGCACGCGGCTTCATCGCGTAGCCTTGGCCCGCCAATGAGGCGTGCGCGGCGCATTCAGCACCGTTGCGAACGCTGATCAGCCGCTAAGCTCTTCTGCCAAATCGCGCGCAGATTTGCACTTTGCACCAGTGTTCTTCCAAAAATGCCAGGTCATCGCCAGCGACATGAACAAAGCGAGTCCGGCGAATGTTACAAATTCCAATTGTGTCGCCATCATTCCTTCGCGCCGCATCGCATAGAGTGTGTACCCAAGGGCGCCTACGGTGAGCGAAACCCAAAGCGCTATATTCGTTTTCGTCGGTGGAAACCCTAAAACAACGTCCGCGTTGGGTGCGATACGATGATAATATTCAAGAAAGGTGGCCATCGCCTTTTTTGCCGTAGCGAAGTCCTCGCGCATTGTGAAAGCGACGCTGCTCCATGAGAGCGTGGTTAATTGTCCCGAATAGGTGATAATTTGCAGCAGGACAGAGCGAGTCGGGACGAGCATATGCTGCTCTTGAAAATACACGCCCTTTATATCCGTATAGGGAATTATGGTTCGATTCGAATTCCTAGTGACAGTCAATGCGTCTTCCGAAAGCTCAAGTCGGATAGCGCTTCGCAAGATTCCCGGCCTCCACTCAAACGGTCCCGCATGCATCTCACGCCACCCCTTCCCGCCTTTTCTCACTCGCCCGTTTCTTCACGCTCTCCGACTTCAATTGTCCGCAGGCCGCGAGGATATCCCGGCCGCGCGGGGTGCGGATCGGCGAGGCGTAGCCGGCGCGGTTGACGATGTCGGCGAAAGACTCGATTCGTTCCCAGCTCGCGCATTCGTAAGGCGCGCCCGGCCACGGGTTGAACGGGATCAGGTTGATCTTGGCGGGTATCCCTTTCAATAGCCGCACCAGTTCGCGCGCCTCGGCGTCTGAGTCATTGACGCCGCCCAGCATCACATATTCGAAGGTGATGCGCCGCGCATTGCCGAGCCCCGGATAGGCGCGGCAGGCGTCGAGAAGCTCCGTGAGCGGATATTTGCGATTGATCGGGACGAGTTCGTCGCGGAGCGCGTCGTTCGTCGCATGCAGCGAAATCGCCAGCATCGCCGATGTCGTCTCGCCGAGCGTCGGAATTTCGGGGACGACTCCGCTCGTCGACACGGTGATGCGCCGGCGCGAGATCGAAATCCCGTCGCCGTCGGAAATCACGTCGATGGCCGCGGCGACTTGCCCGAGATTATACAAAGGCTCGCCCATGCCCATGAAAACGACGTTCGATAGCCGGCGGTCCTCGCTCCCCGACGGCCATTCGCCAAGGTCGTCTTTCACCGCCAATACCTGCCCGGCGATTTCCGCCGCCGTCAGATTGCGCACGAGCTTTTGCGTGCCGGTGTGGCAAAAAGTGCAGTTCAAGGTGCAGCCGACCTGGGAGGAGACGCAGAGCGCGCCGGCGCGCCCGACATCGGGGATGAACACGCATTCGAATTCGACGCCCGGTTCGGCGCTGAGCAGATATTTCCGCGTGCCGTCGGTCGAGACCTGACGCTCGGCGACTTCGAGCCGGGAGACGGCGAATTTTTCGGCGAGGCGGCTTCGCATCTCCTTGCCGATGTCGGTCATCGCCTCGAAGTCGGTCAGTCCGTAATGATAGATCCAGCGCCAGATTTGCGTGGCGCGCATCCGCGCCTTTTTGGCGTCGAGTCCGAACGCTTGCCCAAGCGCGCGCGCAAGCTCGCCCCGCGTCAGGCCGACGAGATTGGTTTTGCCGCCGGCGGGCGGCGGTGATGCGCGGTCGAGGGTCGCCATACCCCGCGGCATATAGAGCTTTGCCGCCGGCCCGGCAAATCGGCGCGCGTGAAATTCCTGCGAAGGGCGATTGCGCCCGGGCTCGGCCGCGTGAAAACTATTCGGCAGGCGCTATTCCGCCGCTTCGGCGGTCGCACCTTCTTCCTCGTCGAAGAACAGAATGTCGCCGGGCTGGCAGTCGAGCTCCTTGCAGATCGCCTCGAGCGTCGAAAACCGGATCGCTTTCGCCTTGCCCGTCTTGAGGATGGAGAGATTGGCGATCGTCACCCCGACCCGCTCCGACAGCTCCGTCAGCGACATGCCGCGGTCGAGAAGCACCCGATCGAGTTTGACTGAAATCGCCATGCGTTAAACCGTCAGATCCTGTTCTTCTTTCATCCTTGCGCCTTCGCGGAACACCGCCGCGAGAACGAACACCGCCGCGATCGCCAGCCAGGAGATCATTTCAATCTCGATCTCAACGTTGGCGTCTACCACGACGGAAATGACGCCCAGCACGATCTTGGCGCCTTCGCCGACGAGAAGGGCGAGACCGACGCGTGTGAACCGCTCGGCGTTCTCCCTGACAAAGGGCGAGCCGAACCGCAGCGTTTTCAGAATCTCCAGGAGCCGGTTGATCGAATAGATCAGCACGCCGAACGTTATGAAGTGCTGGATGATCTCCAGCGTGTCGTCGGCGTCTATGTCCAGCTCGCTTGCGATCGAGCCGCTGTCGATGCCGGCGACTACTTTGATAAGAATCGGCAGGAACGGAATCGTCAGAATGGCGATGGAAAGACCGATAAAGGCGATCCACAAAATGACGCGCGTGACGTGCAGCAACACCGCCAGGATTGACGCCAAAGATCCTTTCCCCAACGCCCTCATCGCGCGCCTCCGTTCCGTTTAGAAAAACACGACCCCGCAGTGAAGGAGGCCGCAAACCGCCTCAGCGGGCTTCGCGCCGGTCGCGGCGGCCGAGGCTGACAGGCCAGCCAGGCTCGCCGCGCTCGCCGCCGCCAGCGCTGCGGCGGCGAGGATGTGAATGATACGGGACATTACGCGACTCCGGCGAATTGGCCGAGGGCAGCGAAATAACCGGCGGCGATCAAGGCGACGGAAAGCGTGACGGCCGCCGCATTGACAAAATAGCCGACGAAGCCGACATTACGGGTAGCGATATTGCGAGACATGGGATGCTCCTTTGTGTCTTTCATGTTGAGCAAACGCGAAACCAACCAATTCTCTTGAGCGGTTTGGGTTTTCCCGGCCGCTCTTTTTTTGGGAAGCGCCGGGTTTCCCGGCTTTTTCCCTGGCGGCGGTTCGTTCCGCCGTCTTGTTGATTATCGATATACACTTATTGAAAAACGATGCAAGCACTTTTTTCCGAAAAACGATAATTTTTTTTCGATAAGGGATAAAAATAAGGGCAAAATCATGCGCAACCTCGCTCCCGGAAGGCTGGTTATCGCCTCTCATAACGACGGAAAGATGAGAGAAATCAATAAGTTAGTTGCGCCCTTCAGCCTGAAGGCCGTGCCGGCGAAAAAAATCGGCCTGGCCGACCCGGAAGAGACCGGAACAACCTTCGCCGAGAACGCCCTCCTCAAGGCCCGGGCGGCGGCTGAGGCTTCGGGGCTGCCGGCGCTCGCCGACGATTCGGGCCTCGAGGTCGCCGCCCTCGGCGGCGCGCCGGGGATCTTCTCGGCACGGTGGGCCGGCGAGAGCCGCGACTTTTACGCGGCCATGGCCCGCGTCGAGCGGGAGCTGAAAAAAGCCGGGGCGGAGGATTATTCGGCGCGCTTCGTGTGCGCGCTCGCGCTCGTCTGGCCTGACGGTCATGAGGCGATTTTCGAGGGCGAAGCGCGCGGAACGCTCGTTTTTCCGCCGCGCGGGAACAAAGGCTTCGGCTACGATCCGATCTTTGTTCCCGAAGGCCATGAGATTACCTTCGGCGAAATGGCGCCCGAGAAAAAACACGCAATCTCCCACCGCGCCGATGCGTTCGGGAAAATGACGAGGGCATGTCTGAACTAGCAGACGATAATTCTCCCGCGCTCGGCGTCTATGTTCACTGGCCCTATTGCGCGCGGATCTGTCCCTATTGCGATTTCAACGTTTACAGGAACCGCAGCGTCGACGCGGCGCGCTGGAAAGCCGCGCTCGTGCGCGATCTCGAACATTGGGCGGCGCAAACGAAAGGACGCAGACTGACGAGTCTTTATTTCGGCGGCGGCACGCCATCGCTTGCGCCGATTGAGGTCATCGGAGCGGTTATTGAGGCGTGCGCGCAGCTATGGGGATTCGAAGACAATCCGGAAATCTCTATCGAGACCAATCCGACGGATGCGGAGTTTTCTCGTTTTCGGTCATTCGCCGCCGCCGGCGTCAACCGACTGTCGCTCGGCGTGCAATCGTTCGACGACGCGGCGCTTGCTTTTCTCGGGCGCGACCACGACGCCGCGTCAGCGCGGCGCGGCCTCGATCGCGCGTTGAAGATTTTTTCGCAAACGACGTTCGACCTCATCTACGCCCTGCCAGGCCAGACGGCGGAGGAGTGGCGGCGCACGCTTGGGCAGGCGCTTCAAATCGGCGCGCCGCATCTGTCGCTTTACCAGCTCACCATTGAGCAGGGCACGGCGTTCGAAAAGGCCGTCGGGCGCGGGAAATGGGCGCCGCCCGCCGACGACCGCGCCGCCGAGCTTTTCGATATCGCCCAGGAGTTGACGGCGGCGGCGGGCCTGCCGGCTTACGAGATTTCGAGCCATGCGCGGCCCGGCGCGGAGTCCAGGCACAATCTTCTCTATTGGCGGTATGCGGACTATGTCGGCGTCGGACCCGGCGCGCATGGCCGATTGACTTTAGATGGCGAACGTCTGGCGACTGCGGCGCATGAACGGCCCGAGGCGTATCTCGACGCCGTCGAAACGAAAGGAACGGGCGCCGAAACCGTCGAGACGCTCGACGCCGGGGCGCGGATGGTCGAACGCTTCGCGATGGGGTTGCGTCTCGCGGAAGGGATTGCGCTGACGGACGACGATTTTTTCTTCGCCGACCCCGCCCGCGCCGCACGCCTTGCTGACTGCATCGCAGACGGATTGCTCGTCCATGACAGCGCACGCATCGCCGCCAGCCCGCGCGGCCGGCGTCTGCTCAACGCCGTCCTCAATTATCTGTTTGGGTGAATCTGCGACGCCCCGTCGCTGCGGCGGTTGGTCTCAACTCGATTTGACGATGGTCAAAGACCTTTATACTGCGCGCGCGTGACAAGAAAGTTGGCTGACGCTGTATGCAAGGCAAGGGGATCGACTATGTCCACAATCATTCGTCAACCGCGAAAGTGGAAATTCGGCCGGACAACGGGAATGAATCGCGTCGCTTGCCGCGCCTTGATTGCGGTTTTTTTTGCGACCGGTTCTCTCGCGGCGATGGAGGCAAGCGCGGAAGATATCAGCCTCTCGACGGATTTTCGCTTCCGCTACGAAAATGACTGGGATTCGATAAAAGCCGACGGCGCGCCGCGCGACGACCGCGGCCGACTTCGCCTGCGGTTACGGGCGAGCGTCGCATACAAACCCAATGACTGGCTCGACTTCGCCATTCGCGCCCGATCCGGCAACGGCAAAAGCCAGCAATCGCCGCATGTGACTATCGCCGATTTCGACGGCAATCGACGCGGCGACGCCGACGCCGTTCTGGATAAGTATTTCGTCCGTGTCCGTCGCGAAGGGATGACGATCTGGGGCGGTCGAAACGGGTTTCCTTTCTTCAAGCAGAATGAACTTTTCTGGGACGACGACGTGACCGTGCTCGGCGGAGCGGCGAGCTATCCTGTCGAACTTGGCGGAGCCGGTACGATCAAATTTACCGGCGGCGGTTTCATCCTGCCGGCCGGCATGTGGGATTACACCGGGCGGCTGTTTGCGGGCCAAGCCCTTTACGAGACCAAGCTGGATGCGGCGAGCGTTAAGGCGGCGGCAGGCCTGTTCGCCATCGACGCAGACCGCGACGATCCGGACAACGCCATATTGCTTCAGGGCAATGGCGCGCGCGATTATACGGTTCTGGCGGTCAATCTTCAGTCAAAATGGACAGTCGCCGGGCGCCCCTTGACGCTGGGCGGCGACGTTTTCCTCAATCTGGAGGATTATGACGACAATCCGGATCCCTTCACCCGCGCCAATGCGGACGAGACCGAAGGCTTCGCCGCCTCGGCTTTCTACGGCGACCTCAAGGATAGCGGCCACTGGCTCGCCGGGTACAGCTATGCGCGGATCGAGCAGTTCGCAGTCGACAATTCCTTCGCCCAGGACGACTGGGTCCGCTTCGGCTCGGCGACGCAAACCCGCGCCAGCAACATCAAGGGTCATGAAGTCCGGCTCGGCTATGCCGTAACGCCGAAAATCAACCTGCTGGCCCGTCTCTATCTGGTCGAGGCGATCACCACCGTCGAGGACGGCAATCGCTTCCGTCTCGATCTCAACGTGAAATTCTGAAAACCGCGCTTCGTCAGGAGCATTTGAACGCTTCCTTGAGCGTCGCCATCAAGCCTTCGGCGGCCGGCTTGAAGCGGTCAGCGTGGTTCTGCCGGACCCATTTCATGAACGCCCAGCGGACTTCATCATCGCGGTTGAGTTCGGGCAGGCAAACGCCATCGTCCGTCACCAGAATATAGGCGTCGGTAAAGCCCCTGATATATTGCTCGCACTCGGCCTCGGCCGCCGCGCCCCAGCGGGAGTCGTTGTCCGCCTCCAGGCACGGCGCCATGAGCTGCTCAATCGTGTAGTCCGAAAGTTTTGGTTCCGGCGCCTCTGCGCGCGCCACACTTGCAGCGAACGCCAGGCCGGCAAGAACAATCAGTCGGGTCATTCTTCGTCTCCTTGCTGCTTCGCTTTTTCCGCCGCCAACGCTTTTAAGGCCGTATCCATCACTTTTTGATGGGCCTCATTAGCGACCCAGCCGGGCGTAGAGACCTTGGACCACAATTCCGCCGTCAGCATATTCTGATGACATCCCATGCACAGGCCGGTGCGCTCCATCTTCTCACGCATTTCCTGCGGCAGGGGACCGGTGAGCGGCCAGTGCGAGCCGATCGAGACGAGTTGCTCGCCGTCGCGGGTGACGATCTGGGAGACGTCATGGGTGAGACCGGGCACCGCCGGTGATTGAACCTGATGCTTGCCCGGAATGATCTCGCCTCGAGCCGTTTCCAGATCGACGACGAAGCCCTTGTCATAGCCCTTCATAAAACGCCCGTCTTCGATGCCATAGCCGAGCGATTTGGGGTTGTCGTGACAGCTTTCACATTCGCGCGCCTTGCGGCCGGTGGTATGAGGCTGGACCGCAGCGTAGTCCATGCCTTTTCCTTCGGGCGTCATCCAGGTCTCGTTATGGGCGACCGTCTTGCCGTCCTTGTCGATGACGGTGGTGATGACCTGACAGCCGGGCATCATCGGACTCACCCGGCCTTCGCCGTTAATCCCCAGGGTCGGCGTTTCCCAGCGCAGATAGGAACGCGTCTCGTCGACTTTGCCCGGTCCCGTGAGTCCGTTAGAGCCCAGCGCGTTATCGGCGGTGAGGCCATTAGGCTGACGCGAATTGGCGTTGGCGATCCAGTCGATATCGGTTTTGCCTTTTGAATAGTCGACTGTGATGTGGCAGCCGAAACATTGCGGCGCCCAATCGGCGTGACAGGCGTAGCACTCCATCGAGTCCATATGCTTGGAGACGCTCATCATCGCGACCCGGCCCTTGGGCGAATTCCAGTCGTCGCTTTCAGCCAGCGTCTTCAGTACCGGAACTTCGAAGTCGAGCCCGGAGGCGGAATGGAGAATGACTTTCTCGCCGCGCTTGACCACATTGCCGAAGGGGTTGCCGCGGGCGGTGAGCAGATAGCCGTCTTCCGGCGCATACTCGGTGGCGAAATACATGTAGTCGTTGAGCTCCTCGCCGAGACCGCGCGGGGCCGGGATTCTTTCCGGCTCGTCCTTGCCTAGGCGCAAAAGTCTGCGCAGAAATCCGACCCGCTCCGGCGAGGTCGGCGGCGTGAACTCCTCGCCGAAACCAAGCGGCAGCTCCCAAGGATAGGCCGTCGGCGTGCCATGACAGTCGGAACATTCGATCTCCACCTGCGCCAGCGTCGTGCCGTAGATATTGCCGTCTCCGTGCATGTCGGTGGAGGTGTGGCAGTCCTGGCACAACAGCCCGCCTTCCGGATTTTCCGGCCGGCTCTGTTGCTGATGATGCAGATCATCCTTGATGAACTGATAGGTCTTGGTGTGAAGCTTTGGCTGCTTGCCGCCCTGCTCGTCGTAAGGGCCGCCATAGGGAAATTCCATAATGCCCTGATAACTGACGCCGATACGCTTGCCGCGATTGTGACAGGAATTGCAGGTCTCGGACGGAATGCCGGTGTAAGTGACCGCGCCCACCGTGACCGGGTTCTTGCGCCCCGCCTGAAGCTTGTGAACCAGCAGCTTGCCGGGAAGATCCTTGGCGATGGTCGGATCGCCGCCCTCGTAATAGCCTTCATTGGAATAGGGCACATGGCAGGATGAACAGCCTGCGCCGCGATAATCGCCGCGTTTTTCGCGCCCTGTCACGCCGACATGACAACGCTGGCATTGCTGGCGCGAATAGGTGATGCCGGCAAGCTCCGGATGGTTGGAAATTGCATTTACGTCGACATCGGGAACCTGCTTCAATTCACTCGGAACCTGGTCGGGATGCGCCTCGGCGAAGCCGGTCATATAGGCGCGATAAGCCGGCGAACCGACTGCCGGTTCGGGGCCGTCTTCGTCCTGCATGTCGTAATTGCCCCAGACGACCTTGTGGCCGTACTCGTTCTGCAGGCCCCAGGACCACAAATTGCCCTGCAGCTTGCCGGCCTCGGTGTTCATCAGCGATTTGGCCAGCCGTTCGGCGTAGCCCTGGTGACACTGCCCGCAGGTGCGCGAAGCGATCCAGACGCTGCCGGGGTCAGGATAGAACATCTCCGGCCCCATCGCCGCCGTGAGATCGGCGGGCGCGCCGACGTGCGCAGTTTCAGCCGTCGCCGCCGCCGGATCGCCGCCATGACAAACGACGCAACCGCCTGGATCGCCGAAACTTGCGCCCATCGCCTCGATCGTATCCTGCATAACGCCGGACGAGAATTTCTCTATCCCCTCATGGCAGGAAAGACATCCTATCTCCTTGGCCTCGAGCTTGGTCATTGCGGCGCCGCCAAGCGCCGCAATGACCAAGCCGAGGGAAAGCGTAAGAAAAATCCTGCTAATCATAAATTGTCGCTCCGTCTGATACGACGCTGAATGCAGCCGGTAGCCGCAAGAACAAGCATCTTTCGGCGAAGCCTAGGCATGCATGTGCAAGCATACTTTGATTTGAAGCAACCGTCGCCCTGATGCGACGAATTCACGCAATAGGGCGAACTCTAATATGCCGGCGCGAAGCTGCGCGGCGCCGGATCGATCACCTGAATGCCGCCCGGCTGGATTTCAAGGATCGCCAGTCCGCGTTCGACCGCGCCGTCCTGCTTGAGCCGGAACAGGCCGTCGGCCCCGAAATAGCCGTTGGGATCGGCGATGGCGTCCTCGTCGAAATGGTCGCGCCGCTGCGACGCGCGCGCCAGCCGCGCCGAAAGGAGCGTCGCGTCATAAGCGAGCGAAGCGAGCCGCGGCGGCTTTTCGCCGAAGGCGGCCGCGTAACGTCCCTCGAAAGCCTGGGTGATTTCCGGGTCCGGCGCGGCGAACCAGCCGCCTTTCAGCGCCGGCTCGCGCGTCAGGCGGGGATTGTTCCAGCCCGACACGCCAAGCAGCTTAATTTCATTGATGTTGACGTTGTAATAGGGAAGCAGCGGCGCCAGCGCGCGCAGAAGCGTTCCTTGTTCCGGCATCATCACCGCCTGATAGCCGCGCGTATAACCTTCGTCCGCATCGGGAGCGACGGGGGCGTCCGGATCGTATTCGTGGCGCAGCTCCAGCGGCACGACTTCCTGCGCATATTCGGCGAGCCGCTTGGCGGGTTCGAGCATCGCCGCCGGATCCTGCAGATAGCGTTCTTCATGAACGAGCACGCCGCCGCGCACGAACACTTCCTCGATGAAGGCGTTCGACACCCGCTCGCCGTAATCGGTCGCCGGCGCGATTAATCCGAACCGGGAATATCCATTAAGCAAGGCGAATTCCGTGACGCGTTCGATCTCGAGTTCAGGCGGAAAGCTAAGGAGATAAACGCCGCGCCCGCCCGACTGAATGTCGGACGAAAACGCGATCATCGGCGTGTCTGCGGCGCGCGCCACGTCCGCCGCCGCCACGACAGATTCGGCGAACAGCGGGCCAAGCAGGATCTCCGCGCCGTCGGCGAGCGCCGAACGCGCCGCGGCGGCGGCGCCTTCCTGCGCGCCGTGCGTGTCTTTCGGGATCAACAGGAAACGGTCGTCGCCGGCCTCAAAGGCGGCGAGTTGGGCGGCGTTGAACATCGCCGCGGCGATGCGCTGGGCGGCTTCCGACGAGGCCGTAAACGGCAGCAGCAGTCCGACCCGCACCGGTTCGGTTCCGCCCATATGTTCGGGCTCGACGAAGCCGCGCCGGTCGTAGCGCGTCGCCTCGCTTTGCTCTTTTCTGGGGAATTCATAGGGCGCGGTTTCGTCCGGCTCCCCGGGACGCGCGATCACCGGCCCCTGGCCGCCGGGGGACGTCTCGCACGCCGCCAGCGCGGCCGCCGCTGCAGCCGCAAGCCCGACCCTCGACCATTTTCCCAAAAGCGCCGGCATCGACGATCCCCTTTGCATTCTGCGCCCATGGTCGGCGCTTGAGCCCCTCGCGCGGCGCAGCCTAGCGGCGGCGGCCCGGGCAGTAAACATGGGCTCCCGGAGTCCCCTGATCGAACCGCCGCGCCGACGCGCAGCAATTGACGGCGCGCGCCGGCGCGGTCAATCGTTCTTTTATGACGCTCGAACCCGGCCTTTATGTGGCGGCGACGCCAATCGGCAATCTCAAGGACATCACTTACCGAACCGTTGAGGCCCTCAAAGCCGCCGACCTCATCCTGTGCGAGGACACGCGGCAGACCGCGAAACTCTGCGCCGCCTATGGCGTCGAAACACGGCGCGCGCCTTATCATGAACACAATGCCGAGCGCATGCGCCCGAAAGTTCTCGAAAAACTCGCGGCCGGCGCGCGCGTCTGCCTTGTTTCCGACGCCGGCACGCCGCTGATTTCGGACCCCGGCTACAAGCTGGTGCGCGCCGCCCGCAACGCCGGCGCATCTGTTTTTGCGCTGCCCGGCGCGTCCGCCCCGATTGCAGCGCTGTCGATCGCCGGCGCGCCCACCGACCGGTTCCTGTTCGCCGGATTCCCGCCGGCGAAAGCCGCCGCGCGTGAGCGTTTCCTCGCCGACCTCGCCAGCATTGATGCGACGCTGGTCTTTTTCGAAACCGCCCCGCGTCTGGCCGAGAGCCTGCTGGCGATGGCGGCGGCGCTGGGCGAGCGCAAGGCGCTCATTGCACGAGAACTGACAAAGCTGCACGAGGAAACCCGCGAAGGGCTGCTCGGCGCGCTCGCCAAAGATTACGCCGTCCGGCCCGTGAAGGGGGAGATTGTCGTCGTCGTCCATCCGCCGGGGAAGACGTCCGCCTCAGGCGAGGAACTCGACCGATTCCTGCGCGCCGCCCTCAGAAAGATGAGCGTCAAAGACGCCGCCGCCGCGGCCGCGCAAGCTTTCGGAACGCCGCGGCGCGAGGCTTATCAACGCGCCCTCAGCCTTCAGGAAGGCTCATGAACCGCCCTGGCGTCAACGCCGGCGAGCGGCGCAGGCGCGCAGAGCGGGCCGGCCGCCTCGCCGAAATTCTCGCCGCGCTTTATCTGTCGCTGAAAGGCTTTGCGATCCTCGAGCGCCGGTTTCGCGCCGGCGGCGGCGAAACTGACCTTATCGCCAGGCGAGGCCGGCTGCTTGTTTTTGTTGAAGTTAAACGGCGCGCGAGCCTCGACGACGCCGTGTTCGCCGTCACGCCGAGGGGGCGGCGGCGCATCGAAGCGGCGGCGCGGGCCTATCTCTCCCGCCGGCCCGTCCTTGCCGATGCGGACATCCGTTACGACATCATGGCGGTGGCCGGCCTAAGACTGCGTCATCTGCCCGGCGCCTGGCGTGACGGCGAATAGGCGCGGGCGGGCGCCGCTTTTCATGAGCCGCGAAGCGCTTCAAGGAATAGGCTTCGCTTGCCCTGATGCGCCGGCGCTGGTCGCGCCTTGTCGCCCTTCGGCGCGGCGCAGGGTCAGGGCGCGGTGACAGGAGAAACGAGAATGTTGTCCCAACTGATCCGCCTCGCTGCAGCGCTCGCGGCGGTCTTTGCGCTGGCGTCCTGCGCGTCGGACAAGACGATCGGCGCGACCTTCGACGACATTGGCGCCGCGGCCTCGCTCAAGAGCGTCCTGGTGGCTGATCGAAAGCATGATTATTCCGACGTCGACGTCACCATATTCGAAGGCAGGTTGCTCTTGACCGGCACCATGCAATCCGAGGAAGGCCGTCGAACCCTGGCCGAGAACGCTTGGAAGGCCGACAACATCACGCAGGTGATCGACGAAGTCGTCGTCGCCGACAGCACCACTTTCGGACAGGGGCTTGAGGACTCTCGCATCGATCAGGCGATCAAGGCCAAGCTGATCGGCGACCGCGGCGTTACCAGCGGCAATTACAAGATCGCCGTTTCGCGCGGGGTCGTTTATCTTCTCGGCGTCGCCCGCGACAAGATCGAGCTTGACCGGGTGCTGCATTCGGCCCGCACCACCGCCGGCGTCGAAAAGGTCGTCAGTCATGTTTTGTATCGGGACGATCCCGCGCGTAACGTCAGGCGGTGAAGGCGGAACAAGAAAGTTCAGAGCATGCGTTTGAAGATCGCCATTCAGATGGACCCGATCGAATCGGTCGATGTCAACGCCGATACGACCTTCGATCTTGCCCTGGAAGCGCATAAACGCGGCCATGAAATCCGGGTCTATCACCCGCGCCGGCTTCGCCTGTTCAGTCCGCATGTCACGGCAATGGCGCGAAAGATCGAGGCGCTCAAGCGCGAGCAGGGCGCCCACGCCGCGCTGGCCGACGAAGCGGAGATCGATCTCCGCGATTTTGACGTGGTTTTGATCCGCCAGGATCCGCCGTTCGACATGGCGTACATAACGGCGGCGCAAATTCTCGAGCGCCTGACGCCGGACGTACTCGTTCTCAACGACCCGCGCAGCATTCGCGACGCGCCGGAAAAACTGTTCGTCACCGATTTCGCCGACCTGACCCCGCCAACGCTCATTACGAGCGACCAATGCGCCATTCGCGATTTCCGGAAAGAACACGGCGACATCATTCTGAAGCCTCTTTACGGAAACGGCGGCGCCGGCGTCTTTCGCCTTCCGGCCGAGGACGCCAATTTCAACGCGCTGCTTGAGCTTTTCGAGCAATCCTTCCGTGAGCCGATTATTGCGCAGAAATACCTTCCCGCGGTGCGTAAGGGCGACAAGCGCATTATCCTTTTGGACGGCGCGCCGGTCGGCGCCATCAACCGTATTCCGGCCAGCGGCGAGACGCGCTCGAACCTGCATGTGGGCGGCAAGGCCGAGGCGGCGAAATTGACCGAACGCGACCGGGAAATCTGCGGGCGCATCGGACCGGCCCTCGCCGAACGCGGCCTCGTCCTCGCAGGCATTGACGTCATCGGCGACTATCTGACCGAGATCAACGTCACCTCGCCGACGGGCGTGCAGGAAATCCGTCGATTTGGCGGCGCCGATATTTCCTCGCTGTTCTGGAGTTGGGTCGAGGACCGGCGCGAAAATTAGCCCGTCCTCTTGAAGGATCGCCAAGCGCGCTTAATTCCAGTCTTTGGACGTCACAGACCATCACAATTGCGATAATCCTCTTGCCGATGGCCGATCGCCGACATCAAAATGTCAAAACCGAAAGGCGATCGATTCGACTGGATTGTCGATCCGAACATGTCTGTTGCGTTTTCATGAGCTGAGCGCGAGGGGCGCTGACATTCCCGACCGCAAATTTTGTCCTGATGAGGCGCGCCGATGAATATTGCAACCCGATTTCCGTTGTCGTATCGAAACAACATGCGCAAAGATCCTCTCCGCGTGGCGTTGTTCACGGGCAATTACAACTACGTAATGGACGGCCCGGCGCGCACGCTGAATATGTTGGTGGATTTTCTCGGGCGGCGCGGTCACGAGGCCGTTGTATTTGCACCGACCGGGAAAAAGCCTGTGCTGGAACACGCGGGAACGCTGATTTCGGTCCCCTCGGTTCCCTTCCCCGGACGCGGCGAGTATCGCCTCGGCGTCGCCGTGCCGGGGTCGGCGCGCAAGACGCTCGAACGATTGAAGCCGGATATCATTCATATCGCCGCGCCGGACATTTTGGGCCTGACGGCGCTGCGTTATGCGCGCAAGCGAAATATTCCGGTCGTGGCGTCCTTCCACACCCGGTTCGACGCCTATCCGCGCTATTACAAAATGCGCTGGCTTGAAAAACCTATCACCCGATATCTGCAGTATTTCTACCGGCGCTGCGAACATGTCTATGCGCCGTCGCCGTCAATGGCGGCGGCCTTGCGCGCCGACGGCATCGGCCGCGATGTTCGCCTGTGGACCCGCGGCGTCGACAGCGACCTGTTCAACCCCGGCAAGAGAGACTTCGAGTGGCGGCGCGCGCAGGGCTTTGCCGATGACGACGTCGTTGGCGCCTTTGTCGGCCGCCTCGTGCTTGAGAAGGGAATTGAGGTATTCGCCGACGCCTTTGCGCAATTGGTCGAAAGCCGCCCGAACGCGCGCGCGCTGATTGTCGGCGACGGCCCGGAACGCGCGCGGTTCGCGCAAAGTCTGCCCGGCGGCGTTTTCACGGGCTATGTGCAGGGCGACGAACTGGCCCGCGCTTACGCCAGCGCCGACATCTTTTTCAATCCAAGCATAACCGAAACTTTCGGAAACGTGACGCTGGAGGCGATGGCGTCGGGAATTCCGTCGGTCTGCGCGAAAGCGGCCGGCAGCATATCGCTGATCGAACACGGACGAACCGGATTCGTCTGCGCGCCCGAAGAGGGCGCCGCCGGTTACGCCGACGCGCTGCGCCGCCTGGCTTCGGATCCTGATCTGAGGGCGCGCATCGGCGCCGATGCGCGCTCAAAGAGTCTTGAATTTAACTGGGATACGGTTCTGGACGCGCTGGTTGATCATTATCAAGAAGCGATCAACGGCTATCGGCGGCGCGCGCCTGCGCAGGATAGGTCGGCGCGC
The DNA here is from genome assembly GCA_046756245.1 of Parvularculaceae bacterium. Classification (GTDB taxonomy): domain Bacteria; phylum Pseudomonadota; class Alphaproteobacteria; order Caulobacterales; family Parvularculaceae. The sequence continues at coordinate 20,591 of JBHHVZ010000029.1, forward strand.
GCTATTTCCCGCAACCGCGCCGCCTAAGGCGGCGGCTTGGCCGGCGCCAGGACGAAAGGAGCGGCGATGCAACGCCGCCTTGAAAGGCTGAATGAGATCGCCCGCCGCTGCCGGGAGACCTTACGCGCGCCCGCAGCGCGGCGCTGGCTTGTGCGCGCCCAGCGCGCGCTTTTGGTCCTGGTCGTCGCCTATCTTGTTTACAGATTGAGCCGTATCGGCTGGCTCGAGGTTTTACGGTCGCTGCCCGGCTCGCCGTGGTTTTATGTGTTCTTCCTTATGCGCTTTCTGGCGCTGCCGGTTTCCGAGCTCGCAATCTACGAACTGATCTGGAACACGCCGCTCGTTCGTCATTTCCCGGTGTTCGTACGCAAACGGGTCTATAATTTCGCGGTGCTCGGCTATTCGGGCGAGGCGTTTTTATCCCTGTGGGCGCGGCGCCGACTGCCGCTCGTCGATCGCGATATTTTGATCGGGATCAAGGACAACAACCTGCTTTCGGCGCTGACATCGAATGTCGCCACCGTCGTATTGATTGTCGCGCTCGCCGTTTCAGGCGGATTGAAGGCGGGACTCGACGCCTTACCGGGCTCGGGCGCGCTGTTCCTGCTCGCCTTTTTGAGCGCAAGCGGCCTCGCCATTGCAGTCATCGCCTTCCGGCGGCGGCTGATCGCGCTTCCTGACGGGATCATGCCGCGCCTGCTCGCCATTCACGGCGCGCGACAAACGGTGATCTTGTTTCTTCACGCGGCGATGTACGCGGCCGCTCTGCCGGGCGCGCCGTTCGGCGTCTGGCTGATCTTTTTGGCGCTTCAACTCGTTTTGAGCCGCATTCCGTTTCTTCCCAATCAGGACCTCGTTTTTCTGGGCGCAGCGCTGTCCCTTGCGCCGTTGGTGGGCGCTTCCGAGGCGGCGGTCGCGGGCATGTTGATCGCCGAGGCGGGTTTGTCGCAGATTCTCAATTTCGGGTTGTTTTTCGCCACCGCCCCGATCGCCCGAAGAGCGTTGGCGCCAATTCCAGCCGATATTAGCAGGCCGGGCCGATGAGAGATCGCGGCGTTCGTCTTTCGCCGCGGCGCAGAATTCGCTACAGACGGTTGAATTAGCGCGCTAAAAGCGGGCGTTCGCCAGCCGTTTCACTCCGTCGCGTCGTTATGGGCCTCATAGATCGTTACATCCTCAGAGCCACCGCGACCCCGCTAATCCTGGCGCTTACCGTCGCCGGGATGCTCTTGCTGATAGAACACATGCTGCGCCTGTTCGATTTCGTGCTGACCGAACAGGGCCCGATCGACGTCGTCTGGAGACTTCTGTCGAATCTGGTGCCGCATTATTTCGGGCTGGCGCTGCCGCTCGGCACGTTTCTCGGCGTCATGCTGGCGTTCCGTAATTTTTCCCTGTCGAGCGAACTCGATGCGATGAGCTCAAGCGGCGCGTCATTCGGAAGACTGCTGCGTCCGATTTACGCGCTTGTCGTCTTTCTACTGATTTTTGATTTTCTTCTCGTTTCCTATATTCAGCCCTTCGCGCGGTATAAATATCAGCAGACGCGTTTCAACGTTACGTCCGGCGCGCTCGGGATTAAAATTCCCGCCGGAGAGTTCGTTGACATTTCAGATGAATTGACGATCCGCCTGGGAGCGATCAACCGCGAAACGCGGGACGCTGAAGATATATTTCTCGAACAGCGCGGCGCGCAGGGCGGCAAGACTACAATCACCGCGCAATACGGCGCCATATCGACGACGCCTGATATTTCGAACCTGCTGCTCAAACTCAGGGATGGAAGGCAGGTTTTCCTCTCGCCCGAAGGCGACCGCATCCAAACGCTCAACTTCGATAATCTCGACCTGTCGATCTCGCTGCCGGCGATCGGCGTCTTTCGGGAACGGGGCGACAATGAAAGAGAGGCGACGCTGAATGAAATCGTAAGCTTGTTAAGTTCGCAGCAACCACAAACGACGCCGCTATACAATAATTTCCGCGCCGGCTTTCACTGGCGGCTTATCCATCCGCTTACGTTTCTCGTCTTGCCGATCCTTGCGGTTGCGATGGGCGTCACCGGACGCCGGCGAACTTCGAATCTGAAACCCGTGCTCGGCGTCGCCATGCTGATCGTCTATCACGAAGTTCTTGAAGAATGGGGCAAGACGGTGGTGTCGCTGAACCAGCTTTCTCCGTATGTCGCCATGTGGGGCGTGTTCGCGCTATTTACGGCGGTGAGCATCTATCTCTACAGCGGCGCCATCGACCAGGCGCGGACCGCGCGGTTGATGGCGCGCCGCGCCGAACCGGCGGTGCGCGTGGTGAGCTCGCGCGTCGATGAGACCGCGCCCGCGCCGGCGTTCGTTGAGGAAGCCATGAAATGAAAAGCGTGCAGGGCGTATTCATCCGCTATCTCAGCCGGCTTTTTATCATCCGGTTTCTGGCGCTGCTCAGCTTTTTCGTGATCGTTCTGCAGATGCTCGATCTTTTGAACGAGTCCGAAAAGATTTTGAAGGTGGAAGGCGCCGGCTGGCCCTCCATGGTCGATTACGTCATCCTGCGCGCGCCCCAGATCATCAGCCAGTTCACGCCATTCGCGGCGCTGCTCGCGATTGTCCTGACGCTGGCGATTCTCAACCACACGAGCGAGATCACCGTCATGCGCGCCGCCGGCATGTCGGTGCAGCGCGTTATTCTTCCTATCGGCGTCGTCTGCGGCGTTGTCGCCGCAGCGCATTTCACTTTTCATGAGATTGTCGTCGTCAAGGCGGCGGAAAAACTCGATTATTGGGAGGCGAACGATTACGCGCTGAACCTGCCGCCGGACGGCGGCGCGCGCACGAATTTGCGTCTCAACCACGAAGGCGATTTCGTCAGCGCCGGAAGCGCGGCGCGGATCGGGAGCGCGGTGTTCTTGAACGACGTGACGATTTACAGCCGCGACGACAAAGGACTTGTCGAAGAGATCACCGAGGCGCGCGCGGCGCGTTACGAAAACCGCGAGTGGCGTCTTTACGGAATTCGCCGGCTCGATGCGCAAAACCAGTCCATTACCGAAGAAACCAGCGCGCTGTGGCCGACGAAGCTAGACCCCGATTTTCTATTCGCCCTGACGCTCAAACCCGACCGCACGATGCTCGGAGAGCTGTGGCGTAAAATCCAGCAGTTGCGCGAAGACAATGCCGACACTCGCGCCGCCATGACATCGCTGCTCGGCCGGTTTTCAAAGCCGCTGTCGACGCTGGTGATGCCGTTGCTCGGCGCCATCGCCGGATTCGGCGTCCACCGGCAGGGCGTGCTGCTGGCCCGCGCCGTGACCGGATCGGCGCTGGGTTTCGGCTATTTCGTCGCCGAAAACCTGTCGCTCGCCGTCGGAAAGCTCGGCGCCGTGCCGGCTGTGGTCGGGGCCTTTTTTCCGTTCGCGCTCTTCATCGTGGTGGGGTTTTCAATCCTGCTGGCGATGGAGAATTAACCAGACGCCGGCGCCAATCATTCCCTCCCGCCCCTCGCTTTGACTTGAACCCGGTCAGCCACAGAAAAACGCCTGACGGCTTCGCGCCCGCCGGCGCGCGCCGGCGCCGGCGGTTGTGAATATTGACAATAAAACAACTTTTAGTTGTAATTCTTGCGGGCGCGCCGTAATGGTTAACGCCTCCGCTTTTGGGAGGCAGATAGAATGTCCGGCTTGATCCTGAAACTCCGCCCGCGCGAACAGCTTATGATCAACGGCGTCGTGGTTGAAAACGGCGACCGCAAGACGCGGCTGCGCATCAGGAGCGAAGACGCCCGGGTCCTGCGCCTGCGCGACGCCATCCGGCCGGAAGACGCGACAACCCCTGCGCGGCGCGCGCTTTACGCCGCCCAATGCGCGGTCGCCGGCGAACTCGATGACGGCGACGCGCGCGCCATTCTGGAAAAGGCGCTGGCGGCGCTCGCAGTTGATTTTCCCGACCCCCCTGAAAGCGCGGCGCTTGAAAAGGCGAGCTTTCATCTTCGCCACGGGCAGTTTTATCTCGTCATGCGCCAGCTTCGCGAAGTCGCAGCATCCGAAGCCTTGAAGAGGGGGACGGCGCCCGTTTCGGACGAGTCTTCCGGCGGCGCCTGAACCCCTTCGACAAACTGCGCGCGAACGCTTACATAGCCGCCCATGTCGGAACCGCGCGTCATCTCATTCGGCTGCCGCCTGAACGCCTACGAGGCGGCGGCCATGCGCCGCATGGGCGCCGGGCCCGGCGACGCGGTGGTCGTCAACACCTGCGCCGTCACCAATGAGGCCGTGCGCCAGGCGCGTCAGGCGATCCGCCGCGAACGCCGCGAGCGCCCGGACGCGCGCATCGTCGTCACCGGCTGCGCGGCCCAGACCGATCCGCAGGGATTCGCCGGGATGGACGAAGTCGACGCGGTTCTCGGCAATCACGAAAAAATGCTGCCGGAAAGCTGGAGGCGCCTCGCCAAAGACGATGTGCGCGTCCGCGTCAACGACATCATGTCGGTGCGCGAAACCGCCGGCCACCTCATTGACGGGTACGGCGACAAGGCCCGCGCGTTTCTGCAGATCCAGAACGGCTGCGATCATCGTTGCACCTTCTGCATCATTCCGTTCGCACGCGGGAATTCGCGTTCGGTCCCGGTCGGCGTCGTGGTCGATCAGGCGAAACGACTGGCGGGGGCGGGTCATCGCGAAATCGTCTTCACAGGCGTCGACATCACTTCCTACGGCGCCGACCTGCCGGAGACGACGACGCTTGGCGCGCTTGTCGGGGCCGTGCTCGACCGCGTCCCCGAACTTTACCGGTTGCGTCTTTCCTCAATCGACGGGGCCGAAATCGACGCCGCGCTGATCGAGCGCATCACCGGCGACGAAAGACTCGCGCCGCATTTGCACCTTTCCCTTCAGGCGGGCGACGACATGATCCTGAAGCGAATGAAGCGCCGCCACACCCGGGATCAGGCCGTTCATTTGTGCCGGAGCCTGCGCGCGCGCCGTCCTGAGATCGCCTTCGGCGCCGACCTCATCGCCGGCTTCCCGACCGAAACCGAAGCGATGTTTCAGAAAAGCCTCGATCTCGTCGACGAGGCCGGGCTGCAATATGTTCACGTCTTTCCGTTTTCGCCGCGCGAAGGAACGCCGGCCGCGCGCATGCCGCAGCTTTCCCGCCGGGTCGTCAAGGAGCGCGCCGGGCGTTTGCGCGACAGGGGCCGCAAAGCGCTTTGGCGGTTTCTCGACCGACTTGAGGGATCCGAAGCGACCGCCGTGGTCGAAAGCGGCGGCCGGGCGCGGCTTGGGAATTTCGCGCAAGTCAGGTTTCGCAGCAACGCCGGCCCCGCCGGCGCGCTCGCGCGCATCCGGATCGCCGGGCGCGACGGCGATATGCTGATCGGAGACCCGGCGTGAGCAAACCGGCGCAAAAAAGCCGCCCCCGAAGGGGCGGCCCTGTCAGAAGACTCAAAACCCGGCTACTTGTCGGACTTGCCGGCCGGTTTGGTTTGAGGTTTGCCGGTCGGCTCCGCCGCCGGTTTCGCCTGGGGTTTGGCTTTCGCCATAGCAGTCTCCATCAAACGGGCCGAGTGATTTCGGCCGTATAAAGACATTAGGCGGCGGTTCAGGGTTTCAAGAGGCGGCGAACGCATGGCGAAAAATATTTTTTCCGGGCTGTTTGGGAAAAGGAAAGAAGACGAAGCCGTCCCCGGCGCCGAGACAGCGGAAACCCCCGGGTCCGAAGCCGTTGCGCCAACCGAAGCGCCGGCGCCGCGCGCCGAAGCTTCGAATCCTGGGAACGGCCTGTTTGCGCGTCTGCGCGCCGGACTTTCGAAAACATCGTCCCGGCTGTCGGACGGCGTCGCGGCGATTTTCACCAAACAGAAACTCGATGAACGAACCCTCGACGATTTCGAGGACTTGCTGATCGCCGCCGATCTCGGGGTCGCGGCGGCGGGCCGCATCAGGGAGACGCTCGCCAGAGAGCGCTATGACAAGGATATCTCCGCCGAAGAAATCCGCCGGGCGCTCGCCGCCGAAGTGGCCGGCGCGCTCAAGCCCCTCGAAAAGCCGCTCGTCATCGACCGCGCGCGAAAGCCGCATGTCATTCTGACCGTCGGCGTCAACGGCGCCGGCAAGACCACCACGATCGGCAAACTCGCCGCCAAGTTCAAAGACGAGGGCCTGTCGGTGATGCTGGCGGCGGGCGACACCTTCCGCGCCGCCGCCGTCGAACAGCTTGTGGTCTGGGGCGAGCGCACCGGCGCACCCGTCGTTCGCCGCGACATCGGCGCCGATGCGGCCGGGCTCGCCTATGATGCGCTCGCTTCGGCGAAAAAAGACGGCGTCGACGTTCTGATCGTGGACACCGCCGGCCGCCTTCAAAATAAGCGCGCGTTGATGGACGAGCTTGCAAAGATCGTTCGCGTTCTCAAGAAACTCGACCCGGACGCGCCCCACGACGTCCTGCTCGTCCTCGACGCGACCGTCGGGCAGAATGCGCTGGGTCAGGCGGAAGCCTTTCGCGAGATCGCCGGGGTGACCGGGCTGGTCATGACCAAACTGGACGGCACGGCGCGCGGCGGGGTTCTCGCCGCGCTGGCGGACAAATTCGCCATTCCGATCCACTTTATCGGCGTCGGGGAGGGCGTGGAGGATCTGCAGATTTTCCGGGCGGAAAGCTTCGCGCGCGCGCTCGCCGGCCTTGAAAACCGAACAGGAGAAGAAAGCCGATGAGCAGCAGTAAAGTTCCCGGCGAAAAACTTAAGGGCGGCGCCAAGTTCGCCGTCGACATGGGGCCGCTCCTCGTCTTCATGATCGCCTACTTTTTCGGCCGTCGGCTGGCGGGATTCGCCGGGACGCTTGCAGGACGCGACTGGTCTGTCGCGCCAGGCGAAGAAATGTATTTGGCGATCGGCTTGTTTATGCCGGCTTTCGCGATCGCATTCGCTTACAGTGTCTGGAAGGAGCGGCGCGTCGCGCCAATGCTGCTGGTCTCAGGCGTCGTCGTCGGCGTCTTTGGATCGCTGACGCTCATTCTTCACAACAAGACTTTTTTCTTCATGAAGCCGACAGTCATCTACGCACTGTTTGCACTGTTGCTCGCAAGCGGCCTCGCCACCGGGCGGAATTTTTTGAAGACAGCGTTCGACGGCGCGCTGCACCTTGAAGACGGCGCCTGGCGTACGCTGACAAAGCGCTACGTCTATTTCTTCGCAGCATTAGGCCTCGCCAATGAAATCGCCTGGCGTTGGCTCACGCGCGATTGCGACCTCGCCGCTGCTGTCGATTGCGCCGGCGAGCCGACCTGGGTCAACTTGAAAGTTTTTGGATTCACGGGCGCGAGTCTGATCTTTACCGCGCTGCAAACGCCGTTCATTGCAACGCACATGAAAGACGCGCCCGGCGGAGCGGGTTAGAGCCCCTCGACCGGATTGGCGTAGGGCGGAAAATCCGCCTTGCCGCGGCTCTCCCAATACTGGCGCAGCGCCCAGCCCACCGTCGGAAACGCGATGTCGGGCCAGGGGATATCCTCCCAAGCGGCCAGCATGACTTCTTTGCTTTCCAAGCCTGGTTCGACGCCGGGATCAAGCAGCGCCGCACGAAACATAATCTGAACCTGGGAGATGCGCGGAACGCTGTAGACCGCCAGCACCCGGTCGATCGCAAGCCGGGCGCGGGCTTCCTCCCAGGCTTCGCGCCGCGCGCCCTCCTCGACTGATTCGCCAAGCTCCAGATAACCGGCCGGCAGCGTCCAGAACCCCTTGCGCGGTTCGATTGCGCGCTTGCAAAGAAGGATCCGGTTTTTCCACACCGCCACCGATCCGATCACAATTTTGGGATTACGATAATCGACAAAGCCGCAATGAACGCAGACGGATCTCTCACGATCGTCCTCAGGCGGTATTTTTTGCTCGAATTGGGGTGTAATTCCAACCGGTTCTGTCATTGTCCGCCTCCTGTATAACTTTACGTTTCAAAAAATCCCGTTTGCGGAAATTCCGTTTAACCCCTAATCAGCGATTATTTGCCGCAGACTGTTGCAAAATTATCGATGACGGATGGCCCGCAATACTTTATTAACTTCCAGAGTTCAATTCATCCGAGTCGGGCGCGAATCGCATCAACGCTCATGAACGCCCGGGAGAACAGGCTGAAGACGGATTTTCCGTTGGCGGCAGAAAAGAAACGGAGAAAATCATGGCAAGTTTCACCCTCAAAAACTCCCCAGGCCATCTGCTGAGACGCGCCCAGCAGTACGCCCATGACCTGTACGCCAAGGAAGTCGGCGCCTCCGGGCCGACCCCCCGCCAGTTCGAAGTTCTCCACACCGTTTCCAAAAACGAGGGCCTGAGCCAGACCGATCTCGTCCGCGCGACCGGCATCGACCGCTCGACGCTTGCGGACATGATCGCCCGCATGATCAAGAAAGGCCTGTTGTCGCGCAAGCGCACCAAGGCCGACGCCCGCGCCAACGCGGTTTCCATTACCTCGGCGGGCAAGCGCATGCTTTCAAGCGCCATGCCGCGCGTCGCCAAGGCCGAACGGGCGGCGCTCGCGGTCCTGCCCAAGACGCAGCAGTCGGGCTTCATCCGGGGCTTGAGCGCCTATGCGGCGGCGCTCGACAAGCTCGAAAACGCAGCCTCGACGCCGAAGAAGCGCGCGGCGCGGAAAACGACCAAGAGAAAAACCGCCAAGAAAAAGCGCACGGCCAAGCGCAAAACGACGGCGAAGAAGCGCACAACCAGGCGTCCGGCCAAGCGCAAGGCGAAGCGCCGCACGAAGCGCCGTTAATTTCCAGCATAATTGTCGAATTAAGACGCCGCCGGCGACCCGGCGGCGTTTTTGTGATCGTCAGATCAGCCCTCGCGCCGGCGCCGCGCCCGGCTCGAAAGCGGCCGCCAGTCGGAAACCGGCGGCGGCCCGCCGGTCCGCGCCGGACGGGCCGGATAGCCGCCCATGCTCAGAACCCGGTCATACATGACGATCGCGGCGGCGACCGAAAGATTGACGCAGAATTTGGTGGGAATTTTCACCAGATGCGCGCAATGCGCTTTCGCCTCGGAAGACAGGTCGCCTTTCTCCGGCCCGAACAGATAGGCCGCATTCAGCGGATGCCGAAAGCTCGGCAGGTCGACGGCGTCTTCGTCAAGCTCGACGCCGACAAGCGCGCAGCCGCGCGGCAAATGCATCTCTTCGACGCCCGCCCATTCGTATAACGGCATGTGCAGGGCGCTCCTGGCGGTGTCCGATATGTTGACGAGGCGCGCCCGGTGATGGGCGGCCAGCGTAAAGGCGAAACTAGCGCCGAAAGCATGGCCGGTGCGCAGGATCGCGCCAAGATTCATCGGCTTCGAGATGCGCTCGGCGCCGACGCCGAAATAGCCGCGCACGGGCGGCCTCCTTCCGTTCCGTCTATGCCCCGCCCCGCCGGTAGCGCGCTCCCGGTCCGCCGGTCAAGTGGACGAAGCCGCCCGGACAGGGCATGCTTCGCCCCGTGAGCGAACCCGACGGGGCCGGCGCGCCGGCCGACGACAGGCTTAAATTTCTCGTTGTCGCCTCCGACTGCCCGGAAGCGCGGCTCGCCGCTTATTTCACGGCGCGGCGCGCAAAGCGGTCGAACGCTCGCGTCATTCTTCTCCACGTCATCGAGCCGGCCGATTTCGGCCACTGGGCGACCGTCGCCGAGACCATGCGGGCGGAAGCCTATGAGCACGCTGAAGCGATTCTCGCCGAATTCTCCGCCGAAGTCGAAGCGCAATGGGGCGAAAAGCCCGAAACCGTAATCCGCGAAGGCCGCATGGTCGACGAGATCCGCAAGACCATAGAGGGCGATGCGAAAATCGCCATCCTGTTCCTGGGCGCGTCGACAAATCCCGAGGGGCCGGGGCCGCTGGTTTCAGCGCTTGCGCACAAGCCGGCCTATCTTGGCGGGCGGCCGATCCCCGTCACCGTGGTGCCGGGGTCGGTGTCGCGCGATGATCTGCGCGAGATGTCAGGGTAGCGGTCCGATTCCGACATTTGCCTTCCCTTGCCGCACGCACATGAGCAAATGTCGGAATCATAAGGACCACTAG
>JBHHVZ010000030.1:0-30570 GCA_046756245.1 Parvularculaceae bacterium
CGTCGGTGCTGATGAACGCGATCCCGGCGCAGGTCGCCGGGGTCGGGCGGCTGGTGATCTGCGCCCCGACACCGGGCGGCAGGGTCAACCCGCTGGTGCTGCTGGCGGCACGCCTGGCCGGGGTCGAGACGGTCTACCGGATCGGCGGCGCCCAGGCCATCGCCGCCATGGCCTTCGGCGCCGGGCCGATCCGGCCGGTGGACAAGATCACCGGCCCCGGCAACGCCTACGTCGCGGCGGCCAAGCGCCGGGTCTTCGGCCGGGTCGGGATCGACATGATCGCCGGGCCCTCGGAGGTCCTGGTGATCGCCGACCGCGACAACGACCCGGACTGGATCGCCGCCGACCTGCTCGCCCAGGCCGAGCACGACGCCAGCGCCCGGGCGATCCTGGTCACCGACGACGCGGCGCTCGCGGTCGCGGTCGGCCGCGCCGTCGAGCATCTGCTGCAACGATTGCAGCGGGCCGACATCGCCGCGGCGAGCTGGCGGGAGTTCGGTGCGCTCATCGTCGCGCGTGATCTCGCCCACGCTGCGGACCTGTCGAACCGGGTGGCGCCGGAGCACCTGGAGATCTGCACAGCCGATCCGGAGGCCCTGGTGCCCCTGATCCGCCATGCCGGGGCGGTCTTCCTCGGCGCCCATACCCCGGAGGCGATCGGCGACTATGTCGGCGGGCCGAACCACGTGCTGCCGACGGCGGGCTCGGCCCGGTTCGCGTCGGGCCTATCGGTCCTGGATTTCATGAAGCGAACCACCGTCGCCCGGGTCTCGCCCGAAGCGATGGCGGCGATCGGCCCGGCGGCCGAGACGCTGGCCATCTCCGAGGGGCTGGAGGCGCACGGGCTGTCGGTGCGCCGCCGCCTGGACGCGCTGGAGAAGAAGTCATGACCGGGTTCGCCGCTACCGACCGGCTGGCCACCGTGCATCTGAAGGAGGACCGGCCGCGGGCGCGGACCCCCGAGATCCAGCAGGAGCTCGACGTGGCGATCTTCGACCTGGAGGAGGAAAACCGCTTCCGGATCACCCCGCGCGACGGGCACGCCGTTCCTGCGGGTCCCTATGACTTGGGCATCGGCATGGCCGAGCGCATGCTGGTGATGGAGGTGACCACGACGGCGGGCGAGCCGGCGGCGCTGTTGCACCTGTCGCTGTCGCCCCTGCGCGGCGTCATCAAGGACTACTTCGCCATCTGCGAGAGCTATTTCGATGCGGTCAGGCGCCTGCCGCCGTCGAAGATCGAGACCATCGACATGGGCCGGCGCGGCATCCACAACGAGGGCGCGCGGGTCCTGGCCGAGCGGTTGGAGGGCAAGGTCGAGGCCGACCACGACACCGCCCGGCGCCTGTTCACGGTCATCTGCGCGCTCCAGTTCCGGGCCTGACCGGGCGATGCCCCACCCGCTCCCCGGATCGGTGCTGTTCTGCTGCGACCACAACGCGGTGCGCTCACCGGTGGCCGAGGGGCTGATGAAAAAGCTGCACGGCGAGCGGGTCTTCGTGCAGTCGGCCGGGGTGCATCACGATCTCGACGTCGATCCCTTCATGGTGGCGGTGGCCGCCGAGCTCGACGTCGACATCTCGCGCCACCGCACCAAGAGCTTCGACGAGATGGAGGAGTGGGGCGACGACATGGCCTCCTACGACATGATCGTGGCGCTGTCGCCAGCCTCGCAGCGCCGGGCGCTGGAATACACCAGGCACCTGTCGATCGAGGTGGTCTACTGGCCGACGCTGGACCCGACCGGCATCGGCGACCGCGCCGCCGACGCCCGAATCGACCTCGTCGAAAATGATCACCGTGCGGTTTTCTTTCACCGCCAGCGCCGCCTTCATGGCGAGCACGAAGCGCGACAGCTCGCCGCCCGACGCGATGGTCTTCAACGGCCCCGGCGGACTGCCGGGATTGGTCGCAACCATGAATTCGACCTGGTCGATTCCTTCCGACATAGGGCGCTCTTCGTCGCTTGCGACCGCCGTTTCGAACCGCGCCTTGGCGAGCTTTAAGGGCGCGAGCTCCTTCGCCACAGCGGCGTCGAGCGCGGCGGCCGCGTTGCGTCGTTCCTCGGAAAGCGAGCGCGCGGCGTCGAAATAGGCTTTTTTCGTCTCTTCGACGCGGGCTTCGAGCGCCTCAAAGGCGCTTTCGCCGCTTTCAAGATCGGAAAGCGTCGCTCTTGTCCGCTCTAGAAACGCCGGCAGCGCTTCCGGCGCGACGCCGTGCTTTCTGGCCGCGCCGCGCAGGGCGAACAGGCGCTCCTCGACGCTTTCGAGTTCGGCGGCGTCATAACCGAGACTGTCGGCGGCGTCTTCCACCGCCGCGCGCGCTTCCATCGTTTCGCTGACAGCAGCGTCGAGGCGCTCAATAGCGGCCGCGAGCGGGTTCCGGTCCACCTCGAACACGCCTGCCGCGCGCTCCAGCCGGCGCAGGGCGGCGGAAAGCTTGCCCTCGTGACTGTCTTCAGACAGGAGCGCGGCGGCGGCGACCAGATCTTCGGCGATCTTTTCCGCCGCCATCAGTTCGGCGCGGCGCGAAGCGAGATCGACCTCTTCATCCGTCTGCGGATTAAGATTTTCCAGCTCGTCGACAACATGGCGAAGATAGTCGACCTCGCGTAAATTCTGGTCGCGGTTTCGCCGCCGCGTAGCCAGCGCCTCTTCCGCCTCCCGCCACGCCCGCCAGCGCTCGCTAACCGTCGCCGCGCGCGCCTTCAGCCCGGCGTATTCGTCAAGCATGCCGCGGTGCGCCGAAGCGCTTAAGAATCCGCGTCCGTCATGCTGACCGTGGATTTCAAGAAGGCTTTCGCCGATTTCGCGCAAAAGGCCGATGCTGACGGGTTGGTCGTTGACAAAGGCGCGCCCGCGCCCGTCCGCGCCCTGGACCCGTCGCAGGATGATCTGGTCCTCGTCGGCCGGCAGCGCGTTTTCTTCAAGCGCGCGCCAGACCGGATGATCGGCTGCAGGTTCGAAGGTCGCCGTCACCGCGCCCTGTTTGGCGTCGCGGCGCACCGCCCCGCGCCCGGCGCGGCCTCCGACCGCCAGTCCGAGCGCGTCGAGCAGAATCGACTTGCCGGCCCCGGTCTCGCCGGTGAGCGCCGTCAGCCCGCCGCCGAGCGGCGCCGCCAGCCGGTTGATCAGAATGAAATCCTGGATGTCGAGCGCCGTCAGCACTTTAGGGTCCACGCTTATGAAGCGCAGCGCCCCGACGGCGCAGCGCGCCTTCCGGGATTAACCTATTCGCGGCGATGAAGGAAGATTCAGCGTTTAGGGGCCCTGATCGTCAGCCGCAGCCACGGCCGCGCCTTTTTCTTCACGGACCTTCTCGTCCGACGCGTTCGCCAGGCTGGCCCCGCCCTTCAGCAGCCCGCGGCGCTTGAACAGCGCGTATGTGTCCTGATACCAGAGGCTGCCCGGATAATTATGGCCGAGAACCGCCGCCGCGGCGCGCGCTTCTTCAACCACGCCAATTTCGAGATAGGCCTCGACCAGGCGGTGAAGCGCTTCCGGCACATGGCTTGTCGTCTGATAATGGTTGATCACGTAGCGGAAGCGGTTGATCGCAGCGATGTGCTGGTTCTGCTTGAGATAGAAACGACCGATATACATTTCCTTGCCGGCGAGGTGATCGAACGTCAGATCGAGTTTCAACCGGGCGTCGCGCGCATATTCGGTGTTCGGATAGCGCCGCACAACATCATTCAGCCCAGCGACGGCTTTCGTCGTAAAATCCTGGTCCCGACCGACATCGCGGATCTGTTCATAAAAGCACATCGCCTTCAGATAATAAGCGTAAGGCGCGTCCTTGTTGCCCGGGTGCAGGGAGATAAATTGATCGAGCGCCTTGACCGCGTCTTCATATTCATTGCTTTGGTAATAGGCGAAAGCCTTCATCAGCATCGAGCGACGCGCCCATGCTGAATAGGGATGCTGGCGTTCGACTTCCTCGAATAATGCGACCGCTTCTTCAAAACGGCGTTTTTCAAGCTGCTCGGCGCCTCGCTGGTAGAGCTCGCCAACAGGCTGTTCGACATAAGCGAATTTCTGTTTGCGCTTCGAAGACGAACAGGCTGCGACGGCGATCGCCATCGTCAACGCCATCAAAACCACGCCGATCCGAGACTTCATTTACGCATCCTGCTTCGCCGCCCCCGGCCGGAGCCTTCGGGGGAGCCCGTTGTAGTCGGGCCCGCTCCGACGGTCAAACCGCGCCGCAAGGCCCGCTGAAAGAGATCAGGCGAACTGCCTTTCGTTCTCAAGGATGGCGGACGCGGGGGTGCGCTCCGCCAGCTCGGGATCAACCTCAAGCAGGCGCGCCACGCAGATATTGAGGTCGTGCCCCGGCTTGTGCGCGCGTACGCGCCCGATCACAGGCGCGCCGAGCAGATAGAGATCGCCGAGGAGGTCGAGCGCCTTATGGAGGGCGAATTCCTGCGGATCGCGCAACCCGTCATCGTTCAGGATTCGTCCATTGTCGACCACCAGGGAGTTGTCAAGCGATCCGCCCCGACCGAACCCTGCGCTGCGCATCGCCTCAACATCCCGAAACAGGCAGAACGTGCGCGCGCGCGCCAGCCGGTCGACGCAAGTCCGGTCGTCCAAATTCAATGACACGGTCTGCCGTCCGATGGCGGAATCATCGAAATCGACTGTCACTTCGAGGTCAAAATCATCCGTCGGCTCCATCGCTATAAAGCGGTCGCCGTCTTCGACGATTTTCGGAGTGCGAATCTTGACCGCCCGGCGTGGAGCATCGAGCGTCATCAGCCCCGCCTGCCGTAATAGCTGAACAAAAGGCGCCGCGCTGCCGTCGAAAATCGGAACTTCGCTGCCGACAATGTCGATGATAACATTGTCGACGCCGCATATGGCCAGCGCCGCCATGACGTGTTCGACGGTCGCGATTGCGATCCCTGACGTGTTGATCAGGGTGGTGCCCAGCCGCGTTTCGCTTACTGCGCTTGGGCGCGCCTTGATCGAAATCCGGTCGTAATCCTCAGCGCCGTCCCTGAGGAGCCCTTCGTCGAGCAGATCGATGCGGCGAAACAGAACGCCTTGGTCGGCCGCCGCCGGGCGGAGGATTATTCTCGTATTTCGGCCCGAATGCAGAGCGACGCCGCCTGCCGCGACGGGTTTCGCCAGGGTCGTTTGCTCAACTACGCTCATTTTACGCTACAGCTCCCCTCCGGACGAATGGTTGCAATGCTTCCCACCGTTCCCCAAACAGTCGCAGCGCACTGTGTGTGAGGCTTCGACTGCTCTCAAATAAAGCTTTATTTCTTAATATTGCGCATCGTCGCTCCGGGCGCGCAAGCCCGTCCGTAAAAGAAAAACAAAATGCGCCGCTTGAGCGGCGCATCAGAAAAACGACCGAATATGAAACAGTTATAAACGCCAACGACGTCTGCACGAGCACCGGACCGCCTAGCCGGCTTTCTTTTTTCTTAAGAACGACGGAATTTCGAGCTCCGCATCCGCCTGATCGTCGAAGAGATCGCTGCGCGCAGGGGTTTCCGGATTGGGCGTTTCCGGCGCGCGCGGTTTTGGCGCGCCTTCGCGCTTGTAACTCCCGCCGCCCAGATTTTTGAATACGTCGAGCGCGATATCGAGAGAATTACGTCCGAATTCCTGCGCCTCGCGAAACGGATTGCGCTGGCTTCCGGCGTTCTCGTCCGATTTCAGCTTCGATTTGGATTGATTTCGCTTTGGCGCGGCCGGAGCGGTTTCGGGAACCGACATGCGCGCCTCTTTCTGCATCGGGCGCAGGCCATCCGGCGAACCTTCCGTCAACATGCGGCGGATGCGCTCGTGTACATCGCCAACCGGATTGGCGGGCCCGGCCGGCGGCAGCGGCGACGACGGCGCCGGCTGGCGGACCGGAGACGCCGGTCCCGTAGCAACGGAAGCGGCCGCAGCCGGTTTTTCAGTCACAATCGGCTCGCGCCACGGCTTCGACACGACTGCGGGCTGCGGCCTGGCTTCAGGCTTCATCGCCTGCTTCGCTTCCGTGTCGATGCCTGTCGCAACCACTGAAACGCGCACACGGCCTTCAAGGTCCTGATTGAAGGTGGAGCCGACAATAATGTTTGCGTCCGGATCAACTTCGGCCCGGATGCGGTTGGCCGCCTCGTCAACCTCAAACAGGGTCATGTCCATCGAGCCCGTAATGTTGATCAGCACGCCCTTGGCGCCCTTCATCGACACTTCGTCAAGCAGCGGGTTCGAAATCGCCGCTTCGGCCGCCTCGACCGCGCGTTTTTCGCCTTCGGCTTCGCCGGTGCCCATCATCGCCTTGCCCATCTCGCTCATCACCGTTCGCACGTCGGCGAAATCGAGATTGATGAGGCCCGGCATGACCATGAGGTCGGTAATGCCGCGCACGCCGGAATGGAGCACCTGGTCAGCCATTGCGAACGCTTCGTGGAAGGTCGTGCGTTCATTCGCGATAGAGAAAAGATTCTGGTTGGGAATGATCAGGCAGGTGTCGACATGCTTTTGAAGCTCCTCGATGCCGCCGACGGCGATCCGCATGCGTTTCGCGCCTTCGAAATGAAACGGCTTGGTGATGACGCCGACCGTCAATACGCCGCGATCTTTCGCCGCCTTGGCGATAATGGGCGCAGCGCCCGTTCCCGTTCCGCCGCCCATGCCGGCCGTGATGAAAAGCATATGCGCATTGCCTACATGCTCGAGAATTTCGTCGAGCGACTCCTCCGCGGCGGCTCTGCCGATCTCGGGCACTGAACCGGCGCCTAACCCTTGCGTCGTTTTTACGCCGAGCTGAATGCGCTTTTGGGCTTTCGACAGGCTGACAACCTGAGCATCGGTGTTGGCGACGACAAACTCCACCCCCTCCAAGGCGCTTTCGATCATGTTGTTCACGGCGTTGCCGCCTGCTCCGCCAACGCCGATGACCGTGATGCGCGGCTTCAGTTCGGTCAGTTCAGGAACGCTGAGATTTATTGGCATGAAAAACTCCGGTCCGCCCTTAGCGTGGTGGATTTGAAATTCGTTACATTATTCGCAGCAGTCTCTCAAACGAATTTCAAATCCTAAACCACGCTCGATTCACTAACTTGCCAGCAGCCTTATCGAATCCGAAGTTCCTGCAGAACAAGTTGAATACTATGACGAACTTCGGATTCGGGCTGCTAGTTGGATACCCAATTTTAAAGATTCGTTCAGAACCCTTTCCAAATGGTTAACGACCTGTTAACGGCCGCTCAAAATTTGGCGCGAAACCAAGCGCCGACTCCGCTAAAGAGGCCTCCGTCGGCGTGATCGTTCGGCGCCGGCGCGCCGACCGAACCGTTCTTGTCTGAAAGCCGCCGCGCTGCGTACTGAACCATGCCGGCGCAAACCGCAAACGCCGGCGCCGACACCGCCTCGGGCGCGCCGGCGAGCGCAATCGGACGCCCAAGCCGGGTCTTCACCCCAAGCACGCGTTCGCCAACCTCGCGCGCGCCGACCAGCAGGCTGCCGCCGCCCGTCAGAACGGCGCGCCTCAAAGCATTGTAGGGCGCGTCGCGCTCCGGCAGTTTTGCCTCCACGAGTTCGAATATTTCTTCAAGGCGCGGGGTGATCACCGCAGACAGATCGGCGCGCGAGATGCGTGCAAGCTCGCCGCCGCCAAGCGTCGGAAATTCGACGAAACGATGGTCGTCGCCGGCGCCGATGAGCGCCGATCCGTTTAGCGATTTCATCCGCTCGGCGTGCGCGAGCGGCGCGCCGAACATTTGCGCGATGTCGCTGGTGATATGTCCGCCGCCGACCGGCACGCCGCCGCAATCCACAAGCGCGCCGTCGTCGTAGACGGCGTAGGCCGTCGTGCGCGCGCCAATGTCGATCAGGATGACGCCGAGTTCTTTTTCGTCTTCAATGAGTACGGCTTCGGCCGCCGCGCAGGGGCTCGCGACGAAGGCCGCCGGGCGCAAGCCGCAACGCTCGATCGCCGCGGAAAGGTTGGCGAGCGCGGATTCGCGCGCGCCGATTTCGAGCATCCGGGTCGTTAGCTGGCGGCCGCAATAGCCGCGCGGATCGACGATCGGATCGCCGTCGTCGACGGTGAAAGAAATCGGCAATGAATGCAATCCGGCGACGCCTTCGGGCGCAGCGATTTTCGAGCCTTCGGCCAGCGAGTCGCCGATGTCTTCTTCCGTTACGCAACCGCCGTAGAGTTCGAGATCGACGCACACCCGCGTGCATAAAAGACGGCGCCCGCTCACAGCCACATGAACGTCGCGGATATGCGTTCCCGCCATCCGTTCGGCGGCGTCAACGGCGGCGCGAACGGCCTTTTCAGCGACGTCCAGACGCTGGTTGGATTCGGATCTCAGCCCGGCGCCGTAGTGGCCGACGCCGATGACTTCCGCCTCAACCGCGCCGTCATAGCCGGTTGAAAGGCTTGCAATAAAACAAGCGGTTTTGGCCGCGCCAATATCAAGCGCGGCGACTAGATCCCCGTCCTTTGCAGTTTTCTTTTTCCGTACAAGAACCATCCGTCCGGCCGCCCATTCGTGTTATACGACGCTGCACTGACCGCAACTCATAGAATCCGGGAAAAGCCCAGGTCTTTCAATGTCGACCTTTGAATGGAATCTCGGGTCGTCAGTGCAGCTTGGCGTTACTGCACGGGCCGCGCCGGGCCCTCTGTTTCTCCCCCGTCGCCGCGCCGCCGGAAGATCACGCGTTCGGAATCGCGAAAGTCGATATATTCGAGAGGCTGGTCAAGCGTTCCGTGCGCTGCGTCGAGCGCCGCCAGATCGCGAATCGCCTCCTCGAATCCTGTTTCGGGAAGCTTGACGTCGAGGCCGGTCTGAAAACGCAGGTTCCAGCGTCTGCCGCTGACCCGGACAAGCGCAGCCAGTTTTTCGGAAATTCCGGGTGTTTCGCGCAGCGCCAGCAAAAGCCCCGACGCGGCCTCCGGCGCGCCGGCGCCGACAATCAACGGCAGTTGGGAATATTCGTACGCGCCGATCTCGCGAATGACGGCGCCTTCCTGGTCGACAAGATAAAGCGCGCCGGAAAGCTGCCAGACGGCGGCGGGCTCGCGCTCGCGGATCGACACCTGGACCGTATCCGGCCACAGGCGCGAAACCGCAGCCGAGCGCACCCAGCCGAGCTCCTCGATTCTGGCGCGCGCCCTGTAGGGGTCGAAATGCAAAAGCGAGTCGCCCATCACCGGTCCAAGCGCATCCTGAAGATCATCCGCCGGCGTTTGTCCGCGCCCTTTGACAGTGACGCGGCGGATTTCGAATCCGGCCGAAGCGACGCCGGCGCTGACGGCGCGCCCGGCGCGCTCCGCCATCAGACCGAAATAGCCGCTCGCCCACAGGACCGCGACGATCGCGACCGCGATGACGGCGAAGCCCGCAGTCGCCGCAAAGGCGAGACGGCGCGAGCTTTCTGAAACCGCTTCCGCGAACGACTTGCGCGGCGCGCGTTTGTTCTTGACGGACCTGCGCCGCGTTTTCCGTGACGCCGCCTTGCGCGTCGATTTTCCGGATTTGCGCTTTTTCACCTTTGACATGAGGCGTCCTCCGTCAACCAGACCACAAGCTCCTGAAAGGAAACGCCGATATGGGCCGCCTGCTCGGGCGAGAGCGACGTCGGCGTCATCCCAGGCTGCGTATTGACTTCGAGACAGTAAACGCCGGCCGCGCCTTTGCTTTCATCGTAGCGGAAATCGGCCCGCGACAGTCCGCGGCAGCCCAGCGCCTGATGCGCCTTAAGCGCGTAATCCAGCATCAACGCAGTAATATCATCGGGCAGGTTTGCGGGCAGCACATGGTTCGAGCCGCCTTCCGCATATTTCGCTTCATAATCGTAGAACGCCGTGCGCGGCACGATCTCGGTGACGCAAAGCGCGCGATCGCCCATGACGGATACTGTGAGTTCGCGGCCGGGGATGAATTTTTCCACCAGCACGTCATCGCCGAGATCCCATTTCGCGCTCATTAATTCCGATGGCGGACGGTTGTCGCCTTCGCGCACGATGAAGACGCCGACCGACGAGCCCTGGTTGTTCGGCTTCACCACATAAGGCGGCGCCATCACATGCCCGCCGGCCGCCTCGACACGCGGCGCGATCAATCCTTCCGGCGAGGGAACGCCGACCTTGTCGAAAATCATCTTGGCGCGCTGCTTGTCCATGGCGAGAGAAGACGCCAGCACGCCGGAATGGGTGTAGGGGATCGCCATCAGCTCCAAAAGGCCCTGCACGCAGCCGTCTTCGCCCCAGCGCCCGTGCAGCGCGTTGAAAACGGCGCCGGGTTTACTGTCTTCAAGACGGCGCGCGATGTCGCGTTTAACGTCAATCTCGACCGCATCGTAACCGGCCTCGTTAAGGGCCTTCGCGGCGGCGGCGCCCGAGACGAGACTGACTTCGCGCTCCGGCGACCAACCGCCCTTGAGGACTGCGATGCGGCGATGCTTGCTCATGAGGTTTTTGGTTCGTTTGAAGGGATTAGGGATTGGGGATTAGGGATTGCGTCATTCCGGGGCGCTCCGGAGGAGCGAACCCGGAATCCATTCCTGAGCGCCGCCGCTCGCTTCGGCTTCACCGCTGATCGCGAGGATAAGCTCAGGAGTGGATTCCGGGTCCGGCCTGAAGGCCGTCCCGGAATGACAGATTTTGATACCCTCATCCCTAGTCCCTAATCCCTAGTCCCTAGTCTCTTTATCTCCCACCGCAATTCGACGCCGGTCCTGGTTAAGACATCCTTGCGTAAAGACTCTATTAACTCTTCAAGATCCGCCGCCGTTGCGTTTCCACGATTGATCATGAAATTGCAGTGCTGTTCGGAAACTTGCGCATCGCCGACAATCCGTCCGCGTCCGCCGACGCTTTCGATGAGCTGCCAGGATTTCATGCCCCCCGACTGCGCCGGATCGGGATTGGCGAAGGTCGAGCCGCCGGTGCGTTCGCGGATAGGCTGCGTTTCCTCGCGCCTGGCCATAATGTCTTTCATGCGCGCCTCGATGGCGGCGGGGTCGTCGGCGCGGCCCTCAAACAGGGCTTCGACGAAGATGAAATCGTCCGGCGCGCTGCAATGGCGGTAAGCGTAGCCCATGTCGGCGTTCGAGAGCACATGACGCGCGCCGTCCCGGTCATAGGCGACGGCCTCGACGAGAATGTCTTTGGTTTCGGCGCCGTAGGCGCCTGCGTTCATGCGAAGCGCGCCGCCGATGGTTCCCGGCACGCCGCGATAGAATTCAAGCCCGGCGACGCCGGCGGCGGCGGCGCGCCTGGCGGCTTGCGCGTCCAGTGCGGCGGCGCCGGCGCGCACTCGAGTCTCTTCAACCGAAATCTTTCCGAACGCGGCGCCAAGGCGGATGACAACGCCTCTGACGCCGCCGTCTCGCACCAAGAGGTTCGAGCCGACTCCGATGGGATAGACCGGAATGTCCGCCGGCGTGTTCTTCAGGAACGTTGCGAGGTCGTCTTCATCGGTCGGCGTATAAAGCACGTCCGCCGGCCCGCCGACGCGAAACCAGGTAATCGCCGACAGGTCGGCGCTCTCGACATAGCGTCCACGCACTTTTGGAAGATCGGTGATGGTAATTGTTTCCGTCGGCATTAAACCCCCATCGACCCGCGTCTATCGACGCGGGCCACTTCCCCCGTAAACGGGGGAAGAACAGGCAAGTCGCGAGCACAACGCTTATTCCTCGCCCGCTTGCGGGGGAGGTGTCCGCGTAGCGGACGGAGGGGGTGTTCCGAAACGCGCATTCTTACTTCCCAAGCTTCGCCAATGCATCCGCCAGCCCGTTCGCGTATTTCGTAATATCCCCGGCGCCGAGGCAGACGACGTAATCGCCCGGCTCGGCGAGTTCGGCGATGACGTCCGGCAGGGCGTCAAAGCTTTCGAGCGCGCGCGCATCGCGATGGCCGGTACGCTCAATGCCGGCCACAAGCGCTTCCTTGTCGACGCCGTCGATCGGCGCCTCGCCCGCTGGATAGACATCAGCGATGAACGCCGTATCGGCGTCGTTCAAACAGGCGCAGAAATCGTCGAACAGATCGCGCAGGCGCGTATAGCGGTGCGGCTGAACGACGGCGATGACCTTGCCGGAAGCGACATTGCGCGCCGCCCTTAAAACCGCGGCGATCTCGACCGGGTGATGGCCGTAATCGTCGATGACGACGACGCCTTTCCATTCGCCCGCGCGCGTAAAGCGCCGCTTGACCCCGGCGAAATTCGCAAATCCATTTCTGATCGCCTCGTCGCTTGCGCCGAGCCGGCGCGCCACGATGGCGGCGGCCAGCGCGTTTTGCACGTTATGCGCGCCGGGCATGGGCAGACTTACATCTTTTATCCGCGACTCCGTTTCGCCGAGCCGGCGGAAAACGATGTCGAAATGCGCCGCGCCGTCGCCATAACCGATATTCTCCGCCCGCACGTCGGCCTGCGGATTGGTCCCGTACGTAATGAGGCGCCGGTCGGTGACGCGCCCGACCAGCGCCTGCACTTCCGGATGATCGAGACAGACGACGCCGAATCCGTAAAACGGCGCGTTTTCGATAAAGGCGTCGAAGGCGACGCGCAGATTTTCGAATCCGCCCCAGTGTTCGAGATGCTCGGGATCGATATTGGTGACGACGGCGACGGTCGTCGGCAGACGGAGGAACGCGCCGTCGGATTCGTCGGCCTCGACCACCATCCAGTCGCCCTCGCCGAGGCGGGCGTTGGCGCCGTAAGCGTTGATGACGCCGCCGTTTATGACGGTCGGATCGAGGTCCATCTCATCGAGAAGCGCAGCGATCATGCTTGTGGTCGTCGTCTTGCCGTGGGTCCCGGCGACGCTCACCGTCCATTTCAGGCGCATCAGCTCCGCCAGCATGTCGGCGCGCCGTACGACGGGAATGTGCTTCGCGCGCGCGGCCAGCACCTCCGGATTGTCGGATTTTATCGCGGTCGAGACGACGACCGCGTCGGCGCCGGCGACGTTCTCCGGCGCATGACCGATGACGACCTCGATCCCCTTGTCGCGCAGGCGCTGGACGTTGGCGCTTTCCGCAACGTCCGAACCGCGCACTTCGTAACCAAGATTATGCATCACCTCGGCGATGCCGGACATGCCGATGCCGCCGACGCCGACGAAATGCACCGCGCCGACGCCGAACGGCAGCTTGATTTTGATCTTGCGGGACTCACGCATCACATGTCCTTCCGGGCGTTATCCGGCCACGCGATCCCTTCGACGAGATCGGCAAGCGCCGCCGCCGCGCCGCGCTTCACGCAACCCCTGGCAGCCGCCGCCATTTGGGCGAGGCGCTCGGGCGCGGTCAAGAGCGGCTCCAACGCGCCGCGCAGGCCCTCGTCTGTAAGCGCCTTTTCCGGCAAGACGATGGCGGCGCCCGCCTCGGAAAGGACGCGCGCATTGCCGGCCTGATGGTCGTCCATGGCGATGGCGAGCGGAACCAGAATCGAGGGCCGCCCGATCACGCTCAATTCGGTTACAGTCGAGGCGCCGGCCCGCGCAATCACGAGATGCGCGTCGGCGATCCTCTGCGGCAGGTCCGGAAAGAACGGCGCCGCCTTGTGAATGACGCCGGCTTCCTGATAGACGCGGCGCATGTCGGCGAGATCGTCTTCGCGCACCTGATGGACGATGCTGAGACGTCGGCGGATTTCTTCCGGCAGCGCCGGGATCGTTTTGGCCAGCGTGCGGGAGAATATGGACGCGCCCTGACTGCCTCCGAAGACCAGCAGATTGATCGGCCCGTTTGCGGCGGGCGGCGTAAAGGCTGCGCCTTCAAGCGCGGCGACCGCATCACGCACCGGATTGCCCACTTCACGCGCTTTCGCCCGCGCTTTCGCCGGCAAACGGTCGAGCACCGGAAAAGCATGCGCGACAAACCGCGCCTTGCCGACAACAAGCCTATTGGCGCGCCCGAGCACGCCGTTTTGTTCATGGACGCCATACGGAACGCCGCGAAGCGCCGCCGCCAGCATCGCCGGCGTCGACGGATAGCCGCCAAATCCCACGGCCGCCGCAGGCTTGCGCCGCCCAAACTCGCGCAGGGCGACGGCGAGTCCTCCGGCGATCGAAAACGCCGCCGTGGTCTTTGCGACAATCCCGCCGATCGACGGGCTCGCTGTGGAAATCTCGAACCGCGCATCAGCCGGAAAATCTTCGGCGTAGCGCGCGCCGCGGGAATCAGTGACGAGCAGGACGCGCCAGCCGCGCCGTTTGAGTTCCTGCGCGAGCGCCTCGGCCGGGAAAAGATGGCCGCCCGTGCCCCCCGCCGCAAGCGCGATGGGGCGCTCGGTCACGGCATAATCTCCTTGCGCCGCCACACCGGCCCTTGCGCGCGCGTTAACGCCAGGATGAGACCCAGCGTCAGCCCCGTCGCGATGAGCGATGACCCGCCATAGGAAATGAAGGGCAGCGTCATTCCCTTGGCGGGAATGGCGCGCAGATTGACCGCGATATTGATGATCGCCTGCAGGCCGACGAGCGCCGCGAGTCCTGAAACCGCGCACTGGACGAAGAGGCTGCGCTGCGAAAGCGCCAGCATGAAGGCGCGGGCGACGAAAGCGGCGAACAACGCAATAATCAAGATGCAAAACAAAAAACCGAACTCTTCTCCGCCGACGGCGAAAATGAAATCCGTGTGGGCGTCGGGAAGATCAAGCTTGATCGCCGGCGCATCCGCCGCGCGTCCCGCAAGTTTTCCGTTGGCGATCGCTTCGAGCGCCCTGTCGACCTGGAAATTCTCACTCGCTTCGGGGCGCAGAAATCCGTCGATGCGCTGGGCCACATGCGGCAGGAACATATAGGCCGCCGCAAACGCCGCGCACGCCGCCAGACCCAGAAGAACGATCCACAGCCAGCTCCAGCCGGCGATGAAGAACATCACCGTCCACACGGCGGTGACAAGAAACCACTGCCCCATGTCGGGCTGCAAGATCAGCATCGCCGCGAAGACGATATAAAGCCCAAGACCGATCGCGCCGCCGGGAAAACGCGGGTCGCGGGCGCCTTCTGCGAGCATCCAGGCGGCCGCGACGACGAAGGCGGGCTTGGCGAATTCCGACGGCTGGACGCCGAACGGGCCGAAATCGAGCCAGCGCCTGGCGCCGTTGATCTCGGGCGCAGCGATCAGCGCCGCCGCCATCAGAACGAGCGCGCCGATAAAAACAATGACGCCGAGACGGCGGGCCTGCAGGGGCGAGAGAAGCGAGACGCCGAACAACACAATGAGCGCCGGGGCCAGAAACAGCATCTGGCGCACGGTGAAATAAAAATCGTCGTTAATGTGGAGCCGCGAAGCCGCCACCGGCCCGGCGGCGAGAATCAACACGACGCCGATCGTGGCGATCGCCGCGATCAGGCCGAGGCTGAGCCAATCGACGGACCACCACCACCGGGCGATGGTTGAATTGTCGACGCGGGAAAGTGATCTCACGCCGCCTCCCCCGCCGCAGCGGACGCTTCCTTGACCAGCCGGCGCAATGCGGCGCCGCGTTCTTCGAAGTTGCTAAACTGATCGTACGAGGCGCAGGCCGGCGAAAGCAGGACGACCGGCGTCTTTGCTTTGCTGGCCGCAGCGTCGTCAAGCGCGCGCGCGAACGCCGTTTTCAAATCGCCAGCCTGGACGCAATTGACCGCGGCGCCGAGCTGTTCTTCAAACAGCGCCGCCGCTTCGCCGATCAGATACGCCTTGCGCACATGGCCGAGCGCGTCTTTGAGGTTTGAGACGCCGCCCTCCTTCGCCTTGCCGCCGGCGATCCAGAAAATGTCGTCAAAGCTTGCAAGCGCTTTCGCCGCGGCTTCGGCGTTTGTCGCTTTCGAGTCGTTGACGACGACGACCTTGCCGACGGCTCCGACGCGCTCCATCCGGTGCGCGAGCCCGTCGAACCGTTGCATCGCCCGAACTGCGACCGCCGGCGACACGCCGAGCATTTGGCAAACCGCAAGCGCGGCGGCGGCGTTCTGCCAGTTATGTGCGCCGCGCAGCGTCGACACGCCGGAAATGTCGCCGGCCAGCGCCGTCTTGCCGTCGAGATTATAAAAGAGCCGGCCGTCGAGAGCGAAAACGCCGCGGCCGAGCGCGCCGCCGGCCGAAACCGGAACGATCCGCATACGGCTTTCGGCCATCAGCGCCGTGCAGATATCCTGCGTCGACGCATCGTCGACGCCGACGATCGCCGTTTCGGCCTTTGTTTGTTGCTGAAAAACCCGTTTCTTCGCCGCGACGTAATTTTCAAAGTCTCCATGCCGGTCGATATGATCGTGCGTTATGTTCAACAGCACGGCGATGTCGGGGCGGAACGAAAAAGCGAGATCGAGCTGGAACGACGAAAGTTCGAGCACATAGACCGTCTCGCGTCCGGGCGCCGAAAGCGCCAGCACGGGTTCGCCGATATTGCCGCCCACATGCGCATTGATTCCGCATTCGCGCAGAATATGGCCGATGAGCGCCGTCGTCGTCGATTTGCCGTTGGAGCCGGTTATGGCGACAATTTTCGGCCGATCGCCCGGCGGAAGTCCGTCAAGCGCGCGGGCGAAAAGCTCGATGTCGCCGACGACTTCGATGTTCTCGTTCCGGGCTTTCCGGACGATGGCGTGAGGCTTGGGATGCGTCAACGGCACGCCGGGGCTGAGAACGACCGATTGGAGCTCTTTCCACGGCCACTGTTTCGGATGTTCGGCCGGAAATTCCGTATTCTGTGTTTTCTCGCGCGCAGCCGCATTCTCATCCCAGGTAAAAACCTGCGCGCCGGACGCGGCGAGCGCCTCCGCCGCCGCAATGCCTGTGACGCCGAGACCGAAGACGCCTACCGTCTTTTTCTGCATGCCCGGAATAACGATCATCGAAACGGCGGTCCTATCTGAGTTTCAGGGTTGCAAGGCCCACGAGGGCCAGAATGACGGCGATGATCCAGAAGCGGATGACGATGGTCGATTCCTTCCAGCCCATATGTTCGAAGTGATGATGAATGGGCGCCATGCGAAAGACGCGCTTTCCCGTGAGCCGGAATGAGGCGATCTGAATCATCACCGAAAGTCCCTCAAGCACAAAAAGGCCGCCGACGATCGCCAGCACGATCTCGTGCTTGGCGGCGACGGCGATGGCGCCGATTGATCCGCCGAGCGCCAGCGATCCGGTGTCGCCCATGAAAATCATCGCCGGGGGCGCATTGAACCACAAAAAACCGAGCCCGGCGCCGATAATCGCGCCGCAAATGACGGCGAGCTCGCCGACACCCGGCACGAACGGCACCTGCAAATATTCCGCATAAATGGCGTTGCCGACAAGATAGGCGATGATGGCGTAGGTGGCCGCGGCGATCATCACCGGCACGGTCGCCAGCCCGTCGAGCCCGTCGGTGAGATTGACCGTGTTCGACGCGCCGACGATGACGAACGAGGCGAACGGCACAAACATGATTCCGAGCGGGATGAAAACGTTCTTGAAGAAAGGAAGCGGCACCGAGCTTTCGATGCCGGGTGGCGCGTCCGGCGCCGCGCCCAGCGTGCGCATGCAGAAATACCCGGCGACGAGCGCGACAGCGAACTGAATGATCAATTTGACGCTGCCGACGACGCCCGACGATGTATGTTTGACGACTTTCAGATAGTCGTCGACGAAACCGAGCAGACCGAAGGCGAGCGTCACGCCGATCACCACCCATACATACGGGTTGTCGAGCCGCGCCCACAAAAACGTCGCCGCGCTTAGCGACAACAGGATCAATACGCCCCCCATGGTCGGCGTGCCGGCTTTTTCGATAATGTGATTTTCGGGTCCGTCGTCGCGGATCGGCTGTCCGCGCCCCTGCTTGCGGCGCATCCAGCTGATAAGCGGCGGTCCGACCAGAAACGACAGCACCAACGCGGTCATGACCGCCCCGCCCGTCCTGAACGTCAGATAACGGAAGACGTTGAAAAGCTGGAACTCGTCCGCAAGCGGCGTCAGTAAATGATAAAGCATGCTCGTTCAGTCATCCTGCCTGGCGCGTTCTTTAAGCGCACGCGCAATTTCGCTTACTTTAGACGCGTTCGATCCCTTGACCATGATGACGTCGCCGTCGCGAAGGTCGGCCATAACCGCGTCCAAAAGTCCGGAAGCCGAAGGCGCGCGCGCCGCGCGCATGGCGGCGGGCGCGGCGTCCCACAGCGCATTCATGAGCGCGCCGGCTACATACAGCCGATCCGCCCGGGAAGCGACTAACGCTTCGGAAAGGCCGGCGTGAAGCGCCTCGGCGGTCTCGCCAAGCTCGAGCATCTCGCCGAGAACCGCAATCCGCCGGCCGCCGCGCGCCGGTACGGCCGCCCCGAGAAGCGCGAGCGCCGCCGTCATCGACGCCGGATTGGCGTTGTAACTCTCGTCGATCAATAGCGCCTCGCCGCCGTCTTTCAGCGCAATTTTCGTCCGCGCGCCGCGGCCTTCCGTCGGCGCCAGACCGGCGAGAGACGCCGCCGCGTCAACGGGATCGACATCGACGGCGTAGGCGGCGGCGAGCGCGGCGAGACTGTTCAACGCCTGATGCGCGCCCGGCGCGCCGAGACGGTATTCGACCTTTTCACCGCGGAACGTTGCGAAAATTGCTGCGTCGGCGTCGGCCGGGCGGCGCTCCGTCAGGCGGAAATCGGCGCCCGCGCCTTCACCGAAACTCAGGATGCGGGCCGCGCCGGCGGCTTTGGCGCGCCGCTCCAGCAACGAATAATGCGGATTGTCGAACGGCAGCACGGCCGTTCCGCCGGAATTGAGTCCGAGAAAGATTTCCGCTTTTGCTTCGGCGATGTCTTCGACGGAGGAAAAGAATTCAAGATGCGCCGGCGCGATCGTGGTGACGATCGCCGCATGCGGTTTAACGAGGCGCGCGAGCGGCGTGATCTCGCCGGCGTGGTTCATGCCGATTTCAAACACGCCGAAATCGCTCGCCATCGGCATGCGCGCCAGCGTCAACGGCACGCCCCATTGATTGTTGAAGCTTTTGTCGGCCGCATGCACGGAGCCTGCAGTTCCAAGAAGCGCGCGCAGCATCTCCTTGGCGCCAGTCTTGCCGACGGAACCAGTGACCGCGACGCGCTTGCCGAAATTGCGCCGCCGCGCCGCGCGGGCGAGATCGCGCAGTCCTTCCAGCGTATCGGGCACGACCAGAAGCGGCGCGCCGTCGGGCGCGTCCGCAGGCGCCTTTGCGACCAATGCAGCCGCCGCACCCGCTTCAAAAGCGTTGCGGATGAACTCATGCCCGTCGCGCGCGTCGCGCAATGCGACAAACATCTCTCCTGGCTTGATCGAGCGCGTGTCGATCGAAACATCCGCCGCCGCCCATTCCTCGGCGATCCAGCGCTCCGGATCGCCGCCGCGCGCGCATAGCGCGCCGCCCGTGGCGGCGGCTGCTTCATATGCCGTCCATAACCCAGCCGTCATCTCCCGTTATCCTCTTTCCGTTTCGCCGCCTCGGCGCGCGCAATCTCCGCATCGTCGAACGGCGACGTGACGCCCCCCACAATCTGCCCTGTTTCATGTCCTTTGCCGGCGACGAGCAAGACGTCGCCCGGCGACAGCATTCCGATTCCCCTCGCAATCGCTTCGCGTCGGTCGCCGATTTCGAACGCATCGGGACATCCTGCAAGAACCTGTCTGCGGATTTCGGCCGGGTCCTCCGAGCGCGGATTGTCGTCCGTGACGATGACGGCGTCCGCGGTTGTCGCCGCCGCGCCCATCGCCGCGCGCTTGGTTTTATCGCGGTCGCCGCCGGCGCCGACAATAACGATAAGCTTTCCACTCACATGCGGGCGGATCGCCTGCAACGCTGTAGCAATCGCGTCCGGCGTATGAGCGTAGTCCACATAAACGGCGCCGCCGCCGGCTTCAGCCGCGCGCTCCATCCGGCCGGGCACGCTTTGCAGCGACTCAAGCAGCGGCAGCACCGCATCGGGCGCTTCGCCTGACGCAATCGCGAGACCGGCGGCGACCAGCGCGTTTTCGGCCTGAAACGCGCCGATCAGCGGCAGAGTCATCACATGCTCTGCGCCCGCGCCCGTTTCGAGTCTGATTTCGAGTCCGCCCGGATGCGGCGTCGCCCCGGCGAGACAAATATCGCGGCCCGCCGCGCCGACAGTCATCACATCAAGCTTGCGCGCGCGCGCCGCTTCGATGACGTCTTCGGCGCCTTCCCCGTCGGCGTTGACGACCGCGACGCCGTCGGCCGGCAAAAGCTCCGTAAAAAGACGAAGCTTCGCCTTCATGTAATCTTCGAAATCGGCGTGGTAGTCGAGATGATCTTGCGTGATGTTGGTGTACGCGCTCGCCCTGAACCGCACGCCGTCGGCGCGGTGCTGCGCAAGTCCGTGAGAGGAAACCTCCATGGCGAGATGGGTGACGCCCGCCGCCGCCATTTCGTCGAGCGTTTCATGCAGCGTCACGGGCTCCGGCGTCGTATGGACGAGTTTCCGCTCGAACCCGGGCGCTGAAGCGCCGAGTGTGCCGAGACTGCCGGCGTTTTTTCCAAGCCGGCGCCAGATCTGGGCGGTAAACCGCGCGACCGAGGTTTTCCCGTTGGTGCCGGTGACGCCGGCGACGATCTCGGGCTGGCGCGGATAAAACCGGGCCGTCATCTGCGCCAGCCTCCGGCGCGGTTCGGGATCGGCGATCAGAGGGAGCGAAGAGGCGACGCCGGGCCGAGCCAGCACCGCCGCCGCGCCGGCTTTTTCCGCTGCCGGAATAAATTCAGCGCCGTCAAATGTCTCGCCCGCCAGCGCGGCGAACAGAAAGCCCGGCCGAACCTCGCGGCTGTCTGCGGTCAGACCGACAATTTCGGGATCGCGGGCCTGCGCCGCGCCGGACAGATTCGAGAGCCTCACTTCGAGCCTCCCATCATGGGGGCGGACGCGCCAGCGTCGCGGGCGAATGCGGCGAGCGCCGCCGCGTCGCTTGCGGGCGGAACCTGCAGGATCGGCGCGAGCCGCGCGACGAGGCGTGCGAACGTGGGCGCGGCGTTCCATCCAGCCGTTGCGAAACCGTAGGTCCCGCGCGTCGGCTTGGGATTATCGAGCGACACGAGTACGACATAATGCGGGGCGTAACCCGGAAACGCCCCGATAAAGCTGGCGATCAGGGCGTTTCTGTCATAACCGCCCGCGGCCGGCTTTTCCGCCGTCGCCGTCTTGCCGATCGGATAATATCCGGCCGCTTCCGCCTGGCGCGCGGTGCCGTCGGTGATGACCCGGCGCAACACGCGGCGCATGATAGCGCTCGTTTCCGGCGAGAGCGCGCGTTCGCCCGCGCGCGCCTCCGCCGCTTTCAGGAAGGTCGGCGGCCGGTAGGTTCCGCCGTTGACGACGGCGGCGTAGGCGGCGAGAAGATGCAGCGGCGTCACTGAAATGCCGTGGCCGAAACCGACTGTCGCGGTTTCGACCGGACCCCATTTTTCAGGAAGATTCGGCGCGCGGTTTTCGGCGAGCTCGATCGGCAACGCCTCCGTCAGGCCGAGCGCGGCGAACGCGGCGCGCAGGCGTTCAGGCCCGAGCTCGATCGCCATTCGCGCAGCGCCAATGTTCGATGAATGCTGAACCACTTCGGAGAAAGTAAGTATCCTGTTCTCTCCGTGATAATCGGCAAAGACTTTGTCAGCGACGCGATAGGGTTCGCTGGCGTCATACTCGGCGGACTCGTCGCCGAGGCCCGCTTCAAGCACCGCCGCGGCGGTGAACGTCTTGAACGCCGAGCCGAGCTCATAAAGGTCATAAGTGGCGCGATTGCGGCGCCAATCGGCCTCGGCGGCGCCGGGCGCGTTGGGGTCGAAATCGGGAAGGCTCGCCAGCGCGATGATTTCGCCAGTGCGAACGTCGATGACGCCGCCCCATGCTGCGGTCGCAGAAAAGGTCTTCATCGCCTGCAGCAGTTCGTCTTCGAGCGCCTGCTGCGCGCGAATGTCGATGGACGCCACGAGAGGTCCCGGTTCGCGGCGCGCGTCGAGCAGATGTTCCAGCCCCATCACGCCGCCCCCGCCCGGCACGGTGTGGCCGATCACATGCGCGGCGAGCGATTCTTGCGGATAGTAGCGATGGGTGCGCGGCGGAAACCGCACGCCCGGAAGCCCGAGCGCGAACACCGCCTCCTGTTCGGCCGGCGTCAGGTCGGCCCGCACCTCCACATAGCGACCGGCGGCGAGCTTTTCTTCGAGCTCGGCCGCGTCGACGCCGTCGAGAACGCTGTCGAGCGCCCGCGCGGTTTCACGCGCATCCCAGATCTCCGCTCCGGCGACTTCAAGCGCCAGCATCGGCAGATTGGCCGCGAGCAGCACGCCGTTGCGATCGACGATTTCCGCGCGCGGCGATGTTCCTAAGGCGTCGCCTGCATTCGACCAATGCGGCGCGGGCGCCGCGAAACCCATCGATACGTAAGCCAGTCTGCCGCCCAGTCCGACAAAAACCGCGCAGAAAACCACCAGCACCATGCTGATCCGCGTACGCGCGCGTTCGGCCAGCTTAGATTTTGTCCCATGCGCAGATATGCGCTGCGGCGCTTGCGCGTCATTCGCCGATTGAGATTGCGACACCACAAAAGCGCGCAGCGCCGGCTTTTTTCTGAAAAACCGAAATCGCGCCATCGGCCTGCGCCTCCTACTCAATGCGCGCGAGATCCGCCATCGCCAGCGCGTGAAGGATGATGGCGTCGTCGAGATTGGGATCGCCGCTTTCCGGAACCGCGTCCGGATCTCCGAAGGCGGCGGCGAACTGCCGGCCGGACAAAAGCTGCGCGCCCGTCAGCGGTTTGAGATCTGTCTTCTTCTCGGCGATTTTCGCAAGGCGCTCGGGACTTTCAAGATAAGCAAGCTCGGCGCGCAGCGTTTGGATCTTGCGCAGCTCCTGTACTTTTTCCTGTTGCAGGCGGCGTATTTCTTCATGGGTCTCGCGCACCGACACTTCGGCCTTGTAGCGGCCCGCGGCGGCGGCGGCGAGGAGCAAACACAGGAATATCATCGTAATACGGATCATTTTACGATCTCCACTCATCCAAAGCCTTTGAAAATTCGAGTTTCGGCAAGCCGAGCGTCGCCGGCTCGCAAGCGAGCGCGGGCGCATCGAGCCGCACCGCTGCGCGCAGCTTCGCCGAGCGGGACCGCGGATTGCGGTCGGTTTCAGCCGGGCTCGGCGACCGGGCCTTCGAATAAAGCAGGCGGAAACTCGCCGGCGCATTTTCGCGCGGCGGCGCGTGGCGCGACGGCGCCCCCGACGCTCCGCCGCTGCGCTGGGCCAGAAAGCGCTTGACGATCCTGTCTTCAAGCGAATGGAAGGTTACCGCAACCAGCCGCGAGGCAGGCCGCAGCAGCCGTTCGGCGGCGGCCAGCGCCTCTGCGAACTGACCCAATTCGTCGTTGACGAAAATCCTCAACGCCTGGAACGCCCGCGTGGCGGGGTGGATCTTCTGATTTCCGTGAGAAGGCGCGGCCTTTGCAACAATCTCGGCCAGCTTTCCCGTCGTTTCCACGGGCGTCGCTTCGCGCGCCTTGACGATCGCACGCGCAATCGCCCCGGCCCGGCGCTCTTCGCCATAGATCTTGAAGATCGTCTGAAGGTCGCGCGCCTCGGCTTTCATGATTACGTCGCCGGCGTCGGGCTTGCCGCCGTCCATCCGCATCGACAACGGCCCGTCGGCGCGGAAAGAAAATCCCCGTTCAGCCTCGTCGATCTGCATGGATGAAACGCCAAGGTCGAAGACGACGCCGTCAATAGCGTCAATGTCGAACGCTTCAAGCGCGCTCTCCATTTCCGCAAACGGACGGTTGATCAGCGTCAGGCGCGCGCCGTAAGCGGGCGCCCATTCGCGCGCGCGTTGAATTGCGGCGGGATCGCGATCGAAGGCGTAGACGGAGCAATCCGCAGCCGCAAGGATGGCGCGCGAATATCCGCCGCCGCCGAGCGTCGCATCGACGTAAACGCCGCGATCGAGCGGCGCCAGCGCGGCGAGCGCTTCATCGGCCATGACGGGCGCGTGCCGGGCCTCGATCATGACGCGTCTCCGCTGTTCGAGGACAGCGCGCGCAGTCCGAGCTTGGCGGCGCCGGCTTCCTTGATCGCGGCGGCTACAACCTTTTCATAGTCAACCGGATTCCAGATCTGGAAAAATTCGCCCCTGCCTGCAAACGCCGCTTCGCCGTCGAGACGCGCATGATCGCGCAGCTTTTGCGGCAGGATGATCCGCCCCTCCTTGTCAGGCGAGACGACGTAAGTCTGTGCGGTGACGGCCAATTCGAGACTGCGGCGCTCGGGCGAATACGGGTCGAGCCGCCTGATCATCGCCTGCAGGTTTTCGACGAATTCAAAACCGCCGCAATCGAGGCAGGGCTCGTCGGCCGATGGAATGCAGTAGATGGCGTTGACCCGGTCGAGATTCAGAATCCTACGAAACACCGCCGGCGTGGCGAGACGGCCCTTTGCGTCGATCCTGTTGGTGTGAGACCCGTAAAAATAGGCCTCCGCCCCGCCTCGCATGCTTCCTGTTCTCCGCCCCGCCGCAACGGTCTGTGGGCGCATTCGCCCCAGCCGGCGTTATTGTCCGACACTTTTTGGGATAGCATGGGAATTTGGGGGGCGTCAAAGACTGAATCTCGAAAAACGCCAGAATCACCGGATGATTCCGGCTCAGAAACGCCCCAGACGAATCAAGGGTCCGTCTAGCTCTATGCGGAAAGGTTAAAAAATCCTTAAATTTGAAGTGCTTGAGCAGGGCACCCGGTCAGCGGCCAGCGCGGGCGGCGCTGATGTCTGAAAGCGCCGCCTCTTCGGCCTTGCGATCGTCCCTGGCGATTTTCAACCGGCGGCGCTCGGCCAAGACTTCGAGCTTTTTGACTTCGCCGTAAGCGTCCTGAAGGGCGGTGCGCGCATCCTCTTCCCTGGCCCGAAGCTGTTCGATCGAGGCCTCGATATTGGTCCGACGCTGGCGGGCGGCGGCGAGAAACCGGGCGAAGGCCGCCGGGCCGTCCGCGCCAAGATCGGCCGCCCGGATCTCCTCCTGCCGCACCGATTGCGCCAGCCAGTCGAGCGAGGTCTGCGCCGAAGCCCGGGCGGTTTCAATGTCGGCCAGCGTCGCGCGTATGTCGTCGGCCTGCGCGCGCGCGACCTTGACCAGTTTCTCAAATGTCTCGACTTCCCGCGCCCGCTTGCTCATGACTGGTCCGCCTCCTCAAGGATTGTCTCAAGCGCGTGGAAAGCGTCCGCCGCGCAAACGCGTTCGTCCCGCGCCTGGCCGAGAAAAGCTTCAAGGCGCGGATAAAATTCGATCGCCCGATCGACTTCTTCATTGCTGCCTGCACGGTAGGCGCCGATGCGGATCAGTTCGCTCATATCGTCGTAAGCCGCCGCCAGCGCTTTGGCGCGGGCGGCCAGCGCCGTTTCCTCGACCGGCGCGTGGGCGGGCGCGCGCGAAATCGACTTCAGAATATTGACGGCGGGATAGCGTCCGCGTTCGGCGATGCGCCGATCGAGAACGATGTGTCCGTCAAGAACGGCGCGCGCGGCGTCGGCGATCGGTTCGTCATGATCGTCGCCTTCGACCAGAACTGTCGTCACCGCCGTGACATAACCGGGACGATCGCCGTCGCACGACGGACCGGCCCGCTCCAGAAGCGCCGGAAGCGCCGCAAAGACCGACGGCGTATAGCCTTTTGAAGCCGGCGGCTCGCCGGCCGCGAGTCCGATCTCGCGCTGGGCCATCGCAAAGCGCGTCAGCGAGTCCATCAGGCACAGCACATGCGCGCCCTCGTCGCGGAAATGTTCGGCGAGCGTCAGCGCCAGAAATCCGGCTTCGCGACGCAGCAGCGCCGGCTGGTCGGAGGTGGCGACGACGACAACGGCGCGGGCGAGACCTTCCGGTCCGAGATCCTCCTCAATGAACTCTCTTACTTCGCGGCCGCGTTCGCCGATGAGCGCGATGACGGCGGCGTCGCACTCGGTGTTGCGCGCAATCATCGCCATCAGCGCCGACTTGCCGACGCCCGACCCGGAAAAGACGCCGAGGCGCTGGCCGGCTCTCGCCGGGCAGAAGGCGCTAAGCGCCTTGACGCCGAAATCGATCCTCGGCCCGAGCCGCGCGCGCAACGGCGCCGGGGCGGGGCTCGCCCGCAGGCTCAACGCCTGCGCCCCCTCCCGCAACGGCCCTTTCCCGTCGATCGGTCGGCCGAGCGCGTCGACGACGCGGCCAAGCCAGGCGGGCGACGGGCGCACGGTTCCCCCGCCCTTCAAAAACCTGACTCGCGCGCCGCGGCGCACGCCGCGAAGGCCGCCGAATGGAAGACAGATGGAACGTCCCTCCCCCAGCCCCACCACTTCGGCGAGAAGCGGGCGCTCATTCGTTTCGATTTCAACGCGGCAGCCGATCGTTAAGGCGCCGAGACGATCTTTTACTTCAACGCCGAGTCCGGAAACCGACGCCACGACGCCTTCAATTTCGACCGGATCGAAGCCGTGCGCCAGTTCGACCGCAACGCTCATAGAGCTCTTCCCTTCTGTCGCGACACAGATTAACGCGGGTGTGCTTAAGCTCGCGTAAACTGGTGAATCGCATTAAGGGGCGCACGTTGGGTCATGTTTAACGCGCTTGCCGTTTTCCGAGGTTCGAGCGTCGCGGCGGGTAATGAATATTTTCGAGCGCTTAACGCGGACTCGAAAATGTGCGGGGCTGCGTTCACAGCGTTAACCTTTATGAAAGCAAATCAACGTTACCATCGGGTTGCTTGAGAAATTGGCGCGGCCCGGGGGGCTTCGCTGCAGATTAGGAGACAGGTCATGCGAGTGCTGCTGATCGAAGACGATGGCGCGACGGCCCAAAGCATTGAGCTGATGCTGAAATCCGATGGCTTCAACGTCTACACGACCGACCTGGGTGAGGAAGGCGTCGACCTTGGCAAGGTTTACGATTACGACATCATTCTGCTGGATCTGAACCTTCCTGACATGACCGGCTTCGACGTGCTGAAGTCGCTGCGTGTCGCCAAGATCAACACGCCGATCCTCATTCTGACGGGTCAGGGCGATATTGAAACGAAGGTTCGCGGTCTTGGGTTCGGCGCGGACGATTACATGACCAAGCCGTTTCATAAGGACGAGCTGGTGGCGCGGATCCACGCGATCGTGCGCCGTTCCAAGGGGCATTCCCAATCCGTCATCACAACGGGCGATCTGGTCGTCAATCTCGACGCGAAAACTGTCGAGGTCGCCGGCCAGCGCGTGCATCTGACCGGCAAGGAATACCAGATGCTTGAGCTGCTGAGCCTGCGCAAGGGCACCACCCTGACCAAGGAAATGTTCCTCAACCACCTCTATGGCGGCATGGACGAGCCCGAGTTGAAGATCATCGACGTTTTCATCTGCAAGCTCAGGAAGAAGCTCGCCGCCGCCACCAGCGGACAACACTATATTGAGACAGTCTGGGGCCGCGGGTACGTCCTGCGCGATCCTGTCGAAGAAAAAGCGGCCTAGATCCGACGTCTTAACTGTCTGGCGCGAGTAAAAACGCCCCATTCGGGGCGTTTTTATTTGTCCTTGTTTCCGGGCTATGCAGTTTAAGGAATCTGAAGTCAGACTTTACGCCGGGCTTGCGGGCCTTCTTCCGTCTTTGGCGGCGCGGCGCTTTCGTCAAGCAGGCCGATCTCAACCAGTTTCGCCGCGATTATATTCTTGTCGAACGGTTTGAGGACGTGATGAGGGGCGCCGGCCGCCTTGGCCAGCGTAAATTGCTGCGGGTCGTTTTCCGTTGCGCACAAAATGATTTCGGGACGCTTTTCCAATTTGAGCTCGCTCATTCCGTGCAGAAAATCGAGCGCGCCCATGGAGGGAAGGTCCCAGTCGAGCAGCACAACGTCCGGCGATTCCGCGCGGCACTGGTCGACGGCGCTTGCAGCGTTCTCAGCCTCCCACGGTTTCAACCCGAGTTCGGTCACCATGCGCGCTGCGATCTCGCGGATCACAGGCGAGTCGTCAATGATGAGGCAGGTCTTCATGGACATATCCTTCACAACGCTGCGCCCCCTGACGCAACCCCTCACCGCGTCCAAGTTTCGCGCGGTCCGGTTAGCCGGAAGTTAACGCGGCGCGTTCTTCGGACGCGCCGAATGTTCCCGACAGCACGACCCGGTCTTCATAACGCTCGGCCGAAATCCCGCCGCCGCCCGCTCTGGCGACGGTCCCTGCAATATAGGCGGGCGCGAATTTAGGCTTGAGGTCTTCCGTTTCGCCCCGGAGCGCCGCAAGGAATTCGTCGTTCAGGAAGAGCTTCGGGCCCGTGGCGATAATCTCGAAATCGCCGGCGCCGCCGGTCACCGTAACCCGGCCGCCGCGCGGCGCGCAATCGAGCGCCGAATGAACGAGAATCATCAATGTCTTTACCCGTTCCTTCGCCGCCGGACCGGATCCCATGCGCCATTCCAGATCTGTCTTGAAATGCGCATACACTTTCACAAGAGCGTCGCGCGCATCCTCAAGTTTGATTTCCGCCCCGCAGCTTCCCGCCGCGCCGTACGCAAGCCGCGCAAAGGCCAGTAATGCGAGCGACTTCCTGACGCTCGAATGCACGAGCGCCGACGCGGTGTCTTTCATATCCGCATCCATGCCCGGATCGTCGAGAACTTCGAGACCGGAGCTGATTGCGCCGACGGGATTGACCAGATCATGGCACAGGCGCGACGACAACAGCGCCGAAAGCGCAATCGGATCGATTGGTTGAGACATAAACCCTATGGTCTTTGAAGCGTTCAGAGACCCTTTATCGGCGATTCGCGCCGTAATTCACGCATTCTCAGGTGTCAGGGTTTCTTGAGCCAGACGCCTTGCTGGTTGCGCACGCACTGTCCCGACGGCGCCTGGTTGATGAGCTTCTCCGCCGTCAGCGCCGCCGTCACTTCGATGGTGACGCCGTTGCGGGTCGCAATCTCTGCGTAATAAGCCTTGCGCTGTTGATTGACGTCCCGCACTTCGCGCCTGAGCGCATCGTCGGCTTCCTCGGCCTTGACCACGCCGAGATAGCCGTCGGCCTGTTCGCCGACAATGCAGCGGGATTTGGCGTCTTCGATCGCCGCGCTGGCGGCTGACGCGCCGGACAGGGTTGAAAGCGCCGCGAATGCAAGCACGGTGGCGAAAACGGTCGAGACGACGCTGCGTTTCATCGGAATTGCTCCCTCAAGTCGCCTAGAAAATATCCGGGTTTTCAGCGATCAAATCTTCAATCTCACGGTCGAGGCTGACGCGGACCTGCTGATCGATCTTGACGTTTAGATTGATTTCGATGGGCTCGTCGGGCGCTTCGATCTTGACTGTCGCACACGCTGCGGGCAAACCGCCCGCCGTCAAAATCAACGCCGCCTTAAAGAGCCCCGCTCCCCGCGTCCTGGTCGCCATGATCGCGCCCTCATCTTTCGGGGCGACGCGCCCCTTTTTCCGCTCTTATACCATAATCACGCGGTTTGGCGAAAACACGGCGCCCGCATGGCCGCCCGCCATTATTGACTCCGCAATTCTTCCGGTTTCAACCGTTCATATTGCAGCCGAAAATCGCTCGACACCCGAGCCTGATCAATAAGCGCCAGAAGCGGCGCCTCGATGCTGATGCGGTATATGATCGGAGAGGCGACGCGTCCCTGCTCCAGCGTGATGTCGTTGATTCCCTCGAAAACGATTCGGAAATCGATATCGCCGTCGAGCGGGCCGTTGATTTTCGCCGTCAGCTTATCGAAGTGCAGTTCGCGGAGAACATCAAATGCGATGCGCGACCCTTCGTTCTTGGCCGCAGCCGCGCCCGTCGCCGCACCCGTGTAGCGGATGACGCCGGGCCCGACGGCGGAAAGTTCTCCGTTTTCGATCCGCGCCTTGCCGTTTTCGAAGACAAGCGGCAACACGCCTTCAACGACGCCTTCGCCCGATAGGGTGTTAACATTGAGGCTGGCGAGCAATTGCGAAAGGTCGACGTCGGCGGCGCGCAGCGGCGCCGTCACCTTGTCGCCTGCAAGCGAGGCTGTCGCGTCGTAAACGCCGATCTCGCCGCCGAACCAGGGAAACGATCCGCGATGCAGACGAAGCGTTTCATCGCCGGGCATTTCGAAAACAATCTCGCCGTTTTCGAGCCTGAGCGCGTCGAGGTTTACAAGATCAAGATGCACGGTTTGCACGCCGTCCGTTGTCAGCGGCGCCAGGCTCGATAACCGTATTGTTCCGCTAAGCCCGGCCGTCTTGCTCACTGCGAGGCTCGGCCCGACAAAAGTGACATTGTCGAGACGAAGCTCCGCGGTTGAACGAAAGTCCGCAGCGTCAGCTCCCCACTCGGCGCGCACCGTCGCTGAGGCGGCGCCCGTCATGTCGCGAACAAGTCCGTAGAGCGGAGAAATAAGCTGGGCCGGCTGCAGGCTTTTCGGCGAAAATACCAGCAAGCCGGAATCGAAGGCCGCCGCGCCTTTGCTCGTAATCATGTCGTGAACGCCTTCGCCCGCGCCAAGCGGCGCGCCGCCGAGCGTTGAAAGCGCGAACGAAAATTGCGCCATATCGCCGTTCAGCGTCGCCTCGCCCGACGCGACGACCGGCGCGACCTGCTCTCGGAAACCGCAACCGCCGGTCGACGGCTGTC
>JBHHVZ010000031.1:0-29188 GCA_046756245.1 Parvularculaceae bacterium
TTCTCCGAAATGCGAGTCGGAGAACATGTTCCAGGTTTTTGTTTTGTCGCGCATTTTATCCGAAAACCGGTTCCCACTTTTCGGAATGCGCTCTAGCTACTCTTCGGAGTCGCCGCCGTCGCCTTCGGTTCCCGCGTTTTCGCTGCTCCCGTCGAGGCCGCACTCGGCGAGCTGTTCGGGCGAGGCAAGCTCGCTCAAGTCAGACGGGTCGCCTCCGCGCAGTTGCTGAATGCGCTGCTGACGCTCGATGCGCTGAACCAGTTCGTTGCACTGCTCGATGCGTTGCCGCTCCTCGAGCTCGGCCGCTCTGCGCCTCGTATCCTCAATGGCGTCGATATACGCGACCCATTGCGCCGCCTGGCTGCGTGATTTGGAATAACCCCGCGCTCTGACGAAGGCCTCGCGGGCGCGTCGCATCGTACTGACATCTTCCGGTCCGGCCTGGCTGAACCGCGTCGTGCCGAGCAGCATCCAGGCGTCGCCAGTGTCGTCGCGATCCATGCCGCCCTTGTTGATAGCGTTGACAAGCGCGCGTTCGGCCGCGGCGTATTGTTCGTCGGCGAGCAGCACCTGTCCGAGACGATAGTAAAGCTCGCCGTCGTCGGAGCGCCGGGCGGCTTCCTGCAACACTGGAATGGCTTTTTTGTGCTCCCGCGCCTGGCTCCAGAGTTGGGAGAGAAGCTGCAGGTTTTTGACGGTGCGCTTGACGACGCCCGCCTCCATCTCGCGCTCCATCAGCGTCGCGCCGCGATACGGATTGTCGAAAAACGAATAGTACTGAACAAGCGTCAGGATCTCAGATTCATTTTCAAGCAGGCCTGCGCGATACGCCACTTCAATGACAGCGAATGCGTCCTTGTCGCGCCCGGCGTTCGAATAGGCGCCGGAAAGCTGAACCCAGTAATCGCGCTGGCTCGGCCAGAAATTGATCATCCTCTCGAGCAGCGCCATACGCTTGGTGCGCTGGTTAAGCTCCGAATAGATCAGGTTCAAAAGGTCGTAATTGCTCTTTCTCGGCGACTCCAGCGCCGCAACGGATTTCTCGGCCGGATCGAGCGCTGCGCGATAGTTCGGCGGCCGAATCTGCGTGTATGCGGCCGCCAGAAGATAGTACGCATTCGGGTCGACCTTTTGGCCGCAAGTTTGCGCCGTCCTGATCCACGCATTCAGCCCTCGGATCGCCGCCTGGTAATCTTCAAGCTGGAAGTTCAATTGCGAAATAAAATAGCGAAGCTGATTCTGGCGCGGGGTCGGCAACTCATTGGTATCCAACGCCACCTGGAAATCGCTCTGCGCCCCGCGCCAATCTTCCAGGCTGGCTTTGACCGAACCGCGGATTTCGTAAACCGTAGCTTTTTCGAATTGGCTCATCGAGTCGCCGCGTTGATTGATCAGCTGACTAAGAGCGGCGAGCGCTTCTTGATAACGCTCTTCCTGCATCAACTCTTCGAATATCCGCTGAAGCTCCTTGCCGATCCGCGGGTCGAGGGTCTTCGCAGGCCCTCTCTTTTCGTCCGTTTCGCATTGCGGCTGTTGCGCGGCCGCAGGCGCCGGGACGGCGACGACGGCTCCCGCCAACGCGACCGCAGAGGCGGCGCACAAGAATTTCAAAGTCTTCCAGCGCGTTTGTGTCATGTCGTCGCCTTAAACCCCAGTCTAACTAAGAACGCTCCAGCAACTGACGACGCCGCCATGCGGCGCGATCGCCGCGGCGCATCATTCCTCCGCCAGCTCAAATGTAATCTGCGTGACAACGCTGCGACGCCACTGCGCTTCGTTGTCGACCATTTTCGGCTGATATTTCCAGCGTTCGACAGAGCGAGACGCGGCCCGATTGAAACAGCTGTTGGTGGTGTCGATGACCTTGATGTTGGTGGTCTGACCTTCCGGCGTCACGTCGAACTCAAGCACGACGGATTCCCGCGCCTCTGCGCGGGACTGGCAGCGCTCCGGATATTGAGGCGGAATGCGAACCAAAGGTTGAGCGTCGCGGTCGGGGTTGAAGCCGCTGCCGATATTGAGATTGACGTCGAGATTGGGAATTTGCGCACGCACCCCGTCAAGCGCCGGCCGGTTGGTCGGGTCATTGACGGCCGGCGGCGGCGGCGGCGGCGTATCGAGCGTCGGCCGCTTGAATTCCTTGTTGGCGTTGGAAAGATCGGTGTCCTGAAGCTGCGCCGTGACCTCGATATTGACGCCGGCTCTTTCTTCTTCAAGACGCGTCGGTTGTTTGATCATGACGCTCATGAACAGGAACAGAACGACGGTGA
The DNA here is from genome assembly GCA_046756245.1 of Parvularculaceae bacterium. GTDB lineage: Bacteria > Pseudomonadota > Alphaproteobacteria > Caulobacterales > Parvularculaceae. The sequence goes on from JBHHVZ010000031.1 coordinate 2,271, forward strand.
CGAACGCCGCCCCGGGCAGTCCGAAAATCAGTCGCGCAAGAGATCCCATAGTTAAAGTTCTCCCTTATGCCTCTTCGGTCGATACCGCGACATCGGCGATGCCGGCGGCGCGCACCTGATTGAGAACCTCGACGAGATACCGCGATTTGGCTTTCCTGTCCGCCTGAATCACGGCTGTTCCTCTCGGGTTCTCACGATGAAGCTGTTCGACCGCAGAACGCACTTCGTCGAGACTTACCTCTTTCTTGTTGATCCAGATTTCATCTTCTTCGGTGATGGCGACCAGAATCGTCGCCAGCTTTTTCTCTTTCGCCGTCACGGCTTCCGGGCGCAGCACGTTGACGCCTGGCTCCTTCACGAAGGTCGAGGTGACGATGAAGAAGATCAGCATAATGAAGACAATGTCGAGGAGCGGCGTGACGTTGACGTCGTCGTCGCTCGTTTCGCCGCTCTGGATTGTTCGTCTCGCCATGATGTCGTCCGGTTCAAAATTTCACTACGCCGGTCGCCGGGACCGTTATCTGTTGTCTTTCTGCAGCGTCAGGGAGACGCGCCCTGTCGCGCCGCCATCCTGGGCCTGGTCCATTACTGTCACCGCAACGCCCGACTCCGATTCCGGCGCGGCGCTCACCAGCACCACGCCGTTGGGCTCGCGCGCCATGAACTCCTCAACCACCGGTTTCGTCGACAAGGGATCGATCAGACGGCCGCCGTTGATCTGCACGAAGCCGTCTTCAAGAACCGACAAGACGAGAGCCGGCGGCGGCACAGTGGGTTCGTCTTCGCTGTCTTCCGGTGACGAGACGTCGATTCCCTTTTCGCGAATGAACGTCGCCGTCACGATGAAGAAGATCAGCATGATGAACACAATATCGAGAAGCGGCGTGACGTTGACGTCGGCGGCTTCGCCCTGGTGTGTGATTCTTTTTCTCATCGCGCTACTCGATCAACAGTTCGTCGGAGAGCTGGTGCGTGGCCTTGAACACGTTGCGTTCGAACGCGTTGATGAAAATCAGACCCGACAGCGAGGCGACGAGGCCGGCCATGGTCGGAATCGTCGCCTTCGAAATGCCCGCCGCCATCAGGCGCGCATTGGACGAGCCGGTCACCGCCATGACGTCGAACACTTCGACCATGCCGGTAACCGTACCGAGAAGGCCGAGGAGCGGCGTCACGGCGACGAGCGCGCGGATGACGCCGTTGAACCGCTCGGTTTCCTGGCGCGCTTCCGAGATCAGCCGGTCGCGGATTGCATGCGCGTACCACGAGCTGTGATCGCTTCTCGCACTCCAGGCGCGTCTGGCGCGCTTGGCGACGCCGCCATGAGCCGTCGACCAGTACATCAACCTCTCCAGGATCAACGCCCACATGAAGAAGGTCGTGACCATGATGATCCTGAGGACGTTTCCGCCCGCCGCAAGAAAGTCACGCAACGCATCGAAGGCGATGGCTGGATTCAAAAACTCGAGCATGTCTCGAGATCCTTTCTACGCCTTGCCGATCAACGACCTTCCGCATGTTCTGCGATCAGACCCGCCGCCTGCTCTTCGAGAATCTGCGTGACGCGCTTGGCGGCGCCGGACGCAAAGGCGTGTAAAAGCAGCAGCGGAATCGCAGAAATCAGGCCAAGCACGGTGGTCACCAGCGCTTCGGAAATGCCCGACGCCATGATCTGCGGATCGCCGGTGCCGAACAGCGTAATCGCCTGGAAGGTGTTGATCATGCCGATGACCGTGCCCAGGAGGCCGAGGAGCGGCGCCACCGCGGCGATCACCTTGACGAGGTTGAGACCGCCTTCGAGCCTCGGCACCTCTTTCAGGATAGCGTCGTCGAGCTTGAGCGCGACCGTTTCGACATTGTTCGACTGGGTCGCTTCATAAGCCAGCATCACGCGGCCGAGCGGGTTCGACTTCGACGCCCGCTTGCGTCGCACCTGCGAGCGCACCGCGCCGGCGGTCATCGTCAGCGTCACCCACTTGTAGATGCCAAGCAGCGCCGCCAGAGACGCGACCACGATGATCGTATAGCCGACGAACCGGCCCTGCTTGACCCGTTCGATCGCCGTCGGCGTTTCAACCACAAGCCCGAGAAGCGTACCGAGCGAAGGATCGATCACGCCGCGCACAAAACCGTCTCCGGTGGCGCGCTCAACTGCGCTCGCCGCGCCGGTCACGTCGCCGCCCGGTTGACGGGCCAGAAATTCCAGATGGCCCCGTTCGGATTTGTAGGTGAGATATTTGCCGTCGGAAAACGCCACAAAAGGACCGATGCGGGTGATTTCCTCAGTCGTCGCTTTGCCGTTCGCGGCGACGACTTCGGCGTTGAACTTAACGACTTTGGACTGTTCGACGATCTGCTGGACCATCATCTCCCACAGATCGCGAAGCTGTTCTTCGGTCGGCAGCGTTTCGGTTTGCGCGAGTTCGGCCATGACTTCGCTCCGGCCCGGATACTGGGCGCTGATCAGCGAGAGCCGGAGCTGGGCGCTCAAGTCGCCGGCGGCCGAACGCGCGGCCCCGAAGAGTTCCTGAAATTCGCCCTGCTTTTCGGAAAGCAACACGTCGAGACGGTCGATCTCCGCCTGATTGGCCTCCATCACGCCTTCAAGGCGTGTCGATTCAGCTTCGGCCGCCGCAACCTGCCGGCGCACGCGATTGAGCTCCGCCTGCTGATTGTTGCGCTCCCGCAGGAACCGCTGCTCGCGCTGACGGTTTTCTTCCGACACTTCGCTGCGCTCTCGCCGAACCGCCTGCAGCACCTGATCGAGCGTAATCTGCTGCTGCGCGCTGGCCGGGGTGAAAATATTTCCGCCCGCAATGTTCATACCGATCGCCGCAACGCCGACGAACAGAGAAAGACCTGCAAGTTTGAAAAATTTCATGACTTGGTATCCCTTCGCTTTTCGCCGTTACGTTACTGCGCCGTCTGCGGCGGTTTGACTGGAACCGGAAGGAGGTCCGGCGCCGTCTGCTCTTTCGCCATGCGAAGCCCGAGCTTCACGTCCGGCAAATAGGACCGTTTGAGATCAACCCAGGCGCCCACGTTCTTGTCCCAGATTTTCAGGACCGAATCGTCCGGCGTCTTGAAGATCAGCGAGATGCGGCCGATCCGCAGAAACTCGCCGGAGACTTCTTCTTCGCCCTCGCCGATGCTGCCTTCATAAGCGCCGATCGTACGGCCGAATTCGTTCTCGATCTGATAGGCTTCGACGATCAGGCGATAGCGTTGCGCCGCCGACATCGACGGATTCTCCATCACGCTGCGAAGACGCGTGACGCGCTGGGCGCGGTCTGCAATATCGAACGGCAGATCAGCCTCGACCACGTCGTCAAGCTTTTCGAGCATGTCTTCCATAAGCGGCTGCATGGCGCGCTGCAGACCTTCGACGCTGTCGATATCCTGCTGGAGACGGGCGATGGCGCGCTCCTGTGATTCGATCTGGCGGGAGAGCGACGCGTTGTAACGCCGGGCCGCTTCGAGCTGTTTCAGATTCGCGCGGTAATCGTTCAAAAGCGCCGCGGTCTGATCGTCGAGCTGATCGATCCTCTGCTGCGAGCGCGCCGTTTCATTGGCGGTCGCCTGGCTTTCCTGCAATGCGGGTTTGAATTGCGCGAATGCCGGCGCGCCGATAGCGGCGACGATCGCCGCTGCTGATCCAAGGATCGCTACTCTTTTCATCATTGCCTCACCTACCGGTTTCCTTCGGCTGTTAGCGACGGCGCAATCGCCGACATAGAAATTGCGCGTTTCCGCGCTCAAAATGTTTCAAGGGCGCGGACTTCGCTGATTGACGGTTCGGAATTGTCACCCCGACGCTTCCCCTTCTTGCGAATAAATGAATCAAACAAGCCGAATTTGCAACAATCTTCTACGAGCGCGCCCAACGCGCAAGACTCGATCATTACGATTTGAATTCGACCGTCTCCTCGCTTTTAACCCCTGCCCTGCCGCATGGCGGCGTTAGTTTGTAACAAGGCCTGCGCCGCCTTGCAACGCTTAAGATTCAACCTGTTTAGAAAGCATAAATAAACTGTTTATCTCGGGTGTCGCGCCCGCGAGAATCGCGCATGCGAGCAGATTATAGCGCGGCTTGCCGAACAGCAGCGCGCGACGACAAAGTCCGCCTCCGCTAAAGCGCCGCGGGGCAGCCTTTGCGTCAACTGGCTCACCCAGCCGAAGCGCCCTCCGCGCGCTAAGGCGCGCAATTCATAGATTGACCGCATTCGCGGTCGGGCGCGAAGGCTGGCTGGGGCGCCAGGATTCGAACCTGGGAATGTCGGTACCAAAAACCGATGCCTTACCACTTGGCGACGCCCCAACTCGTGTGGTGGATTTGAAATTCGTTACATTTTTTGCAGCTGTCTCTTAAACGAATTTCAAATCCAAAACCACACTAGAATCATAAGCTTGCTAGCAGCCTTATCGAATCCGAAGTTCGTATGGAGCAAGCTGAATAATATGGCGAACTTCGGATTCGGGCTGCTAGGGGAGCGTTGGCAGATAGCGCTTTCGGGTCCGGCTTGCAATGGCCGCAAACCTGGAAACTCGCATCTTCGCGCATCGCCCGCGGGCACGCCGCCACCCTGTTATGATCAAGCAATTCCGTTAGAGTGCGATTCAAAATTCCATTACATCGAATTTCGAAGCGCCTTGGCGGCCCCCCGCCGCCCCCCCCCCGCCCCCGGTAGTACCCTAATTGGGGGTGGGGGTGGAGGTGCGGGCCGGCAAGCGAAAATTCGCCGATCGGCGAATTTTCGGTCAGACGCTTAGTCTTTGAACCGCGTTGCATCTTGGCGTGGCCGGCGCTATAGGGTGCGCCCCGTCGGAGTGTAGCTCAGCCTGGTAGAGCACTGTCTTCGGGAGGCAGGGGCCGCGTGTTCGAATCACGCCACTCCGACCATCGCTTTCCAGCCTCCCTCGATTCTTCCCATCAAATTTTCGTGCGCATGGTTTGGACGCAGCCGGCCAGATGCGTTGGAGAACCGCTCGCGCGCGCCTATCATCCCGCCTTTCCGATTCTCCATCCGTCCGGACAAGGATTTCCCCATGAAACCGCTTAGTCTCCTCGCCGCCCTCGCCGCCTGCGCCTGCGCCGCCTGCGCCGACAAGAAAGCTGACGACGGATCGCCCGCGGGCCGCGCCGATGCCATATTTGTGGGCGGGCCGATCTATACAGGCCTCGAGACCCAACCGACCGTCGAAGCGGTCGCGGTGGCGCGCGGGCGCATCGTCAAGACCGGCGACAGAGCGGAAGTCGAGGCGGCGGTCGAACCGGGCGCGAGAATCGTCGATCTTGAGGGCGCAGCGCTTTATCCGGGTTTTACTGATTCGCATGCGCATCTTCTCGGGATCGGACTGCGCGAACTGACTCTCAATCTCGAAGGGGTTGAAAGCCTCGCCGCCCTCGTTGAGATCGTGCGCGCCGAAGCCGCACGCACGCCGGCCGGCGAAACCATTTCGGGGCGCGGCTGGATCGAAACCCACTGGCCGGAAGAACGCTTTCCTACCCGCCACGACCTCGACACGGCGGCGCCCGATCATCCGGTCATCCTGCGGCGCGCCGACGGACACGCCTCCGTCGCCAACAGCCGCGCGCTTGAGCTTGCGGGCGTTACGGCCGCAACGCCCGACCCCAAAGGCGGCGAAATCCTTAAGGATGACGACGGCGCGCCGACCGGCATGCTGATCGACGCCGCGCAAGGGCTTGTCGCCGGCCTTCTTCCCCCGCCCTCGCCCGCGCGCAAGGCGGAGGCCTATGAACGCGCCGGCGCGGTTTACGCCGCCTACGGATGGACGGGCATGCATAACATGTCGGTCGACCCGGCCGATCTCGGCCTGATGGAGCGCCTTGCGGAAGAAGGCGCTTTGCCGATCCGCGTCTATAATTCCATTGACGTGGAAGGCTTCGACGCGCTCGCCGCAAACGGACCGCGACAGGACAAGACCGGGCGCATTGTTACGCGCGCCCTGAAACTCTACGCCGACGGCGCGCTCGGCTCGCGCGGCGCCGCGCTCTCGGAGCCCTATTCGGACGCGCCCGACACGACAGGACTTTTGCAGACCGATCACGATGAGATCATGCCCGTACTGACGAAAGCGCTGGAAAAAGGCGTGCAGGTCAATACTCATGCGATTGGCGACCGCGGGAACAGGCTTGTCCTCGACTGGTATGAAGAGGCCTTCAACGCCGTTCCCGAAAACAGACGCATGGTCGCCAAACCGCGCTGGCGCATTGAGCACGCACAGATTGTTCATGTGGAGGACATTCCGCGTTTTGCGGCGAACGCCGTCATCCCGTCGATGCAGCCCTCGCACGCTATCGGCGATCTCTATTTCGCACCGGACCGGCTCGGCGCGGACCGACTCGACGGGGCCTACGCCTGGCGGTCGCTCCTCGACGCCGGGGCGATCATCGCCGCCGGCTCCGACGCGCCGGTCGAGCGCGGCGACCCGCGCATCGAATTCTACGCGGCGGTCGCGCGCCGCGGGCTCGACGGCTATCAGAATCAAAACTGGCGCCCGAACGAGGCGGTGACGCGCGAGGAGGCGCTAAAAATGTTCACGACCTGGCCGGCCTACGCCGCGTTTCAGGAAGACGCGCTGGGAACGATCGAAGTCGGCAAGCGCGCCGACTTCACGGTCTTTTCGAAAGACATCATGACCATCCCGGCCGAGGAGATCCTCAAGGTCGAAACGGTGATGACCGTGGTCGATGGCGAGATCGTCTATCGCAATCAGTAAGGGATGCGGGTTAACCCGCCGGGGCGAAAAACGGCGCCGCAAGCACCGCCAGCATGCCGAACGCGGCGATGTTCCAGAACAGCGAGCGGATCAGCGGAACGCCGGCGACGTAAAGAATGGAATAGACAATCCGCCCGGACAGATAGGCGACGGCGCCCCACTGGGTAAAAGCGTTGTGCACGCCGAGCGCAGACGCGATCAGCACGGTTACGGCGAAGAATGGGAACGTTTCCATATAGTTTCGGAAATTGCGGTTGATCCGCCCGGGAACAGGTCTCAAGGGCGGCGTTTGCTCATCGCGCGGACTGGCCGCCCATTTCAATCCATATTGAACATTCGCAGACTGCGCCGCCGCCACCAGTTGGATGAAGCCCCAAAGCGCCGCCGCAGCCAGCATTTCTAATTCGAGCGGCATGGCGCCTGAAATGCTGAATGAATCTGTCATAATGATTCGCTCCTCAATGACTGGCGGTCGCGACCGTCGATCGCGCGCCACATTGCGCGCGAATGGCTCTAAAGTCGCTCAAGAGCGGCGAACGGTTCAATTCGCCGAACCGGGCGAACATTCCTGTACTCAATCAATCGCGATGGCGGCGCCGGCGCAGGAGAAACCATCCGCACCCTATCGCCAGAACCGCGGTCGCAACGAGGCTTGCTTCGGGACCGAACGCACCGCCGGTTAACAGGACCGGGCCCTCGGCGTTTTTCAAATCCACGAGCAGCGGCGCGCCGCCGATCGAATAGCCGCTCACTTCCAGACCGAAGCCGGTTCCGAGCAGCCAGTTCCATGCGCCGTGCCAGCCGCATGCGCCCCAGATCGAGCCTTCCCGCAGCGCGTAAAGGCCGATGAACAGGCCGAACAGGAGAACATTGGCGACGCCGACCATGCTTTCGAGCAAGCGCGGATCGATATTGCCGAGATGCCCGAGCGCAAAGAACACCGAGGTCACGATCAGCGCCACGGCGGTTCCGCGCCGCGCCGCGAGCGCCGACATCCACCAGCCGCGGTAAATCGTTTCCTCGCCTGCGGACTGGATCATGAAGCCGGCAAGGAATAATCCGATCAGGCCGAACGATGCGCCGGGGTCTTCGGCGCGCCCGACAGGGAAGACGGCTTCGACCTCGTAACCGCCGGCGGCGAAAATCGCGCCGACGACGACCAGCAGAAACGCCGCGCCAATTATAAAACCGCGGGCGTAGCGAACCAGCCACGTTCTCCCTGTAAAACCGATGGACGCGAGCGACCGGTTTTCGACAAGGCCCGTCCAGATGAATGGAATGAGGATCAGGAAACCGGAAGCAAACAGAAGCAGCGGCGACAGGCCATGCGCTTCCAGTCCCTTCATATATTGCTCGAGGCTGGCGGCGTCGCGCACGGCGCCGGCGACAAAGCCCGGCAGGATCATGACGCCGGCGCTGAAAAGTCTGGCGACGACAATAAGCAGCAAGAACACCGGAAGCGTCGCTATCGACCACGGAATGCGCGCTTTCTCCCCGATGATCCCGTAAATCGCGCGGAACTTTGGGGCTGACATTGTCGACATGGCTGATCCTTTATGACGCCGATTACGTCGCAAAGAGCTGCGCCGGGTCGGCGAAGGCCTTGAACTCCAGCGCGTTGCCGGCCGGATCGCGGATGAAAAACGTCCCCTGTTCGCCCGGCGCGTCCTTGAATCGAATGGTCGGTTCGATGATGAAATCGACGCCAGCTTGCTTCAGCCGGTCAGCGAGCGCGCGCCAGCCTTCCATCGACAGCACCGCGCCGAAATGGCGAACCGGAACGTTTTCGCCGTCGACCGGATTGGTCGCCGCCGCGCGGCGATCGCCGGGGCTGAGATGCGTCACGAGCTGGTGACCGAAGAAATCGAAATCGATCCAGGCGTCCGAGCGCCGTCCGCGAGGGCATTCGAGTAAGTCGCCGTAAAACGCTTCGGCCTTCGCAAGGTCGTCGACCGGAATGGCGAGATGGAACGGCGGCGGGGTTTTGGTTTTGTTCATCTGGGATCGTGTTTTGTAGATTGCGCAAGCGCGTCTTATATGACGTCTGATTGTCCGGAACGAACTGACCCAACCATAATCGGGAATTGCTTCGCCATGAAACGCCTGTTTTTCTTCGCTCTCGCCGCCGCAGCCGTGTTTGCTGCAACGCCTTTCGCCGCCGGCGGCGGCGCCCAATCCTCCAAGGAGGCCGCCTTGTCCGATCCATTCATTCCTCTCGCCGACGGCTTTCTGGTGGCCGGCCAGATCAGTCCCGAAGACGTGGCGCAAGCGGCGGCGGAAGGCGTGACGCTGATCATCAACAACCGGCCGGACGGCGAGGCGCCAGGCCAGCCGAAAAGCGCCGACATCGCCAAAGCCGCCGAGGCGGCCGGTCTTCGTTATGTCGAAATTTTCGTCGACCGGTCGGGGATTACGGCGGCGCATCTCGACGCCTTTGACGCTGCGCGCGCGGAACAGACGGGAAAGACGCTCGCCTTCTGCCGCACCGGCACGCGCTCAACGACCTTGCGTTCTTACGCAGCGGCGCGGACCGGCGAACCGGTTGACCAAATCATCGCCGAGGCCGCCGCCGCCGGCTACGACCTCCGCGCGCATGAACCTGCATTGCGCGCCCTCGCCGCCGTAGGCGACGCCGGCGAGGAGTAGGCTTTCGCCGCCTTCTCAGCCGGAGCTTTCCGGGGGCTTCTTTTTGCTGATTGTTTGGGGTCAGTCTTCACCGTGTCCGATCCGTTCCCACGCTTCGCGGAACGCGTCTTGCTCATAGGACCCGGGCTGTAACCAGTAGGACACGCGCCCATCTTTCTCTCCACGATGTGCGAGTGCGCGCACTTCAGAGGGCAAGAGGACGAAGGCCGAAGGTGTAGGCGTAGCGACTCTGTTCACGATCACCCAAAAGTCGCCCATGATCTTGTCCAGAGAGGTCCCAAGTGGAACCGGACTGCGCTTGCTCAATGCCTTGACCTGCACCCCGACGAAGCGGGATGCGTCCCGGCTGTATGCGATGATGTCCACGCCCCTGGCATTGCGCGCCGTGGGCATAACGTTCCATCCAAGAAGCGAAAGCCTATAACAGCAGTAGTACAACCCAACGTTTCCGGTGAGCTGTGGGTCCAACGGAGGAGTCTTGTGGGGCATTATTGAACAACCTCAGACCCGTTCGATTTTCACGACTTAGACAAAGCCGCTGCCCGTAGGAATACGATGCACGACCGTCAATACGCCGATACTACAGCATCGGGCGATAAGTCAGCATCACTCGATGCTGTAGATTCTTCAGTGGTCGCGCCGGCGTCGAGAAAAACCGGATTCCACTTTTTTCGCCCAGCGCTCTAGCCTGCAAGAGCTGTGACCGATGATCTCGGGGCGCGTCCCCTGCTTTGGAAAGGGAGGGATCGGGGGAGGGATCGCCAAGATTCCGGAGAGCGTTGCAGCCAATCCCCGCCCCTATCCTCTTCTCCTTACCCTGAGGAGCCGCCACAAGGCGGAGTCTCGAAGGGCCAAGGGGAGGGAAGCCGTCCGAATTCGCTGCATTAAATGAGGCCTTATCAGCGCAACTATAATACGGCTATGTGCGCGTTGGAGCGGGCGCTGCGCGGTTGCTAATAATGAATGACGATGCGCGCGCTCGCCGCCGCCGCCGGGATGACGACGGTTTCGGTCAGCGTCACTCCGCAACGCAAGCCGGCGAGATCGCGCCCGTCGGAGTCGGTCGTCCGGTTGTCCATGCCCGTTCCGCAGTCGAGGAAGCTCCCCGGCTCCTTTTCGACCACATAAGTCCAGTTCGGCGGCGCGATCACATAAGCGCGGTCCGTGACCCCGCCCTGGCTGTCGCCGAGCGCCACGCCCCCGGCCTGGCCGGCTTGCCCGCCCGCGAGAGCCGCCCGCTCCCTCTCGCCGGCGCTCGCCGTCGCCGTCATCATTAACGCCGCCAACAGGATCGCCGCGGCGGGATTAATCTTTTGTTTACGATTGGCACACATGCGCGCCCCGTCGCAAATGACGGGCCGGGCTAAGGCCTCGCGGCCTCGCGCACAGTTTATTTCCTTGTCAACGCGAAAAAAGCCATGTTCAACAGACGCCTCAGCGGGCGGCCGCACGGATAATGCAGGGTATGGCGTTTTTCAACGAGTTCGAAATCAGCGGTAACCAATTGATCGCCAAGGAGACGGGGACGCCGATTCCCCTGACCCCGGGGCTTATGCGCGAAGTCTGGCGGGCGGCGAGCTTCGTATGGCTGGTGCAGGCGCTGCGGGCGGCGCGCGCGGTTACGGGCCGCGAGCCGAGGGCGCGGATTTCCTTCTTCCCGAAGAAACCGCGCGCCTATTATGCGATCTGGCCGGTCTGTCAGATCGCCGACGTCAAGATCGTTGACGATCCTGACGCGGCTGACCTGCATTTCTATTTCGAGGACAGGGAATTCCTGATCGGCCCCCGTACGGCGCCTTCGGCGAAACCGGCCTTCAATATCGGCTGCCACGACATTCGGAAAAGCGTCGTTGCGCGCGTGTTCGAGGAAGTTTTCGGCTACAACCTGACGATCGACCCAAAGGCGCATTCCGGATGCGCCGTTGAGAAATCGGAATCGAACGGCAAGCATGACGGACGTATCATCGATTGCCCGATTGCGGAGCCGAAACGCAATCACGTCTATCAACGTCTGATTGACGCTACGTTCACCGGCAAGGAACTCATCGACCTCCGCACGCCCGTGGTCGGCGGCAAGATCCCGTTCGTCTATGTCAAGCGACGCCGGCCGGAGTTTCGCTTCCTCAATAAGAACCACCGCGTCGATCTCGTCGACGCCGACGCGATGTTTTCGAAAGCAGAACAGGCGAAGATCGCCGAATTCTCGCGAGAGATGGCGCTCGACTTCGGCGGGCTCGATATTCTGCGCAACCGCGAGGACGGCCGCATTTACATCGTCGACGCCAACAAGACCGACATGGGCCCGCCGACGGCGCTGTCCGGAAAGGACAAAATGCAGGCCATGCGCGGACTGGCTAACGCCTTCGCCGCCTTTGTGGACGAAACGCTGGCGAACGCCTAACAAACCTTTATGGCCGACGCGATCCCCTTCATAAGGGATTTTCCGTTCGCCCACGGGCGGTCCGAACAGATACGCCCCGGCGTGCGGCGCGTGATCGCAAACAATCCGGGACCGTTCACTTATACCGGCAGCGGAACTTACATTATCGGCGAAGGCGAAACTGCGGTTATCGATCCGGGCCCGGATTGTCAGAATCATTTGAATGCGCTGCTAGACGCTCTTGAGAGCGAACGCGTCACGCACATCCTCGTAACGCACACGCATAAGGACCATTGCGGACTGGCGAGGCGGCTGGCTGACGCGACCGGCGCGCCGGTCCTCGCCGCGGGCGCTCATCCGGGACAAGCGAGCGGCGAAGAGGCGCCGGCTCTCGATGAAGGCGGCGATCGCGCATTTCGGCCGGACCGCGTTCTTGCAGACGGCGACCGCATCGCCGGCGACGGCTGGGCGCTTGAGACCGTCGCCACGCCCGGCCATCTTTCAAACCATCTTTGTTTTGCGCTGGCGGAGCAAGGCGTGCTTTTTACCGGCGATCACGTCATGGGCTGGTCAACCACCGTGGTGGCGCCGCCCGACGGCGACATGAGCGATTACATGAACAGCCTGGAATCGCTGCTCGCGCGCGACGACAGCCTTTACCTGCCGACCCACGGAGGCCCAATCGAAAAGCCGCGCGCCTTCGTGCGCGCGATCAGGACGCACCGTCTCATGCGCGACGCGCAGATCCTCGACCGGCTGAAACGCGGGGATACGCAAATCACGGAGATCACGCGCGCTATCTACGCTGACGTTGACAAACGCCTGCATGGCGCGGCGGCCCTGAACGTGCTTGCGCATCTCATCCGTCTGCATCGTTTAGGCGCCGTCGCGTGCAACGGGAACCCGGGGATGGATTCGATATTTACGCGGATGGATTAACCCAACCGCCGCCGCGCCGCGCCTATCAACTGTTGGCTTCCTGATAGGCGGCGTTGAATTGCTGCCACGCAGCAACCAGCTCGGTCTCGCTTTCCACTGAAGCATTGTAAGCGTCGAGCGCAGCCTGACGGGCTTTTTTCTTGAGCTCTTCGTTTTCAACCATTTGGGTCAGACACGCGCGATATTTCGCGAGCGCCGCCTGATAGTCCTTGATCGCGCCAATCGTCGCCGCACGGTCTTCCGCCGTCGCAGCTTCCGGATCCGGCATCGCCGGCGCTTCCGCTGCCAGTTCGCACTCTCCGGCGAATGCAGTCCCCCCCAGGACGGCGAGCGCCCCCGCCATCGCAATTACCGTCTTTTTCATATCGCGCCCCCTGCTGGTTGCCTGACTTACAAAATACGGCGGACATGCGTTTTTGATTTTCAATTCGCATGCCGCCGCGTGGCGTGAGCCGCCGAACCGTTTTTTATTAAGACCGGCGGATTTTCGCAAATTGCTTCTGGAGTCCGCGTTTTTACCGGACTTCAAGAGCGCGGCGCGCTTACGGCGCTGTCGCCAACGCCCGCCTTGTCTCATCGATCAGCCGGTTCTGGGGATCATTGAGCGGCCCTTCGACCTGGCCCACAAGCGTCAACATGTCGATCAGCGCCTGTTTTTCTTCCTGCGTGCAGATTTCACAAACCGGGCGCAATATTTTCCTCAAGCTATTCGATGCATCGTTGATTTCGCCGACGGCCATGCGCGCGAAGGCGTATAGTCCATCGACGGTCTCCTCGTCGGCCTCGAACGCCTGCTGCATCTGCGAAATCATCGCCGCTTTCTGGCGCTCCGTAGCCGCGCCGTCATAGGCGGCGACCTGAAAAAGCAGCACCGCAGCCGCTTCGCGCGGATCAGACAAATTTTCGATCAACCGTTTGTCGATTCGCCGCGACCAGGCGCCCCGGCGCACCATGCCGCGAACGTCCCTGACCGCCTCACGGCCGCTGCGCGCAGCGTTCGTAAAATAGACAAAAGCCCAAAAAGCTGCGGCGACTGCGCCCAATACAGCTATAACAATATGCATGGTTCCGCGCTTTTTATTCTGACGCTGATTAATTCTGTTTAACAGAAATAGAAGGAAAAAGTAACTAAGGATAAAGCCGGGCGGTTTTCCACGGCGCGTCAAAATTCTCGCGCATAAATTGCAGACGGTCGTGCAGGCGGAACGGCCGGTTGACCCAGAACTCGATTTGCAACGGCGCCAGCCTGTAGCCTGACCAGTAAGGCGGGCGCGGCGCCTCGCCGAGGCCGAATTCGACGGCTTTCGCCGCGACTTCTTTGGCGAGGCTGAGCTTGCTTTTCATCGGGCGCGACTGCGCCGACGCCCAGGCGCCGATTTTGGCGCTGCGCGCACGCGTCGCGAAATAGGCGTCGGCTTCGGCGGCGCTCACCGGCTTGACGCTCCCCCGGAAGCGGACCTGCCGGCGGATGGTCTTCCAGTGAAAACAAAGGGCCGCTTTCGGATTGGCGGCGAGCTGCAAGCCTTTGGCGCTCTCAAGGTTGGTGTAAAAAACGAGACCGTCCGCATTGACGTCTTTCAGCAGCACCATGCGGACGTCGGGAAGTCCCGCCTCGTCGACGGTCGCAAGCGCCATCGCGTTGGGGTCATTCGGCTCGGTTTCGCCCGCCAGCGCCAGCCACTCAGCAAACAGCGCGAAGGGGTCGTCCTTCGTGAAGACCTCGCCCTGATCGTCGCCGGCGGCGTAGGCTTCCTCGCTGGGCGACGGCGGAATGAGCGGCGAATCGGCCATTGGCGTCCTCTTTTCGCGGTTAACCCTCTCGGCAGGGCGCTTATTTATAGTATGAGGGAAGCGGGACATACACCACGCAGCCGACCGGAAACAGCATGTCGTTCAACACCTTCGGCCGTTTCTTCCGTTTCACGACCTGGGGCGAAAGCCACGGGCCGGCGATCGGCGTCGTCGTCGACGGCTGCCCGCCGGGAATCGTCCTGCGCGTCGAAGATATTCAGGCAGCCCTTGACGCCCGAAAGCCGAGAACCTCGCGCTTCGTCACCCAGCGCAAAGAGCCCGACACAGTGAAGATTCTCTCCGGCGTGTTCGAGGACGACCGCACCGGCGGGCCGGTGACGACGGGAACGCCAATCAGTTTGACGATCGAGAATGTCGACGCGCGCTCGAAAGACTATTCCGACATCCACGACAAATACCGGCCCGGTCACGCCGACTTCACCTATGACGCCAAATACGGGCTTCGCGACTATCGCGGCGGCGGACGGTCTTCGGCCCGCGAAACGGCGTGCCGCGTCGCCGCCGGGGCCGTGGCGTCGAAGGTGCTCGCCGCGCTTTATCCGCAAGCGGAGATTAAAGCCTGCCTGGTGCAGATGGGCCCGCACGAGATTGATCGCGCGCGGTTCGATTGGGCGGAAGTGGAGAACAACCCCTTCTGGTGTCCCGACGCGGCCGCGGCGAAAGCGTGGGAGGAAAAGCTCGACGCCGTGCGCAAAGCCGGCTCGTCGCTTGGCGCTGTGGTCGAGGTCGTCGCCTCCGGCTTTCCCGCCGGGCTCGGCGCGCCGGTTTACGGCAAGCTCGACGCCGATCTCGCCGCGGCGCTGATGTCGATCAACGCTGCAAAAGGCGTCGAGATCGGCGCCGGGATGGCGGCGGCGGCGCTCACCGGCGAGGAAAACGCCGACGAAATCCGCCTGAAGGACGGCCGCCCGCACTTCCTCTCCAATAACGCCGGCGGCGTTCTCGGCGGCATATCGACCGGGCAGGACATCGTCGCGCGGTTTTCCGTAAAACCGACCTCGTCGATCCTGACGCCGCGCCGGACAATCACGCGCGACGGCGAAGAAACCGAGATCGTCACGAAGGGCCGACACGATCCTTGCGTCGGCGTGCGCGCGGTTCCGATCGCCGTCGCCATGGTCGCCTGCGTGCTCACTGACCACGCGCTCATGCAGCGCGGGCAGTGCGGCTGAGCCAATTCGCAAAACTCAAATGCGCGCCCGAAGCGCGCTCCAAGCTCGGACTGTCATCCCCGGGCTTGTCCGGGGATCTCAGGCCGCACACTCGACGCCAGCGCCCATGGATTGCCGGAACAAGTCCGGCAATGACAAGATGTGATTGAGACAAGGCTTACGGTCACACGTCAATGTTTCATCTTTCGTGAATGCGCTCTAGGCTGCGCCCCATGAAAAAGCTGCTCATAACTTTACTCAGCCTTGTCGTCGCGCTTGGCGCCGCCTTCTTTTTTCTAAGCACGCCCGATACGGACCCGGCTGAAATGCTCGCCAAATATGGCGGACCGCAATCGAAATTCGCCGCCGGACCGTCGGGCATGAAAATTCATTTTCGCGATCAGGGAAACCCGGACGGACGGCCGATTATTCTTATTCACGGAATGTCGGCGTCGTTGCACACTTGGGAGCCGCTCATTGACCGGCTTGGCGGCGCGTTCCGCGTCATCACCTACGACCAGCCGGCGCACGGGCTCACCGGCGCGGCGCCGGACAATGATTATTCCGCACGCGGCATGATGCGCGTGCTCGACGCCGTCGCCGAGGCGGCCGGCGTCGAACATTTCATCCTTGGCGGTAATTCCATGGGCGGATGGGTGGCGTGGCGCTATGCGCTCGCGCGTCCGGAGCGCGTCGATGCGCTCATACTGCTCGACGCCGGCGGCGCGCCCTTGCGCGAAGGCGAGAAGCCGCCGCCGCTCAATCTCGGATTCCGGCTGTCGCAGTCCGCGCCGGGCCGCTTATTGCTGCGCCATTTCATGCCGCGCAGCCTGATTGAAAAGTCGATCCGCGAAACCGTGGCTGACGAGTCAATCGTCGATGACGCCATGATCGACCGCTATTGGGAGCTTCTTCGCCTGCCGGCCAACCGCCGCGCCGCGCCCTATCTCTTCACGGCCGACCGCGAGCCGGCGATGGCGGCGCGTTTGTCGGAAATCGCCGCGCCGACGCTTATTGTCTGGGGCCGCGAAGACTTGCTCATCTATGCGAGCGCGGCCGAGACATTTCATGAACGGATTCCGAATTCAAACGTTCGCGTTTATGACGGCGTCGGCCATCTGCCCATGGTCGAAGCGCCGGACAAGACGGCCGACGACATCCGCCGCTTTCTTGAAAGCCTCGCGCCGGAAATCGGAGACGGCGCCGCATCCGCGCCATAATCGGTCGCCTGGAATCAGTTTTTTGAAAAAACCGTAATTTTGGTGAGAAACGCAAGCGCATCGGCCTGACGGACAAGCCCGGCCTCGCCGAACAGGTCGGCGAGATTGGTTCGACAATAGCCGTCGTAATAGGGTTCGTGGAAGCCGCGCGGGAAATTTTCCAGAAGAATGTCAAAGCCCGGTTCGTCCCCGTACTGAATGGTGTCGACGAGGATGAACGTCCCGCCCGGCTTCAACAATCGCGCAATCTCCTTTGCGACATTCTCTCGCGCGCGGGGCGGCAATTCATGAAACAGATAAACCGCAGTGACAATGTCGTAACCGGCGGCGTTGAGGCCGGTATCTTCGGCGTTCGCTTCGACAAAGGTCGCGCCGCCGAACCGGGCGAGGGTCGTTTGCGCCTTGCCCAGAAAAGCAGGCGACAGGTCGAGCGCAGTCAGGTCGAGCGCCGGCCAGTTGTCCTTGACGAAAGTCAGGAACCGGCCCGCGCCGGAGCCGAGATCAAGCAGACGCGCGGTCGCCGCATCGCGTCCTTCGAGCGCCGCGCGGATCGCCGGCAGGGCCTGCCGGCGCATCGCGTCGGCCGCGCCGGTAAAGAGCGTTTCGACCTGCATGTCATAACGCTCCGCAGCGCTGTGCGAGAACCAGCCGTCGGTCTGATAGTGGAAGTTCTGGAGATAATAGCGCGGATAGCGATCCTGAAGGTCGTCGCGCAACACTTCTGAATGGCCCTTGGCGTGTTTGCGGCGCGCGACTTTTTCGACGTCGCGCAGATAGTCGCGACTCATCCGCCACAGCCGGCCAAGCGAAGGCGGGCGCAGCATGTCGTGCGGAAGCTTGTAGACGCCCTCTTCAATGTTGCGCCAGTCGGTCTTGAACAGTTCGCGAAACGATTTTTTCAGGCGCGCGCGGTCGAGCGAGTCGAACTCTCCCGCGTAAGGCGGCTCGCCCGGTTCGGTGAGCGGGCCCATCCGACGCCGGCCCGCCGCATAATGGCCGGTATACCAGAGGACGCGCAGGCCTTGCGCCGCGTTATAGGCGGCGCGCCTTGCGCCGGTCGTCAATGTGGCGGCGAAAGGAACCATTGGAATCGCTCTCTGAACGGCGTTCATAGTATGAGAAATTGCAAACGGCCGTCCAGCGGGTGAATCCGGGAGGTTCTGTCCGGCGCCGGGGGCGGCCTAACCCTGCTTAATCGCGCCGATCAGGAATTCGCGGGCGCCGTCGCCGCCTTCGATTGGGCTTTCCGTCCAGCCGGTCGTCTTCCAGCCCGGCTGATCGTCGATCCACGCGCCGATATCCTCCGCCACGCCGTAACTGTTGGCGTACCCGGGCTTGACGATTCCGCCTTTGCCGATCCGCGAGCGCCCGACCTCGAATTGCGGTTTGATAAGGGCGGCGAGACGCGCGCCGGTCGCAGCGAGTATGAGCGCCGGCGGCAACGCTTTTTTGAGCGAAATAAAGCTGACGTCGCAGACGATGATCTCGACCGGGTCGGGAACGAGCGCGGGAGAAAGGTCCTTCGCATGGGTTCGCTCGAGCGGGATCACGCGCGGATCGTTTCGCAACTTTTCATGAAGTTGACCTGTCCCCACATCGACAGCGTAGATTTTCGCCGCGCCGCGCTTAAGGAGAACATCCGTAAACCCGCCGGTCGAGGCGCCGAGATCGAGACAGATTTTCCCGGCGGGATCGATTTCCATCGTTCGCAGCGCCGCTTCGAGCTTCACCCCGCCGCGCGACACAAAGGGATGAACGTCGCCTTCGACGGAAATTTCCGCGCCCTCGCCGACCGCCTGCGAGGGCTTTGGCGCGACGGCGCCGT
The DNA here is from genome assembly GCA_046756245.1 of Parvularculaceae bacterium. Classification (GTDB taxonomy): domain Bacteria; phylum Pseudomonadota; class Alphaproteobacteria; order Caulobacterales; family Parvularculaceae. The sequence continues at coordinate 20,985 of JBHHVZ010000031.1, forward strand.
CGACGCGCACGAGCCCGGCTTTAATCGCGCCCTGCGCCCGCGCGCGGCTCTCGAAGAAGCCGTTTTCGACAAGATAAAGATCGAGGCGCATGTTGTCCGGAGTGAATATTAGGGCTTAAGTCGTACAAGTCACGCCTCAATCAACACAAGGAGGCCGCATCATGCGCGTCATCACCGGAATGTTGATCGCGTTCCTCGCCGTATCGCCCGCCTTTGCGGATTTCAAGAACGCCGCCGCGTATAACGATCACACAGGCGGTGTTTCCTTCGTCGTAATCAAGGACGGCGCGCTCGTCTTCGAAGATTACCCGAACGGCGGAGCCCCGGACAAAGCTTGGCCAATAGCAAGCGGCACGAAGAGTTTTTCAGGCGTCATCGCCGCCGCCGCCGTTCGGGATGGATTACTGACGCTCGACGAACCCGCCGCCGACAGCCTCAAGGAGTGGCGCGACGACGCGCGAAAATCGCAGATCACGATCCGCCAGCTTCTTTCCCTGACAAGCGGTCTTCAGTCGGCGGAGACCGCACAAATCCCGACCTATGCGGAAGCGGTCGCAACGCCGGCGTCGGCGACGCCGGGATCGGTCTTCGCTTATGCCGGGGTTAACCTGCAGGTTTTCGGCGAAATCATGCGCCGCAAGCTGAAAACATTCGAGAACGGACGGTATAAGGATGCAGTGGAATACCTTCAGGCGCGCATTCTTGATCCTGTAGGAATTTCGGTGGAACGGTGGCGCCGCATGGCGGACGGGCATCCGACTCTGCCTTCCGGCGCCGTAATGACGGCCCGCGACTGGGCGCGGTTTGGGTTGTTCGTATTGCAAGGCGGGCGCTGGGAAGGCGCGCAGCTCGTCGACGCGGAGGCGCTCGCCGAAAACTTTCAGGGTTCGGACGCGAACGCCGCCTACGGACTTACCTGGTGGCTCAACGACAAGCCGTCCGCCGAAACCGTCAGCAAATCGCCGACCATGCAGCGCGCGACTGACATGTATACGAATCCCGATGCGAATAAGCTTCCGCACGACCTGATCGTGGCCGGCGGCGCCGGCGGTCAGCGGCTTTACGTCATTCCATCAAGAAATCTCGTCATCGTGCGGCAGTATCCGGGTATGGTCGAAAGCGATCAGGACAGCCCATTTTCCGATGTGGCGTTCCTGCTATCGGCGCTTGCAGATTGAAAGTCTGTGCAAACGGCTTCGCGCGCTAGAGCGCATTCCGAAAAGTGGGAACCGGTTTTCGGATAAAATGCGCGACAAAACAAAAACCTAGAGCATGTGCTCCGACTCGCATTTCGGAGAACATGCTCTAGAACGTCAAATCCAGCGCCTGACGCGGGCCGCATAAGCGCGTCAGTCGTCGCCGAACTGGCGCTCCATCTTTTCTTCTTCGAACGGAATGGAGATGAAATTCACCCAAAGGAAAAAAACAACCGCCGCCGCAAAGAAGGGAATTGCGCCGACGAGGAAGGCGACGCCGATCAGCAGCGTCAATATCCCAAGATACATCGGGTTGCGCGAAAACCGGAACGGTCCCGTCGTGACGAGTACTGAATTGACGGTCGAGGCGGGATGAATTTCGGCGCCCTTGCGTGCGAATGTCAGCCGGCCCGACGCGGCGATCGCGAACCCTGTAATGAGCAACGCCACGCCCACTGCGCTCAACCGCCACGGTTGTCCGAGATCGAGCGCCGCAGTCGCGCCCCAGGCTGCAAGCACGAATAAAAACGCCCATATCGGCGGGGGAATAACGACCAGCAGAGAGGTTTTTTTCGCTTCGCCCGCCACCGCGTTCGCGCGCCGCCCTCACCCGTGCAGGTTCACCACCTCCGCCGAGCGGCCGAGGGCGCGCAGAACCGTTTCGACGATATGCGGCGCATTGAGTTTGGCGTCGTTATACATCTCGTAAGGGCTGTTCTGGTCCTGGAAGCGGTCGGGCAGGATCATCGTGCGGATTTTTAGCCCGGAATCGAGCGCGCCCTCGTCGGAGAGATAATGCAGAACGAACGCGCCGAAGCCGCCGCGCGAGCCTTCCTCGACCGTCGCCAGCACTTCGTGATGGCGGACGAGCTGCTTGATGAGCTCGTGGTCGAGCGGCTTGGCGAACCGCGCGTCTGCGACAGTGACGGAAAGCCCCTGCGCCTCCAGCATGTCGGCGGCTTTCAGCGCTTCAACGAGCCGTCCGCCTAGCGAAAGAATGGCGACCTTGTCGCCCTCGCGCACGATCCGGCCCTTGCCGATGTCGAGCGGCCTGCCGAATTCCGGCATGTCGACGCCGACGCCTTCCCCGCGCGGATAGCGGAAAGCGATCGGGCCCTCGTCATAGGCGACAGCCGTCGCCGTCATATGCACGAGTTCGGCCTCGTCGCCGGCGGCCATCAGCACCATGTTTGGCAGGCAGCCGAGATAGGCGACATCGAACGCGCCGGCGTGCGTCTGGCCGTCGGCGCCCACAAGCCCCGCCCGGTCCATCGGGAAGCGCACCGGCAGGTTCTGGAGCGCCACATCGTGCACGACCGAGTCGTAAGCGCGTTGCAGGAAGGTCGAATAGATCGCCGCGAAGGGTTTCATGCCGTCGGCCGCAAGGCCGGCCGAAAAGGTCACCGCGTGCTGTTCGGCGATGCCGACATCATACATGCGGTCGGGATAGGCTTCGCCGAACATGTCGAGGCTGGTACCCGACGGCATCGCCGCAGTGACGCCGACGATGCGGTCGTCAGTTTCGGCTTCCTTGATGAGGGCCTTGGCGAACACTTTCTGATAGGCGGGCGCGTTGGGCGTTCCCTTTTTCTGCTTGCCGGAGATGACGTCGAATTTGGCGACGCCGTGATATTTGTCATAGGCCTCTTCGGCCGGCGGATAGCCCTTGCCCTTCTTGGTCACCACGTGGACGAGCACCGGACCGTCGTTCATGTCGCGGACGTTCTCGAGCACCGGGATCAGATGATCGAGATTGTGCCCGTCGATCGGGCCGACATAATAAAAGCCGAGCTCCTCGAACAGCGTGCCGCCCGTCACCATGCCGCGGCCGTATTCTTCGGCCTTGGCGAGCTTGTCGTAAAGCGCGCGGGGCAAGCGTTTTGAGAGCTGTTTCGAAAACTTGCGAAAACCCTGATAGACGCCCGAGGATGACGCGCGCGCCAGATAGGCGCTCATGGCGCCGACCGGCGGCGCGATCGACATGTCGTTGTCGTTGAGGATCACGACGAGCCTGGTCCCCAGATGGCCGGCGTTGTTCATCGCCTCATAGGCCATGCCGGCCGACATCGACCCGTCGCCGATGACGGCGATCGCGTGATTGTCCTTGCCCTGATGGTCGCGCGAGCGCGCGAATCCGAGGGCTGCGGAAATCGACGTCGCTGCATGCGCGGCGCCGAACGGATCGTATTCGCTCTCCGAGCGCTTGGTGAAGCCGGAAAGTCCGCCGCCCTGACGCAGCGTCCTGATGCGATCGCGCCGCCCGGTGATGATCTTGTGGGGATAGCACTGGTGGCCGACGTCAAAGACGAGCCTGTCGTCGGGGGTGTTGAAGATGTAATGGATCGCCGTCGTCAGCTCGACGACGCCGAGGCCGGAGCCCAGATGCCCGCCGGTGACCGAGACGGCGTCGATCATCTCCGCCCGCAATTCGTCGGCGAATTGCCTGAGCTGGCTTTTCTCGAGCTTCCTCAGATCGGCCGGATAGGTCACCGTGTCGAGCAATGGCGTTTCGACGGGCATGACAGTCCCCTTCAGTAAAATCCCTCACCCTGAGGCGCCCGCCCGAACGGCGGGCCTCGAAGGATGAAGACAAGCGACGGCGCTTACGGCCATCCTTCGAGGCTCGCTTCGCTCGCACCTCAGGATGAGGTGTAGAGCAAACAGGCCCCAAGGCTAGCCGTTTCTTCTAGCGCTTTTGAGGGATTTCTCCACCCCTTGAGGATGAAATTGCGGCAGGCCCACGGTGATTTGAAGACCGGGGTTGCGCCAAGCGCGCCGCAAACCGGACTAATCGACCCGTCCGGGCGCGTCCGGGCTTAGCCGGGACCGCCGTTTCGCTCGGACGGCGAGGACCGGTCGCAGAAGCGCCGTATTACGGGAGCGCGCCCGCCGGTCGGTTACTCGAACTTCGCCGGTTCGGTGTTGGGTTTGCCGTCGGCGCCGACAACGATCTTTTCGATCTTTTCCTGGGCGGATTTGAGCTTCGCTTCACAATGCGCTTTTAACGCCGCGCCGCGCTCGTAAAGAGCGATAGAATCCTCCAGCGCCGCCTGCCCGCTTTCGAGCTTTTGGACGATCTCCTCCAGTTCGGCGAGCGCCTTTTCGAAGGAGAGATCAGCGATGTCGTCGGATTTTTTTGGCATGAACGCGGTCTCCTTCCTACTCAGCCGCCGCCGGCGCCTCGACGCCGTCACGTTGGCCGGCCGGTTCATAAATGCGCCACGACCAGTAACGATTGCCGCCGTCGCATTCGGCGCGTGTCCAGCCCTCCTTGATAAGCCGCCGGTCGATCATCCAATTGAGATACCCGTGCGCGCATAGAATCACGTCGCCGTCGCGCGCATGTTCGGTCAAAAGCGCTGCGACTCGCCGTACGCGCTCCCACGCGGCGATATGACTTTCGACGCCTTCCGGCGCGTAACCCAGAAACCAGAAAGTGCGCGAGATAACGCCCCAGGTCGACGGCGACAGCTTCAGATAGGGAACCGGCGGCGGCGGCAGCGGCGCTTCGACGAACAGCGGATCCGGCGGGGCGGGCGCACTTTCCCCGGCGATTTCCCGCGCTGTCTCGATCGCCCGCGGCCGGGTCGAGCACAACACCGCGCGCGCGCCGGCGGCGAGCTTCACCAGCCCTTCAGGCGGGATTTCGCCGGGGTGCAGACCGCTCTCGTCATAGCGCGCCCACCAGTCGCCATATTCGCGGGCCGTAATCTTTACATCCCGCGAAAGGCTTGGGCGTCCGTGCCGCGCCGTGATGATTCGTCCCGCCATGAGCTGACAACATATCCTGCTTTTCCGCCCGGCGTTATGGCGTTGTTTTTAACCCCGCATCAAGGCTTTGACGTGCGCCGCCGCGCTCGCGGCCAGGGCCGCGAGGTCGTAGCCCCCTTCAAGTACGGAAACAAGCCGGCCGGCGCAGATGTTCCGCGCAACGCCGGCGATTTCGGCCGTGACCCAGGCGAAATCGTCCCCGCCTAGGGCCAGCCCGCCGACCGGATCGGCGGCGTGGGCGTCGAATCCGGCCGAGATGACGATGAAACCGGGTCTGAATTCCTCAAGCGCCGGCAAGAGGCGTTCACCCCAAGCGCGGCGGAAGGCGTCGCTCCCTTCGCCCGTCGCCAGCGGCGCGTTGCAGATATTGCCCTGTGCGCCGCGGTCGCTTTCGCGGCCCGTACCGGGATATTGCGGCCACTCATGGGAGGAGGCGTAAAACGCCGCCTCGTCGTTCCAGAAAGCGGCTTCGGTTCCATTGCCGTGGTGAACGTCGAAATCGACGACGGCGACGCGCTCGGCGCCATGCGCGGCGCGGGCATGCAATGCAGCGACCGCGGCGGTGTTGAAGAGACAAAAGCCCATGGCGCGCTCGGGCTCGGCGTGATGGCCGGGCGGGCGGGCGGCGACAAAGGCGTTCTTCGCCGCGCCTGTCATTACTGCATCGACGGCCGCGACCGCGGCGCCGGCAGCGCGCCGCGCGGCTTCGAGCGAGGACGGTCCCATGAAGGTGTCGGCGTCGAGCTGGGCGAGACCGTCAGTCGGCGCCGCATTTTCAATCGCGTCGCGGTAGCGGGCGGTGTGGACGCGCTCGATGGCGGCGGTCGCGACCAGCGGCGCGTCGTGGCGTTCGAGTTCGGAAAAATCATCCGCCTGCAGCGCTTTTTTAACCGCCTCATAGCGATCCGGCCGCTCGACATGACCGGGCGGAACTTCATGTCGGCCGAAGACGGGGTGAGCAAAGAGAAGCGTTGTCATCAGCGCCTGACCTCGAAACCTTTCAAGCCGGACGGCGCCTCCGTCGCGCGCGCTTCGATATTGACGACGCGAGCCTGAGGCGGCCCGATGCGGCAAAGCGCCAGCATGGCGCCGACCGCCTCTTCGGGCCCTGAGAAAACCGCCTCGACCGAGCCGTCGGACGCATTCCGCACCCAGCCCTTCAACCCTTTCGCCCTCGCCGCGTCGCATGTCCACTGGCGAAACCATACGCCCTGAACGCGACCCGTAATGCGCGCCTCAACTGCTTTTTCCGTCATATCGGTTGGTTATCCCAAGCGCTCCTTGCAGGAAACAGCCGGACGCTAAAGATCGTGCCGCAAGCCGGCCTGCGCGCCCGATGTGCTGTAGCCGCCGCCGGGGCCCATGACGCGGGCCGCGAGATCGAAGGCGGCGGGCGAACCCTCGACGCCGTGGCCGGAGACGATCCGGTTCGAACAGTTCATGAAGGCCGTCACGCAAATCGCGTCCTGGGCGGTCTTTTCCTTCCAGCCGGCGGCTACGATGGCGTCGATGTCGGCCTTGACGACTTTCGACGGCTCTTTCGTCAGCTTGCGGACGAGCGTGAAGACGGGGCGCAGCTTTTCTTCAAGAATGCTGTCGTCGCCCGCGAGCAGCGCTTCAAGCACGCTCGCGTCGGCGCCGAACGCTTCCGCCGTCGCCTTGTGGGCGCCGAAACAGAAATCGCAGGCGTTCAAACCCGCCACATAGGCGACCATCAGCTCACGCTCTTTTTCGGAAAGTTCCGACGGCCCCCGCATGACCTGTGCTGCGAATTCGAGATAGGGCTGAAACTTGTCCATGTCCGACAACAGGATGTCGCCCATAGAGTCGGCGGTCTTCAGGAAACTGAAATGCGACATGAAGGTTCCTTACACAGATTTCATAGATGCACAATCATACAGTTTTTACGGGCCGTCATCTCTCCTCGAAAGGCAAAGCGATTGCATGTGACCTAAGCCTTATTGTTGCGCCGAATGCGCCGCACGGCGTTCTCCCCTCTCCCGCTTGCGGGAGAGGGGGCAGGGGGTGAGGGTGAGCTGCATTCGCAAGGCGGAACGGCCTCCATGTCATTGGCCGGCCTCTCCACCCTCACCCTAACCCTCTCCCGCCAGCGGGAGAGGGAACACGCACTGCCTCACGCAATCGCCTTGCTTCAACCGCAAAGCACTCATATGCGATAACCCTCTTTGAACGGTAGGAAACCTCCCCGTACTCCATAAGCTTTTCCAGCATGCCCATTAAGTCCGAACCTAGCCTTTCGCAATGGTTTCCGCCACGCCCGGCGGCGGCGGCGGCGTGTCGGGCACAAAAAAGTCCGGCATCAGGGGGCGGCCCGGATCGATGCGGTATTTTTCGAAATCGGTGACGCCGTGGGCGTGAAGAAAGCTGTCGTCAATAAGGAAGTTTCCGGTGAATTCACGCGCCGGCTGGGTGAAAACGAGATGCGCGGCGTCGGCCAGAATGGCGGCCTTGCGCGAGGCGCGCACCATCTCCTCGCCGCCAAGCGCGAATTTGACCGCGGCCGTGGCGATCGCCGTTCTCGGCCACAGCGCGTTGAAGGCGATCCCGTCTTCGGCGAACTCCTCGGCCATGCCGAGCACGCAGAGCGACATGCCGAACTTGGCGATGGAATAGGCGGTGTGCGGCGCAAACCATTTGGCGTTCATGTCGAGCGGCGGCGACAGGGTCAGCACATGCGGGTTGGCGGCTTTCCTAAGATGCGGAATGCAGGTTTTCGAAACCAGGAACGTTCCGCGCGCATTGATCTGGTGCATCAGATCCCAGCGCTTCATTGCGGTGTCGGGCGTTTTCGTCAGGCTAATGGCGGACGCGTTGTTGACGCAGATGTCGATGGCGCCGAAGGTCTCGACGGTTTTGGCGACCGCCGCCTCGACCTGGTCTTCGAAGCGGATGTCGCACACAAGCGGCAGCGCCGCGCCGCCGGCTTTTTCGATCTCCTCCGCCGCCGTGTAGATGGTGCCCGGCAGATGTTTGTGCGGCTCGGCGGTTTTGGCGGCGATGGCGATATTCGCCCCGTCGCGCGCGGCGCGCCTGGCGATCTCGAGCCCGATGCCGCGCGAGGCGCCGGTGACGAAGAGCGTCTTTCCTTTAAGGGCGGTCATGGGAGATCTCCCGAAATTTCCCCGTCATCCTATAAATTCCCGTCGCATATGTAACGACCGCCGCGCATATCCGCGAGCGCCCACCCCTCACCCGGAATTTTCTTCGAAAATTCCG
>JBHHVZ010000032.1:0-28871 GCA_046756245.1 Parvularculaceae bacterium
CCCATGGCGACGCAGGCGGCGATGATGCCGCCCATGCTGGCCCCGCAGATGAAATCGATCGGCGCGCCGGCTTCGCGCAGCGCCTTGACGGCGCCGATATGGGCGTAAGCGCGCGCGCCGCCGCCCGAAAGAACGAGACCGATCGAGGTCCCCGCCACCGCGCGCGCCAGACGGTCAAGACAGGCCTCGTCGCGCAAATGAAAAATGCGGTTGGCGTCGACCGCGTCGGCCCACTCGGCGACGACGCCGGCGGGCGCGCCTTCATGAAGCATCACCAGATCGACGAGCCGGAATTTGCGGGCCGGCGATTCGCGCGACGGCGCCAGCGGAAACGGTTTTGACGGCCGCGCGTCGCGGCGCGCAAACACGAAAAACCGGTCTGCGTGCCGCAACACAAATTTGTACCAGGATGAATCGCTGATGCGCGCGCTCAACACCAGAATGTCATGTTCGCATTCTATGTTCTCGAATGTAGATGATTCAGGCGCCGATTCCTTCTCGGCCATGAAATGAACCTTGAGGCCGTAACGCGCCGCGCGCGCGGCGATCCGGCGCACATGCGTATCGATGTCAATCGACGGCGAGGATGCGATGAAAGCGAAAACGCGCGGCGAGGCCTGACCGAAACTCGTTCTCGGATGACGCGCGCGTATGAGAACGTCGCGCGCCAATCGTCCGGCGAGATCGGCGTGTTGCTCAAACAGCGCATCGAATTCGGCGTGGGGCAGCGCCAGGATCTCGGTGTCGCGGAGCGCGAAAACGGATGCCGAGTGCGCCTCGTCGGAAAGGAGCGCCATTTCGCCGACCGGTTCGCCGGCGCGCACATAGGCGACGACTTCTTCTTCTCCATCCGGTCCCTGCCGAACCACGATGAGACGGCCGGAAAGCACGAAATAGATCGCGTCGGAGGACTCGCCCTGGGCGAAAAGCGCTTTGCCGCCGACCAGCGAAAACCACTGGCCCCGTTCGATGATCGCCTTCAGGGTCGCCGAATCGAGCGACCTGAAGAATTCCAGTTCACAGAGGCGGTTAATGACGGGCTGCATCGTCTTGTTGCTAGCCCTGTCGGCACGGATTGCGCAAGATGCGCGCGCGTCACGATTTCGATTTGCCGATAAGGCCGATGGTGTTGCCGGCGGGATCCTTGATCCAGGCGAATTCGCGTCCGTCGCCCGTCGGCAGGGGCCCGACGACCGTATCGCCGCCAGCCCGCTCGACCGCTTCCACGCTCGCCGCGATGTCGTCGGTTTCAATATAGACGGCGACGTAATTATGGGGTTCGTGGCCAAGCGCCGTCAGGTGGCCATTGACGCCTGTTCCGGCGCCGGTGTCGATTTTATAAGAATTTGGTCCGTAATCGGAAAAAGACCAGCCGAAAACAGTCCTGTAGAAAGCCGTCGTTGCGTCGGCGTCGCGGCATCCAATCTCGAAATGAACGACTGGATTGTTCGCCATCGCCTCCTCCCCGTGCCGGCGCATAAATCGTCAGTTGAGTTTTTTCTTGTCGGCGTCAGTCAGGTCAGCCGGCTTCATTTCTGCGGCCGGCATCGGCGCCACCGGCACGCCTTCTTCGACGAGCTCTTTAACCTCGTTGCGGCTCGCCTCTCCATAAACGCCGCGCGTTTCAGATTCGCCGTAGTAGATGCGGCGGGCCTCTTCGGGAAAGCGCTCGCCCACATAATCGAAATTCTTTTCGACATAATCGCGCGCGCGCCGCACCGCGCCGGCGATATCTTTCTTGACCGCGGCAAGCGATTTTTCCCGTCCGCTTTTTCGTTTCCTGCGGGCGATCGACGGCGCCATCACCGCTTTCTTCACAGCATCCGATCCGCAAACCGGACAGGACAAAAGCTCCTCTTCCGCCTGCGCGTCGTAATCGGCGCTGTCGCGGAACCAGCCTTCAAACTCATGGGCGAGGTCACAGATGAGCTGATATTTGATCATGGCTTTACAATGAGGACTTCGGGATTTCGTTCAAGGGCCAGATTGGGAATTCTTCGCCGCGCCTCGGCGGCCTTGTCAGGCTCCAGGTCAGCAAATATCACGCCGGGCGCATCATTGTCCGCCTCAGCAAGAATGTCGCCCCAGGGACCGATAATCAGGCTGTGGCCGTAAGTCTCGCGCCCATCTTCATGCTTGCCGCCCTGCGCCGGCGCTATAATGAAAGCGCCGCACTCGATCGCCCGGGCCCGCAACAGCGTCTCCCAATGCGCCTCGCCGGTCTGGCGCGTAAACGCCGCCGGCACGCACAACACTTCAGCGCCGGCCTGGGAGAGGGCGCGGTATAGATGTGGAAAGCGCACATCGTAACAAATAGTTAGTCCGAGTTTCGCAAGCGGCGTTTCAACGCAGACGGCGCGGTCGCCGGCTTCAAAAACATTCGATTCCTTCCAGGTTTCGCCTTTGGGCAGCGAGACGTCGAACATATGCAGCTTGTCATAAGTGGCCGCCAAGCGCCCGTCCGGCGCGAACAGATAGCTGCGGTTGGCGGCCTTGCGCGGACCGACCCGCACCACCAGCGAGCCGATCAGCAGCCACAGTCCGTGGGCGCGGGCCGCATCGGCGAAACGGCCGATTTCGTCGAGTCCCGCTTCTTCGGGCAGATCGGCGAATAATCGATCCGGATCGAGATCGGCGACATTGGTGACTTCCGGCGTGGCGACGAAGGCCGCGGCGCCCTCGGCGGCTTCGCGAATGAGCGCCAGCGCCGCGTCCGTGTTCGCCGCGCGGGAAAGTCCCGAGCGCATCTGCACGCAAGCCGCGCGAAATTTCATGGCCTTAACCGCCATTCAGCAATCCGTCGAGTTCGCCGGCGCGCTCGAGCGCCATCAAGTCGTCGCACCCGCCTACATGCGTCTCGCCGATAAAAATCTGCGGATAGGTGCTGGCGCCGTTGGACCGCGCCATCATCTCACGGCGTTTTTCCGGACCGAAACCGGCTGAAATCTCTATGACCGCAGCGCCCTTCTGGCGCAAAAGCTTCAGGGCGCGGAAGCAATAACCGCAAAGCGGCCTCGTATAAATCGTAACAGGCGTCATGAACGAACCTTGCGTATGAAACTTACGATGGCGCTATATGGCGTCGAGACCGCCTTTGACAACCCGCGCCAAAGCCAGTGCGTCGACCGAGGCCGCGCCCGCTTTCAATAAGGCGCGCGCCGCCGCCGACAGCGTCGCGCCCGTCGTCAGGACATCGTCGACGAGGACGATGCGCGCGCCGGCGACGTCGGGAACCGCTTCGGCCCGGACTTCAAACGCGCCGGCCACATTCCGGCGCCGGGCATCGGCCGACAGGTTCTTTTGCGGCGGCGTCGCACGCTTGCGGGCAAGCGCGGTCATCAGGACCGGAGCGCCGGTCAGCGCCGAAAGCGCGCGCGAAAGGAGCGCCGCCTGGTTGTAGCGGCGCACGATCAGCCGGCGCCGATGCAGCGGCACCGGCGCCAGAACCGCACCCGCCTCAAGCAGCGGCGCGCCCGCCCGCGCCATCCAGCGCGCAAACATCGGCGCGAGCTCCGTGCCGTCCGAATGTTTGAAACGGACGACAAGACCGTGGCTGGCGTCGTCGTAAACCACCGCCGCGCGGGCTCGTTCGAAGGCCGGCGGCGCGGCGATGCAGGCCGCGCACACTGCGTCCGCGCCGTAATCATGGCCGAACGGAACGCCGCAAACCGCGCACAGCGGTTCATCGATGAAATGCAAGCCCGCCCACCCGTTCGGGCTCATATCCCCCGGCGCGGAAACGGGCGCGCCCGTGGCCGGGCAATAGGGCGGGATGAGCGCGTCCAGCCAGACGCGCCACCCTGCGGCGATCCGCTGCCTGAAATGGAGGCCAACCCCAGACATCGCGCCAGCATAGGCGCAAGAGTTTGCGCGGGGCAACAATAGCCGGCGGCGGCGCCATTGCCGAAACCGGGCGGGGGCGTTTATCACGCGGCCATGACCGGACCCGTCGCCCCGCCCCTTATATTCGATCGCCGTCTGGTACGCCTGCGACGCGAACGATCCGGCGCGCGCTTTGCGGCGCATGATTTTTTGCATCGGCGTGCGATGGCGGAAATCGTCGACCGGCTCGAGACCGTCACCCGCGACTTTCCGCTGGCTGCGTTTTTCGGCGCCGGAGAGCTTGTTCAAATGCTGACCCCCGCCTGCGGGGTTGGAATCGTCGTCAACGCCGATCTCGCCCGCGGCCGGCTCGCTCCCGCCTGCGCGGCCGAAGCCGCAAAACCTGTCCTCGGGCCGGCCTCCGGCCGGACCCGGGGGGCGCGGCGACGGCCCGGCTGCGGATTGATCGCCGACGAGGAACGCCTTCCGATTGCGCCGGAAAGTCTCGACCTCATTGTCAGTATGCTGACGCTCCATTCCGCAAACGATCTTGTCGGCGCATTGGCGCAGGCGCGCCGCGCGCTCAAGCCGGATGGTCTTTTTCTCGCCGCTTTGTTCGGAGAAGAAACTCTGAAGGAGCTCCGCACCGCTTTTTACGCAGCCGAAACCGAATTGACCGGGGGCGTCAGTCCGCGCGCGGCGCCGTTCGCCAGCGTGCGCGATCTCGGATCGGCGCTGCAGCGCGCCGGCTTTGCGCTTCCCGTCGCCGACGTCGACAGGGTAAGCGTGCGCTATGAGGATCCGGCGCGGCTCATTGAGGACCTGCGCGGCATGGGCGAAACAAATGTGCTTCATGAACGCGGGCGCGCGCTTACGCGCGAGATCGTCGCCGTCGCGTTTGACCGTTTTATCCGGGATGGCGGGCGGGCGCGTTTCGACATCGTCTATCTTACCGGCTGGGCGCCGCATGAAAGCCAGCAAAAACCGCTAAAGCCGGGCTCGGCGCGCGCATCGCTTCAAACTTCAATCAAGAATTCGCCGAACCGTGAAAGCAGGCGCAAATAACATTTAGCCGCTGCGTAGGAACATATTCTAACGCGCCCGCCGAATAACGACGGCGGCGAAAACGATCAGGGCGACGCCATGTTGTCGGAAATCGTGCTGTACATATCCGACGTCGTGTTCGTGTAGGACTTCACCGCCGCGACGATGGCGAGAAAGATCAGGGAACCGATCAATCCGTATTCAATCGCCGTGGCGCCGTTTTCATCGGCGAGAAACGCCTGGAGACCCGATGCGGGGCCGTCGTCCAGCGTCGCCGGCTCCATTAACAGGTTACGCATAACAGGTCCCTCAATTGCGCCGCCAACGGCCCGTCGGCCGGTGGCATTTTGTAACGCAACAGATCCTTCGCCGGCGCCCATTTCAGCGCTTGATGCGCCATGGGCCGCGGCGAACCCGACCACTTGCGGCACGCAAACAGGGGCATCAAGAGATGAAAGCTCCCGGAATCGTGCGACGCGCAAGCAATCGGCGAAAGACATGACTCGACGACGTCCAGGTCGAGTTCTTCTTTCAGCTCACGAACGAGCGCGCCTTCCGGCGTCTCACCCTCCTTGAGCTTGCCGCCCGGAAATTCCCACAGCCCTCCCATGGGCTTTTCCGGGGGGCGGCGTGCGAGAAGCACCCTTCCATCCGCGTCGATCAAAGCGCACGCCGAGACAAGAACGAGCCTTGCCATGTTTTCGCCTTATTTTTGTACGGCCAATCACTTACCGAGATATTGCCAAAGATGATTAAAAAGCCTGAATCGCATCGAAAATTCATCCCTTTTTCATTTTCGTCATCATACGGTTAACACCCGTTAACGCTGAAAGCGTTAACGCAATGCGCCGTCTTTACTGTCTCCGGGCGCGCCTGCGGGCGACGGAGAGCCGGTTGCAGGCTCGGATGCATCGGCGCTCTCAGCAGGTTCGAAATAGACCACGTCGCTTTTTTCGGCGAGTTGGGCCAGCGTCGAATCGATTGTGCGCAGGGTTAAGAACCGTTCAATATCTGTCCGCACGCGGGCGAAGGAGGCTCGCCGGGTCGGGCGGCGATCAAGGATTTCGAGAACATGCCAGCCGAACTCGGTTTCGAACGGCGGCGCGATCTCGCCCTTGGCGGCGGCGAACGCTGCGTGCGAAAACGCCGGCGCCATCATATCTTTCGTAAAATAGCCGATCTCCCCGCCAAGCGGCGCAGTCGCCCGATCAAGCGAGCGTTCGCGCGCCAGGTCCGCGAAATCGCCCCCCCCGTCGAGCTCCTTGATGACGGCGTCGGCTTCTTCCTTCGTTTCTACGAGAATATGGCGGGCGCGGATTTCGTCGCCAAGCGCGGTCACGCCCGATTGGGACCGGTAAAGCGCGCGAACCGATTCCGCAGTTACGGCTTCCTTGATGCGCGATTCCATGAAGGCGGCGGCGAGTATGCGGTCGCGCGCCGCGCCGATGCGTCGGGAAATCGGCGTCGAACGGTGAAGGCCGGCGTCGACTGCGGCCCCGGCCAGAAGGCGCTGCTCAACGAACGCCTTGACGAGATCGCGCGCAAAAGCCGCCTCGGCGGTCAAATGCTCGTCTTCGCGCAGCGCGCCCTGGGCGCGCGCGGCAACCTCGACTTCCGAAAGATGCACATAGCGCCCGTCGACGCGGGCGAGAATCGGGTCTTCGGCGTCGATCGGCGCTTGCTCGCGCTGGCTGGCGCTGTCCGGGCGCCCCGGCGCGCTGCGTAATTCGTCGACGATCCACAGCCCGGCCACAATAAGAACAACGCCGGAGCCCGCGCTGTACGCCCTTCCCCATCGCGTCGACAGCCATTCGAAGATCCCGGCGCCGGCGGCGAACACCCATCCGGCCCCGACCGTCGCGCCGCGCCAGATTGTGAATGCGGCCGCTTTCATCGCCCGCCACAGCGCTGCATCGAGCACGCCGAGAAAGCGCCATAAGGCGGCGACGGCCCTGGCGAGTCGAATCGCAATCCAAAGGAACCCGGCGCCGAGCCAGTGCAGGACCCGGGCGAGGCCGCGCAGAATGTCCACAAAGGCGCGCCCGGCCGCAATGAGCGGGCTTTCCCTGGCCGGCGGATCCGGTTTTCTGGTCTCTTCAGTCGTCATGCCTGCGCGCCCGCGCTTCGTTGACAGGTCCAGCGCCCCTGCTTATCTCTCCGGCGGCCCCCAACGGCCTATGAATATATAGCCCGACCGCCAGCAATTCCGCCGGCCTGCGGCGCGTCGACGGCGCCGCCGCGCCGATCATCGTTTCACAAGGTGCACCATTCATGGCGCTTCTCGGTATCGCAAAGACAATTTTCGGTTCATCCAACGAACGCCGATTAAAGCCATTATGGCGCCGCGCAGAGGCGATCAATGCGATTGAGGATGAAATTGCGGAACTGACGGACGCCGGGCTTATTGAACGCACCGAAAAGCTTAAAGAACGCTTCCGCAACGGCGAGAGCCTCGATTCCCTTCTCGAGGAAGCCTTCGCCACTGTCCGCGAAGCCGCCAAGCGCGCGCTCGGCCAGCGTCATTACGACGTCCAGCTCATGGGCGGCATGGTGCTGCACGAAGGCGACATCGCCGAAATGAAGACCGGCGAGGGTAAAACGCTGGTGGCCACGCTCCCGGTTTATCTGAACGCGCTCACCGGGCGCGGCGTACACGTCGTTACGGTTAACGATTACCTCGCCAAACGCGACGCCGAATGGATGGGCCGCGTCTACGAACGTCTCGGCATGACAACCGGCTGCATCGTGCACGGATTGACGGACGAAGAGCGCCGCAAGGCCTACGGAGCCGACATCACTTACGGCACCAATAACGAATTCGGTTTCGACTATCTGCGCGACAACATGAAAGCGTCGCTCGAGGAGATGGTGCAGCGCGGCCACCACTACGCGATCGTCGATGAAGTCGACTCGATCCTGATCGACGAAGCGCGCACGCCGCTGATCATTTCCGGGCCGACCGACGACAAGTCCGAACTCTATCTCAAGATCGACAGCTTCATCCCGCAGCTTGAAGAAAGCGACTACGAGATCGACGAGAAGGCGCGGTCGATCACGCTGACCGAAGAAGGCAACGAGCGGATTGAGAAACTATTGAGAGAGGCCGGTTTGCTCGAAGGCGACAGCCTTTACGACTCAGTAAACATTTCCGTCGTTCATCACGTCAACCAGGCGCTCAAAGCCCACAATATTTTCCAGCGCGACAAGGATTACATCGTCCGTAACGACAAGGTCGTCATCATCGACGAATTCACCGGCCGGATGATGGAAGGCCGCCGTTGGTCCGAAGGCCTTCACCAGGCGGTCGAGGCGAAAGAAAAGACGACGATCCAGCCGGAAAACCAGACGCTCGCCTCGATTACTTTCCAGAACTATTTCAGGCTTTATGAAAAGCTCGCCGGCATGACCGGCACGGCGATGACCGAAGAAGCCGAATTCGAGGACATCTACAAGCTCAAAGTCGCCGAGATCCCGACCAACATGCCGATCGCGCGCGAAGACCTCGACGACGAGCTCTACATGACGGCGGAGGAGAAATACAAGGCGATCGTCATGCAGATCGCCGACTGTTACAAGCGCGGCCAGCCGGTGCTCGTAGGCACGGTCTCAATCGAGAAGTCCGAACATCTTTCTTCGCTTCTTAAAGACAAGAAATATTTCAAGACGCTCGCCAAGATGCTGCGCGCGCGCGCGGACGAACTCAGGGACAAGGAGACCGAAGCGAAGCAGGAGCTTGAAGAACGGGCGGATTATCTTGCCTCGCTCGGCGAAAAGAAAACGCCGGTTCCGCATAATGTCTTGAATGCGCGTTATCACGAACAGGAAGCCCAGATCGTCGCCGACGCCGGCGCGCCCGGCGCAGTCACCATCGCCACCAACATGGCCGGGCGCGGCACTGACATCCAGCTCGGCGGCTCGGTCGACATGGCGTTGATGAACTCGCTCGAGGAAGGCGACGATGAGGAAACCATCGCCAAAAAACGGACTGATATAGAAGAACGCATCGCCGGTCTGAAACAGAAGGCGCTCGACGCCGACGGCCTCTTTGTGCTGGCCACGGAACGCCATGAAAGCCGGCGCATCGATAATCAGCTGCGCGGCCGCTCCGGCCGTCAGGGCGATCCCGGCACGACCAAGTTCTTTCTTTCACTCGAAGACGACCTGATGCGCATCTTCGGGACCGGCATGGAGAAAATGCTGAAGCGTTTCGGCATCCAGCCTGATGAGTCGATCGAGCATCCCTGGTTTACGAAAGCCGTCGAAACGGCGCAGAAAAAAGTCGAACAGCGCAATTTCGACATGCGCAAGAACGTCCTCAAATTCGACGACGTCATCAACGATCAGCGCAAGGCGATCTTCGAGCAGCGCGTCGAATTCATGTCGGCCGAGTCCGTCGACGACATCATTTCGGACATGCGCGAACAGCTCATCGAGGACCTCGTCGCCCGATACGTGCCCGCCAAATCCTACGCCGAACAGTGGGACGTCGAAGGGCTGGCGCAAGAGCTCGAAGACGTCTTCATGCGTTCCTTCCAGGTGGCGGACTGGGCCAAGGAGGAAGGCGTCGCCGACACCGAAATCACCGAACGCCTGATCGAGGAAATTAACCGGCAATACGCCGTCAAGGCGGCCGACGTCACTTCGTACGCCAAGGCCAACGGCATGGAGCACCCGGAGGAATTCATCCGGAAAATTGAAAAGTCGGTGCTGCTGCAGGTTCTCGACACGAATTGGCGCGAACACCTGCAGTTGCTCGATCATCTGCGCTCCGTTGTGTGGATGCGCGGCCACGCCCAGCGCGATCCGATCAATGAATTCAAGACCGAAGCGTTTGCGCTGTTCGAAGGGCTCATCGACGGCCTCAGGCGCGACGTGACGCGGATGCTCATGCGCCTGCAGGTGCGCGCGCCCGAAGAAGCGGTACCCGAGCGCCGCGCAATTCCGATGACCGAAACGCATGTGGACCCGTCGACCGGCGAGAACGAAATGGCCATGGCCGGCGCCTTGCCTGAGCGCGGCGCAGGACGGCGCATGCGTTCGTCGGCCGGCATCGGCACTATGACCGGACGTGTCGCCGCCGCGGAAGTCGATCCTTCCAACCCGGACACCTGGGGACGGGTGCCGCGCAATGCGCCCTGCCCCTGCGGCTCGGGCCGGAAATACAAGCACTGCCACGGGGCGATTTAGAGCGTGATGCGAAAAAGTGGAAACCGGTTTTTCGCAAAATCACGCGACCAAACAAGAATCTAACACAAAATGCCGATTTGGGATTATTGCATTTTGCGCTAGGCGCGACGGGCGAAACCGCTCCACAGCAAAATCAGGATTATAAGCGCGGCGAGCGTTCCGAAAGGAATATACCAAGCCGACAGGATAACGACCGCAGTCAGCGCCTTGCGTAAATCCGTCCGGCCGAATGTCCACGCCGCGCCGACGGCAATGTTTGCGGCGCCGATGGCGAGATGCAGGAGTTTTACGGCCAACGACCGCGGATCGATTCCGATCGCTTCGAAAATATGCGCCCATGGGCCGAGCTGACCGGCGAAGCGGCCGCTTGAAGGCGTCAAGTAATCGCCCGTGACAAGCGCGTGGACGCCGTCGAACATCAACCAGCCCGGCCCGAGCAGAATAAGCCCGAATACGAGGTAGCGCCGCCAGAGTCTTGGATTCGTATCCGCCATGACGCGTTTCGGATCTTCGCCTTCGCCGGCGAGCTTATACGCTTTTCAGGCGGATTTCAGATCGCAGGGCTGGTTTTTTCTCCCATTTGGAAACACGAAAATCTTGAGACCCGCTGTTTTCCCGGCGCTCAGAACGAAAGGGTCCATTTTGTCCATTTCGGAACGTCGCGGGAACGCGGAATGTTTTCCGTCATTCCGGACAGGTATGAACTGCCGAACCTGGCTGTCTCCGGCGAAAGTTATTCAAATGTCAAAGAGCGATCGCCCCGCGCCGCGCACAGGCGATGCGACGCCGTAAACATAAAACCGCGCGGAAGAGTGCGGATATCTATCCCTCAAGTTTTAATGTTTCTCTCCCTAACTCCGCATAAACGCTGGGTTTCGCCCGGAGAAAATTCTCCTTATGCGTGTGCGGCCGGCTCTTGGGAGGCCCGCCGCGGGGCGCGGGCCTCGCCGGTTCGTGAAGGGGCGCGGCGTCATGTCGCCCGCCGCGCGATTGCAAATCATTCGCATAAGTGAAAGATAGGGGAGAGGATTTTCCCATGCGGCTCGATTTACTTAAGCAAGGACTTCCGGCGAAGGTGCGTTCGCTCGACGGCGCGGACCGGCTGCTCGAAGCGAAGCTGCGCGAGGTCGGTTTCGCGGAAGACGACGAAATCGAAGTCGTCCACATCGGTCCGCTAGGCGGAAGACCGATCTGCGTGCGCCTCAACCGGACGCTGGTGGCGCTGCGCGCCGAAGAAGCCGCGGCGATCGAAGTGGACGTCGTCTCATGAGCGGATTGCGTCTGGCGCTTGTCGGCGCGCCGAATTGCGGGAAATCGACGCTCTTCAACGGGTTGACGGGAGGACGCGCGAAAGTCGCCAACTATCCCGGCGCAACGGTCGAGACCCGGGCGGGCCGGTTCACTACGCCTGGCGGGCGCGACGTCGAGCTCATCGACCTGCCCGGCATTTACGGGCTTACGCCGCGCTCGCGCGATGAACGGATCGCCATCGACCTGTTGACCGGCAAAGCGCGCGGCGAAAACGCGCCGGACATGCTCCTCATCCTGATCGATGCGGCGAATATCCGAACCCACCTGCACACGATCCTGCAGTTGCGCGCGCTCGGCCGGCCGATGATCGTGGTTCTCAACATGATCGATCTGGCGACCCGCGACGGGCTCGAACTGGACGTCGCCAAACTCGAAGAACGCCTCGGCGCGCCGGTGGTGACGTCGCGCGCCACGCGCAAGGCCGGCCGCGCCGGTCTGATCAACCGCCTGGACCAAATTCTAGGGAACAAGTCGATCCCGCGCCCCGCCGAAACCCCCGGCGCGTCCCTCAAAGACCTCCAGCGCGAAGCCCGCGACATCGCGCGCGAGGCCATCATCAGCGAGTCGCTATTCAATCGGGCGACGCGCGCCGTCGACAAGGTGGCGCTGCATCCGGTCGCCGGCCCGCTGGCGCTCGCCGTCATATTATTTCTGATGTTCCAGGCGGTTTACTCCTGGTCGGCCGGGCCGATGGATGCGATCGACGCCGGCGCCGTCGCGCTCGGACGGTTCGTCAGCGCGAACCTGCCTGACATCTGGCTGCGCGATCTTCTGGTCGACGGCGTTATCGCCGGAGTCGGCAGCGTGGTGATTTTTCTGCCGCAGATTCTCACGCTGTTCGCCTTCATTCTGCTGCTTGAGGCGTCCGGCTATATGGCGCGCGCGGCGTTCCTGATGGACGAACTGATGATGCGCGTCGGGCTTAACGGGCGCGCGTTCATTCCGCTGCTTTCAAGTTTCGCCTGCGCCGTACCGGGGATTATGGCGGCGCGGGTCATCGAAAGCGAGCGCGACCGCCTGACGACCATGCTGATCGCGCCGTTAATGACCTGCTCGGCGCGGCTGCCGGTCTACACGCTGATCATCGCCGCTTTCATTCCGCGAACGACGGTCGCAGGCTTCAACCTGCAGGGCCTGGTGATGTTCGGACTTTATATCGCCGGGATCATCAGCGCCGTAACGGTTGCGTTCGTCCTGAAGAACACGGTCGCCAAGGGCCGCCCGCAGCCGTTGATCATGGAGCTGCCGACCTACAAGCCGCCCAATCCGAGAGATTTCCTTCTCGGTCTGTGGTCGCGCGCCGCCGCGTTTCTGAAGCGGGCCGGCACCATTATCCTGACCATGTCGATCGTTCTGTGGTTTCTGTCGAGTTACCCGGCGTCGGCGCCGAGTTTGCGCGAAACGTTCGCCGGGCGTATCGGCGCCGTGCTCGAGCCGATCCTCGCGCCGATCGGCTTCAATCTGGAAATCGCCATTGCGCTCATTCCTGGCATGGCGGCGCGCGAAGTGGCTGTAAGCGCCCTTGGAACCGTCTATGCGGTTCAAAATGTGGACGAAAACACGGCCGGCCTCGCCGATACGCTGCAATCGGCTTGGCCGCTGCCGACAGCGCTCGCTTTCCTCGCCTGGTATGTATTCGCGCCGCAATGCCTGGCGACACTGGCGACCATACGGCGCGAGACAAATTCGTGGCGATGGACGGCCTTCGCTTTCTCCTATCTTGTCGCGCTCGCCTATGTCGCCGCCGGCGCGACCCATGCGATTGCGTCGCTGTTTGTGTGAGCCTGCAATGCTGAGAAGGGACGAATAATCCTAAGCCAGTCCTGTTCTGCCGATGGCGAGGAATTTGTCACGGCGGTGCTTGCGCAGGCCGGGCGGCGACATGCCTTCAAGCTCGTCGATGGCGGCCTCGACCGCGTCGCCGAGGCGTTCGATGGTCTGCGCCACGTCGCGATGGGCGCCGCCGAGCGGTTCCTGAATGATGGAATCGATAACGCCGAGCTCCAGAAGATCCTGCGCTGAAACGCGCATCGCTTCGGCTGCGTCGGGCGCCTTGTTGTCGCCCTTTCCGGCCGCATCCTTCCACAGGATCGACGCGCAGCCTTCGGGCGAAATCACCGAATAGATCGAATGCTCGAGCATCAACACCTTGTTGGCCGCGGCGAGCGCGACCGCGCCCCCTGATCCGCCTTCGCCGACGATGACGGAGATGAGCGGCGCACCCAGCGCGAGACATTTTTCCGTACACGTTGCGATTGCTTCGGCCTGACCGCGCTCTTCCGCGCCGCGGCCCGGATAGGCGCCGGGCGTGTCGACAAGCGTGATCACCGGCAGCGAGAAGCGCTCGGCCATGTCCATCAACCGCATCGCCTTGCGATAGCCTTCGGGATTGGCCATGCCGAAATTGTGTTTGACGCGCGTCGAAGTGTCGGCGCCTTTCTCGTGGCCGATCAGCATGATCGAGCGCCCGCGGAAGCGCGCCGGCCCGCCCAGAATAGCCGCGTCTTCGCCGAAATAGCGATCGCCGGCGAGCGGCGTGAAATCCTCAACCAGGCTCGCAGCATAGTCGGAAAAATGCGGGCGGCCGGCGTGGCGGGCGACGAGCGCCTTCTGCCAGCGCGTCAGCTTGCCGTAGGTGTCGCTTAAAAGCTGGTCGGCCTTGGTCTGCAGCCGTTCGATTTCTTCGGACACATTGACGCCGGACTCATCATGCGTCTGCTTGAGGTCCTGAATGCGGCCGTCAAGTTCGGCGATCGGTTTTTCGAATTCGAGATAGGTGCGCATGGTCGGGGATTAGGGATTAGGGACTAGGGATTAGGGACTAGGGATGAGGGATCAGGGAAAAGATGACGGGAACTAGAGAATAATTCATTTCGGCGTTCATCCCTCCTGACCCTAGTCCCTAATCCCTAGTCCCTAATCCCTTCTTCGCCAAGGGATGTTTTGTCAGCACGAGATTCTTCAGGCGCTCCTGCGCCACATGCGTATATATCTGGGTCGTGGCGATGTCGGCGTGG
This sequence comes from Parvularculaceae bacterium, assembly GCA_046756245.1. GTDB lineage: Bacteria > Pseudomonadota > Alphaproteobacteria > Caulobacterales > Parvularculaceae. The sequence goes on from JBHHVZ010000032.1 coordinate 14,382, forward strand.
CCGAGCATCTGCTGCACGCTTCTGAGATCGGCGCCGCCTTCGAGCAGATGCGTGGCGAAGGCGTGGCGCAAAACGTGCGGGGAAACCCGCGCCGGATCGATGCCGGCGGCGGCGGCGGCGTTTTTAAGCATCTGCGCGAACCGCGCCGCCGTCACATGGCCGGTCTTGCCGCGCGAAGGAAAAAGCCAGGGCGACGCCGACTTGTCCGTCGGCGTGAATTTTCCCCTGACGGCGAGATAATCGGTGACCGCGTCAAGCGCGGCGCGCGTGAGCGGGACGAGGCGCTCCTTATCGCCCTTGCCGCGCACGATGAGAGTGCGTTCGCCGCTTCGCGCCGCCGCCGCCGGCAGCGCCACAAGCTCGGACACCCGCAGCCCGGCGGCGTATAGAATTTCGATCATGGCGCGAAATCGCACCGCTTTCGGATCATCGCCCGAACGCGACGCCGCCAGCAACCTGTCGACCTCGTCTATGGTCAATACTTCCGGCAGCGGCCGACGCGCGCGCGGCCGGTCAATCGCTCTTGCAGGGTTGTCGCCGCGCAGGCCCTCCGCATACAGAAATTGATAGAACTGGCGGAGCGCCGAAACCTTCAGCGCCGCCGTCGATGCGGCGAGCCCGGCCTGCTCCAGCTCTGCGAGCCAGACGGCGATATCGTCGGCGCCCGCCGTTTCGAGCGTCTCGCCGCGCTTTCGCGCAAACACCGCGAAGCGGTCGAGATCGCGGCCGTAATTTTTGAGCGTGTTGTCGGCGGCGGCGCGTTCGACCGCCATCATCTCGAGAAACATGCCGATGAGCCGCGCATCGGCGCGCGCCGGCGATTCCCCGAGGCGCTCCGGAGCGCTCACGACTTTTTGCGCGGCGGCTTCAGGCGCGGCATGAGCCCGCCCTCCTCTTCCGCCGCAGCGGCCTCCGGCGCCGGTGCGGCCGGCGGCGGCGTCTGGGTCGGCGCGCGCGCCGCCCAGGCCAGTTCGAATGCAAGCCGGCGGCGAACGTCTTCAAGACCGGCTGCGCGAAGCGACTGCATGACGACCACATCGCGCACGCCGCCGTCGCCGGCCGCCTGAGGCGGTGACGCGGCCAACGCCGCCAGCGCCGCCTGCCCGGTTTCGCCGTCGAGGGCGGCGTCGAATGCGGCCTCGACCACGCCGGCGAGCGCCGGATCGTCTTCCGGCGCGGCGACGGACGGCGCGAGTCCGCCTGCAGGCGTTTCCGCGATCATAACGCCAGCCGAATCGGCGACGATCGCGGCCGACGCCGGATCCAGCACCGCCAGCAGGTTGACGAGTTCGATAAAGGCCATGGCGTCGGCTTCCGCCATTGCGCCCAAATCTTCCGCATCCTTCATGGCGAACAGCCAGCGGCCGGCCCCGGCGCCGTCGCCCACAGCCATGCGCGCCAGGGCGAACCGGCCCGCTTCATCGGACGAAAGCAGCGCGCCTTCGAGCGCGTTAACCTCGTCGGCGTAAAGGATCGCCAGCGCATAGGCGCGCGCGAAGCTGTCGGCGACTCCAAGCGCCTGGGCGATGCGGATCGCCTTGTCGCGCAAAAATTCAGGCGCGTTCATCTCGCTGATCGCCTGGTAAAGCAGCGCGTCGGTCAGCGGATCGCCGGGGCGGGCGGCGGCGATGTCGGCGGCGCGGCCGACATCCGCCACATCGAGCGTGAAGCTCTGGAAGAGCGCGGCGAGCGCCGCGCCGTCCATGGCGCCAGCCGCGCTTGCCTGCTCGGCGGCTGCAATGCGCGTCGCAATGTCAAAGGCGGCGTCGCTTGCGACCGCTTTGAGCACGCCGGCGTCCGCTTCGGACAGAAGCGCCGGCGTCAGCGGCGCGCCGAGGCTTTTATAGATCGCAAAATGAAGCGCATTTCTTGGAAGCGGCGAGCTTTTCGGCGCCATCCCCGTGGTCGCGGCTGCGAGCAGCGCCGCGTCAGTTTCGTCAAGCGCCCCGCGGTCGCGCAAAATAGCGAGCGTCAGATCGGCGGCGTCGCGTTCGCCGGCCTGGGCGTAGCAAAAGACCCGCAGCTTCACCCAGAAAATCTCGTCCCTGCCCGCGCTCAGATTGGCGCCGCGCCGGCACGCAGCGCTGGTCTCGCCATGCAGCAGGTCTGCAAGGGCGAGCGCCCGGGCGACCCACGGCCCATTACGATCGGCGTTTGAAAGACTTGCGATGGTGCGCGCTTCCTCGCCGAAGCCGGCGCGCGCCAGCGCCAGAAGCTTCTTTCCGCCCAGCGTTGCGGGCGCGCCTTCAGGGCCCGGACCGGGCGACAGCAGAATCCGCCGCAACGCCCGGCCGAGACTCGGTTGGGCCGGGCGCGCCGGCGCGTTGTCCAGCAAAAAGGCGAGCGTGTCGGCGTCCGATCCGGTCCACAAGGTCGGCGGCAGCGCCCCTTGCGAACGTTGCAGCATGCCGGTGGAAAAGACATCCGTGGCGAGCGGCGTCGATTCGACCGGATCCGGCAGCGCGACCTGCGCCCCCGCCATCCCGGCGAGCGCGGCGACGGCGGCCGAAAGCGCGGCGAGCCTAGGCAGAATCCGCACTGATCGCCTCCTGCTCAATAACGCGGGAATCCGGCTCGAGCATTTGGCCATAGACGTAAAGCGCGGCGAGCCCCGCCGCGGCAAGAAACAGAATTACAAATATCATGCGCACAGCACCGCTCCCGCGTTTCACAAAACCCGCTGCGACGATCCTAGCCCAAGCCGGGCGCGGCGCAAAAGCGCCGGAGCCGCCAAACTTAGCCCGTCTAGCGCCGGAGGCCGCTCTCGCCTACATCTACTGGTCATGACCAGGCGGCGCAAACCAGCGGAATTCCCGGCCTGCGACCGTTCTATCGTGCTTGTGGGCATGATGGGCGCGGGCAAGACGACGATCGGGCGCCGCCTGGCGCCGCGGTTCGGCCTGCCGTTTTTCGACGCCGACGAGGAAATCGCCAGGGCCGCCGGAATGTCGGTGGCCGATCTGTTCGAAAAACATGGAGAAGAAAGCTTTCGCCGCGGCGAGGCGCGCGTCATCAAGCGCCTGCTCAAAGGACCGCCCCATGTGCTGGCCACAGGCGGCGGCGCGGTTCTCAACCCCGAAACCCGGCGGCTCATCAAGACCCGGGCGATCTCGGTCTGGCTTCGCGCCGACATCAATGCGATCGCCCGGCGGGCGACGCGCCGGCCGACCCGCCCGCTGCTTCGAAACGGCGACCCGAAAGAAACCCTCGCCCGCCTCCTCGAAGAGCGCGCGCCTTTTTACGCCGAAGCCGACATCCACGTGGAAAGTCAGCCCGGTCCGCATTCGCGAACGGTCGACTGCGTCTTCGATGCAATCGCAGCGAAATTCGATCCGCTGAACGCAGAGCAGGAATCGGTCGAATGAACGCTGAATCAATTTCCGTCAGGCTGGGCGCGCGCGCATACGATATTCATATTGGCGCGGGGCTTATCGATCGGACAGGCGCGCTGTTGGGACCGCATTTGCACCGTCCGCGGACGGTTGTCGTCACCGACGAAAATGTGGCCGCCGCGCAGGGCCCGCGCCTTGAAGCGGCGTTGAAGGAAGCCGGCGTCGCGTTTCATGTGATCGCCCTGCCGCCCGGCGAGGCGACAAAGAGCTTTTCCCGGCTCGAAGCCCTGTGCGGAGAACTTCTCGACCGGGAAGTCGGGCGCGACGATTTGATCGTCGCCTTCGGCGGCGGCGTCATCGGCGACCTTGTCGGCTTTGCGGCGGCGATCCTCAAGCGCGGTTGCCGCTTTGCGCAAATTCCCACGACCCTGCTCGCCCAGGTCGACAGCGCTGTCGGCGGCAAGACCGCGATCAATGTCGCACTGGGAAAGAACCTCATCGGCGCGTTTCATCAGCCGGCCCTGGTTATCGCCGACGTCGCGGCGCTTGATACGCTTCCTGCGCGCGAACTGCGTGCGGGATATGCTGAAGTCGTGAAATACGGCCTTATCGGCGACGCCGGCTTCTTCGACTGGCTTGAACAGGAAGGCGGCGCGCGGCTTCTCGAGGGCGGCGCGGCGGCGCGCCAGCGCGCCGTCAAGACGTGTTGCGCCATGAAGGCGCAAATCGTCGAAGCGGACGAAACCGAAAAAGGCCGGCGGGCGCTGCTCAATTTCGGCCACACCTTCGGCCATGCGTTCGAAGCCGCATTCGGCTATTCGGACCGGCTGCTGCACGGCGAGGCGGTGGCGGCCGGCATGGCGCTGGCCTGCGATTTCTCCGTTGATCAGGGGGTGTGTCCGCCGGAGACGGCGGCGCGCGTCAAAGCGCATCTCGCAGCCGCAGGCCTTCCGGCCGGCGTCGAGGATATCGACGGCGCCGGCGCGCTCGACCCCGAGGCGCTGTTTGCGCACATGATGCAGGACAAGAAAGTCGAGGCGGGCGCGCTTACGCTGGTGCTGACGCGCGGCGTCGGCGAAGCGTTCATCGCTAAAGACGCCGACGCGAATGCGGTGAAAGTATTCCTGAAAACGAAGGCGGGTCTTTGAAAGGCTGATCGAGGCGACAATGAGCGAAATGGAACCTGGCGTTGTGACGACAGCCGCCGGCATAATTATTCTCCTGATAATTTCGGCGTTCTTCTCCGGCTCGGAGACGGCGCTGACGGCGACGTCGCGGGCGCGCATGCACAAGCTCGAAAGCGACGGCGACCGGCGCGCGGCGACAGTCAATCGGCTCATTCGAGACCGCGAAAGACTGATCGGCGCCATTCTGCTCGGCAACAATCTCGTCAATATCCTGGCGACGTCGCTTGCGACGAGCGTGTTCATTGCGCAGTTCGGCGCGACCGGCGTCGCCAACGCAGCAGCGACGGCGACCATGACCGTGCTGGTGCTGGTGTTCGCTGAAGTGGCCCCGAAAACCGCCGCCATCGCCCGGCCCGACGCTTTCGCCATGCTGGTGTCGGCGCCCATGCGCATGGTCGTGTTCTTTTTCGCGCCGGTGACGCGTATCGTACAGTTGATCGTGCGCGGCGCGCTGCATCTCGCCGGGCTCGACGTGCGCCGCAACGCGGCGGTGCTCTCGGCGGCGGAAGAATTGCGCGGCGCAGTCGACCTGCATCACGTCGAGGGCCGCGTCGACAAGGAAGCGCGCGATCTCATCCGCGGCGCCCTCGATCTGGATGAAATCCGTATCGAAGAAATCATGGTGCACCGAAAGTCGATCGAAATGCTCGACATCGAACGTCCGGCCGAGGAGCTGATTCAGCAAGCGCTCGAAAGCGTGTTTACGCGGATTCCCCTGTACAAGGAAAATCCGGATAATATTGTCGGCGTTCTGCACGCCAAAGACCTCTTGCGCGCGCTGTGGAACGCCGGCGGCAAGGCGAGCGGCGTCGATATCGCATCGCTTGCGCGCGCGCCCTATTTCGTGCCTGAGACTACAACCTTGCAGGAGCAGCTCGACGCTTTCAAAATCAAGCAGGAGCATTTCGCCCTCGTCGTCGACGAATACGGCGCGCTCATGGGGCTGGTCACGCTGGAAGACATCCTTGAGGAGATCGTCGGCGAGATCGAAGACGAATACGACAGCCCCGTGCAGGGCGTCCGCCCGCAGGCCGACGACTCGGTCAATGTGGACGGCGACGTCACGATCCGCGATCTTAACCGGGCGATGGACTGGAGCCTGCCGGACGAAGAGGCGGTGACCATCGCCGGCCTGATCATCCACGAGGCCCAGTGCATTCCCGACGTCGGCCAGACATTCTCATTTCACGGGTTGCGGTTCCGGATCTTGCGCCGGCGGCGCAACCAAATTACAGCCATCAGGATCAAACCGGTCGACCCCGCCGACTAGTCGTCTATCCGCCAGGATCGAGAGCGTTCATGTTCAACCGCAAGCCGGGCAAGCACGCCCTACTGTTCATTTTCATCACCGTGCTTGTCGACATGATCGGCATCGGGATTATCATTCCGGTGATGCCGAAACTGATCGTTGAGGTGTCAGGTTACGGATACGGCGATGCGGCGCGCTGGGGCGGCTATCTGCTTTTCGTTTACGCGTTGATGCAGTTTTTCATGTCGCCGGTGCTGGGCGCGCTTTCCGACAAATTCGGCCGCCGGCCGGTCATCCTGCTCTCACTTGGCGGATATGCGGCTGACTTCATGATCATGGGGCTGGCGCCAAACCTTGTGTGGCTGTTTTTCGGACGCATGATGTCGGGCGGCTTCGCGGCGACTTATGCGACGGCGAACGCCTACATCGCCGACGTCACGCCGCCGGAAAAACGCGCCGCGAATTTCGGTCTGATGGGCGCGGCCTTCGGAATCGGGTTTACAATTGGTCCGGTGATCGGAGGCCTGCTCGGCGAGCTGGGTCCGCGCATTCCGTTTTTTGCGGCGTCAGCGCTGGCGCTGGCGAACGTGCTCTACGGTTTTATCGTGCTGCCGGAAACGCTTCCCGAAGCGGACCGCCGCGCCTTCAACTGGAAGCGCGCCAATCCCGGCGGCAATCTCTTCCACATGCGCCGCTATCGGCTGGTGCTGTGGGTGTTTGCGGCGTTTTTCCTCATTCAGCTCGCCCATAACGCGCTGGTTTCGACCTGGGCGTATTACGCTTATGAGAAATTCACCTGGTCGGAATCGCAGGTGGGCCTTTCGCTGATGGTTGTCGGCATTACGACGGCGATCGTCCAGGGCGGCCTGACGCGGACCGTCATTCCCAAAATCGGCGAAACGCGCGCCGCGCTGCTTGGCGTCGTCTCATTCATTATCTCGCTCCTCGGTTACGCTTTCGCCACGCAGGGCTGGATGATCTATGGCTGGATCATCGTCGGTTCGCTCGGCGGCTTCATCATGCCGTCTATCCAGGGGATCATGTCGCGGACCCTGCCGCCAAACGAACAGGGCGAGTTGCAGGGCGCCATCGCCAGCGTTATGAGCATCACCATGATCATCGGCCCGATTGTCATGACGCAGATTTTCGCCGCCTTCACCCACGAGGACGGGAAGATTTATTTCCCGGGGGCGGCGTTCGTCGCCGCGGCGATCCTCGCAACGATCGCCATTGCGCCGCTCTCGCGCACGCTCGCCCATATCCCGGCGAAGAAAACCGAAGAAGTCGGAAGCTGAACGCCACCGGCGAAACAGGCCCTATTCGGCGCGGCGCGCGCTTTTGACCGCTTTGACGATAAACTTGAGGCGGCCGTTGACGCGTTTGATGGTTTCATCAAGCGCTGCAAGCCCGTCGGCCAAGGCCGCGCTTTCTTCAGCGTCGCGTTCGATCCGGGCGCGCGCGGCTTTGAGTTCGTCCTCAAGCGCGTCGAGCAATTTAGCCGCTTTTTCGCGGTCGACAGGATTCTCCGTCTGACATTCCTGCGGGTCGTCCTCGGGGACGGCGGTGAAGGACAGCTTGGCGCCGTCGCTCTCTCCATCTTCGAGCGCGCGCTCAAGCTCCGCGATCCGCTTGCGCTGGCCGCCCCAGAACAGCCAGCCGGCCGCAAGGCCGAACACGAACGCCGCCGCAGCCGGTAGCCACGTCGCCGCCATCACGTCGGTGAGCCAGGTTTGTCCCATCGCATACCGCCCGCGGCGCGCCAGGCGCGGTTTTCGCCGCCCCCGTACAGGCTGAGCCCCCAAGACGCGCCATTCCCAAGCTTTACGCAAGACGGGCGCCATCGCAAGGCGCAGCCGGCAGCCAGGAAAACCCGCCAGTCCTAGTGGAGCGAATTTGACATTTGCTCTCGGGCTTGGCGCAGCGGGAAGCAAATGTCGGAATCGGACCACTAGCGCGGGGCCATCACCATCATCATCTGGCGGCCTTCGAGCTTGGGCAGTTGCTCGACCTTGGCGACTTCCTCGAAGTCGTCGCGCACGCGGTTAAGCAGTTCCATCCCGCGTTCCTGATGCGCCATCTCGCGGCCGCGGAAGCGCAGCGTCACTTTCACCTTGTCGCCTTCTTCGAAGAAACGTTTCATCGCCCGCGTCTTCACTTCATAGTCGTGCTGATCGATGTTCGGCCGCATTTTGATCTCTTTGATCTCGACGACCTTCTGTTTCTTCTTCGCCTCAGCCTTTTTTTTCTGCTGCTGATATTTGTATTTCCCGTAATCCAGGATCTTGCATACGGGCGGCTGCGTGTTGGGCGAAACTTCGACGAGATCGAGCCCCGCTTCGACGGCGACCTCGAGCGCTTTCTCGACAGGAACAATGCCCTGCTTTTCGCCTGTATGGTCGATCAGCAAGACTTGCGGCACGCGAATTTCCTGATTGACGCGCGGGCCTTCCGGCTTGTTTGGCGGGGCTGCAAATGGTCTGCGGGCTATGGACGTTTCTCCTCTGGTTGCTGCAAGCGGGAATGAAAGCATCGCCGGACGGCGTTAGGCCCCCCCTCTCCGGCATGCTGAAGCTGGCGATATATAGAGGTTTGGCCGCATTGATCAACGGGCGGCCGCGCGCGGCGCCGGCCCCATCGACGGGATGAGGCCCATATTCTCAAGCGTGCGCCAGGCGAATTCCGGCTCGATCCGCCCAAGATCGCCCGGCGCGGTCAGCGCCACCACATGGCGTCCGATCGGCGCGCGGAATTCCTCGCCGGCCTTGACGATGAGAACGCCCTGACAGCCGACGCTGACGGCGAGGTGAACCTCTTCGGCCGAATCGCTGACGAAAAACGCGGCCTCCTTCGCCAGCGCGGCGAGCTGAAGATGATCGGTCTTGCCGCTGAGATCGACGAGCTCGGGCGCATCGTTGGAGATCTCATCGCCAAAGACGTGAAGCTCCTTGCCGCCGGCGAGCACCGGCATGATCGACATGCGCGCCATCATCTGCGCCAGCCTGGCGTAGTTTTCAGCCGGCCACCGCCGCGCCGGATCGAGGCCCGGCAGGAACATGCCGAACGTCCCCGATATGCCGTACCAGGACGGTTGCATGTTCGCAGAATCCTTGCGCGCCGCGACCGCCCAGCTAAAATCAGGCAGCCGGTTCAGGGGTTCGATCTTCGCCGCCGCCAGCGCTTTCTCGACAAACGGCGCTGCGCCGTCCGTTTCGTCGTCATCGCGCGACCCGCGCGACGCCTGATCGCCGCTGATCCATTTCGGCCGGAACGGCCCCATCGCCGAGCGCAGCTTCTTCGCCGCCGCGTCGCCGGAAAGATCGTAAACGCAGTCGAATTTCGCATTCTTGAGCTGACGGATGAATTCCTTGCGAGCCTCGGACTCGCGCATGTTCGGAAGCGCCGCCACCTGATCGAAAAAAGGCGCGGCGCGCGCGATCCGCTGCAGCCCCGCCGACGTCAGAAGGCTGATCCTGGCCTTGGGATGCGCCGTGCGCACCGCTTCGAACGCCGGCTCGGCGGCGACGAAAGCTTCGAGCCCGTCGGTCTTGATAATGAGGATATTCTGCTTGCGCCCGAACATTACGCCGCCGACCGTGTTTTTCTTGCCGCCTTCTCATAAACGCCCAGCGTCGCTGCGCACATAGCTTCGATCGAATAAAGTCGTCGGGCGCGCTGCAGCGCCCGCGCGCCCATTTTCGCGCGCATCCCGGCGTCCTCCGCCAGCTTGCCGAGCGCATCTGCCAGCGCCGGCGCGTCGCCCGGCGGGATCAGCAACCCGGTTTCGCCGTCGACCACCGTTTCGCGTGCGCCGCCGTGACCCGCGGCGATCACCGGCCTGCCCATCGCCGCAGCCTCCACCGCCACCCGACCGAACGCCTCCGGCCGCGTCGACGGCGCAACAACGACGTCGGCCCAGCCGTAAGCCGCCGGCATGTCGGCGCAATGGCCGACCAGTTTGATCATGTCGCGCACCCCACGCTCAGCGATCCTTTCGCGCAGCGCCGTCTCATAGCCCCGCCGGCGCCCCGCCTCGCCAGCAAAAACTATCCGCAAAACGATCGGCTGGCCAGAGGCGGAGCTAGCGGTTTCTAATCGCCTTGCAAGCCGCGCGCCGGCTTCAATCGCCGTCACATGGCCCTTCCAATCGGTCAGGCGGGCCGGCAGCAGCACCCTGAGGCGGCGTTCACTCGGATCCAGCCCCCAGGCCGCCGCCAGCGCGGCGATTTGGTCAAGCGAAACTTTGGCCGGATCGAACTGGTCGAAATCGGCGCCGCGGGGAATGGCCGTCAGCTTTTCCGAATCGACCGCATATTGCGCGCAGATCGCGCGCTTGGTGAATTCGGAATTGGCGATGACCGCGTCGGCCCGCACCATCGCCGAATTGTAAAACCGCTTGAGCGCGGTCTTCGCCCCATAGGCGCCGTGATAGGTCGTCACGAAAGGAACGCCCGCCGCGCGCGCCGCCCACAGCGCGCTCCAAGCCGGCGCGCGCGAGCGCGCATGGACGATATCGACCTTTTCTTCGCGAATGAGCCGCAAAAGCCGGCGGCGATTGGCGAGCATGGTCAGCGGATTCTTGGAATGGACCGGCATCCGGAAGATCTGTCCGCCCGCCGCTTCAATGTCCGCGGCGAGCCTGCCGCCGCGGCTTGCGACCAGCGCGCGTCCGCCGGCCGAAGTAACGGCCCGGGCGATTTCCGCCGTCGTGCGCTCGGCCCCGCCGGCGTCAAGCGCCGGGATGACTTGCAAAACCGTATAGGAAAATGACATTGACGCCCGAGGCCGCTCAGCAAAGTCTCTAAGTCTTATAAGGATTTTGCGCCATGACCAAAGCGTCCGAAACGACGGCGTCTTTCGTTCTCTTCAACCTTCAACTTGTTGTCTGTTGCGTTACGGAATACAATCCGTTACATTGAATTTATGGAGATTAGAAACATTCGTCATAAGGGCCTTCGAAATTATGTCGAAAAGAATAGCCCAAAGGGGTTGCCGCAGGACTATTTGGCGAAGATCGCCGATATCATGGCCTTCCTGATCGACATGGAAGACATCCAAGAGGTGTTCGATCTCCAAAAGTATAAACCGCATCGTCTAAGCGGCGACCGGGCTGGCGCGTATAGCTTTCATGTCACGCCCAACTGGAGGATCGCATTTAAGCACGATGCGGAAGAAAACGAACTCTATGATGTGGATTATGAAGATTACCACTGATGGCAGTAAGGAGTAAGAACGATGGCTATTAAAATAGGCATGAAACCGCCGCATCCGGGCGGGTTTATCCGGCGCTCGGTTTTACCGGACGACCTTTCCGTGACCGCCGCCGCTGAAGCGCTCGGCGTAGGTCGTCCAGCTTTGTCAAATCTCTTGAACGAGAAAGCGTCGCTTTCGCCGGAAATGGCGCTGCGCGTGGAGAAAGCCTTTGGCGTCAAGATGGATACGCTCTTGCGCATGCAGGCGCGCTACGACGCTTATCATATGCGCAAACGAGAAAAAGACATCCGAATAAACAAATACGTTCCGGCATAAAACGGTAATTTTACGCCTTTTTCTCCAACGCCATGAGCGCGGTCGGCGAGAGCGTCGTCTTATAGGATTTTGCGCCATGACCAAAGCGTCCGAAATCATTGACGGTCCGAACGGGCGGCTGGCCTGCCGCCGGCGCGCCGGCGCCGGGCCCGGAGTCGTCTGGCTGGGCGGCTTTAAGTCGGACATGCTCGGGACCAAGGCCGGCTTTCTCGACCAATGGGCGGCCGAAAAAGGCCGCGCTTTCCTGCGTTTCGATTATTCGGGGCACGGAGAGTCCGAGGGCGCTTTCGAGGACGGTTCGATCAGCCGGTGGACCGCAGACGCCGTCGCCGTTTTCGATGCGATGACCGAAGGCCCGCAGATCCTCGTGGGCTCGTCCATGGGCGCGTGGATCGCGACGCTTCTTGCCCTGAAGCGGCCCGAGCGTATCGCGGGGATCATATTTATCGCGCCGGCGCCGGATTTCACCGAAGACCTGATATGGGCCGGGATGAGCGAAACCGAGCGCGAAACGCTGATGCGCGACGGGCGTCTCGAACAGCCCTCCGACTATGACGAAGAGCCCTATGTCATCACCCGAAAGCTGATCGAAGACGGCCGGCGCAACCTCATGCTCGGCGGGCCGATCGCGATCACGGCGCCGGTGCGTGTCCTGCAGGGCATGGCCGATCCGGACGTTCCCTGGCGCCACGCAATGCGCTACGTCGAGGCGCTCGAAAGCGACGACGTTACGGTCGCGCTGACCAAAACAGGCGACCACCGGCTGTCGACGCCGGCCGATCTCGACCGCCTCGCGGCGACCCTCGACTGTCTTTCCAAGAGTTAACGCCACAGGGCCGGCCTCGAGCGGCCGAGGGCTTGCTACAACTGTCGCACTGGATTAGACTTGCTACAAATGTAGCAATTTGATCACAGGACCACGCGACCATGAGCGAAAACCGCGCCGCCGATCCCACCAAACCGGAACTCGCTATTCTCAAGCTTTTGTGGCGGCGCAAATCTTTGAGCGCGCGCCAGATCGGCGATGCGTTAATGAGCGAGCTCGGCTGGTCTTATTCGACGCTGCGCACGGTGCTTGAGCGCATGTGCGAAAAGGGGCTTGTCGAAAAACGCCACGCCGAGGGACGCAACGTATACGCCGCCGCGGTTGGGAAGATCACGCTTTTGAGCCGGATGATCCGCGACTTTTCGGGACGCGTGCTTGAAATCGACGCCGCGCCGCCGGCGGTTCTCTTTGCTGATTCAAAACTGCTGAGCGAAGAGGAAATCGATGAACTCGAAAAAATTCTGCGCACGGAGGAGGTCGAGTGATGTTTAGCCTGGAATGGGAGGCCCTCCTTATTTGCCTGCTCGGATCGCTTGTCTGGGCGCCGCTAATTTACCTGCTCGTCCCGCGGATTGACCGCGCGGACGCTCCCGGGTTTTCCGAAAGGCTCTGGCTGGCCGCGCTTGGACTGGCCGCCGCGCCGACGCTGTTAGCCCCGGCGCTGGCCGCGCTCGGTCTTTCCCTGCGCGCCCCGGAGCCCGCCTTGCCGATGACAGCGCTTTCGAACATGCAGCCGCTGCAAGAGACCGTCGTCGCAGCGCCCGCCGTTCATGCGTCCGCCGGTCCGCCCATGTTTGAATCGATATTCGCCGCGCTCTCCGTGCTTTATCTCTACGGGCTGGTTCTTGCGCTCGCCCTCGCCGGCGCGCGCGCCGTCGCGTTCATGTTTCGAATGCGCCGCGCGCGCCCGGTCGAGGATCGGCGCCTCATAGACGCCGTCGAAAACTGGCGCAGACGCCTGAAGGTCGGCGTCCGGCCCTCTTTGCAGCTTTCCAAAGAAGCGCCGTCGGTATGCGTTTACGGTTTTTTCCGGCCGGTCATTCTCATTCCGAGCGATTTGTTTTCACGGGTTTCGTTTGAAGACGGCGTGTTGATGTGCGCGCACGAACTGGCGCATATCAAGCGCGGGGATGCGCGCCTCTTTGCGCTGTGCGCAGTCGCCAAGGCGATTTTCTGGTTCAACCCGTTCTTGAGGCGAATCGCCGCGCGAACCGCGCTCGTCGCCGAGCAGAATGCGGATCGGCTGGTTCTTTCCGCCGGCGTCGACCGGCGCGCCTATGCGGCGTGTTTCGTCGAAGGATTAAAATTCGCCGCCCGCTCAAAAATCGAACGCCTTGCGCCCATCCCTTCCTTTACGCCGTTCGATCGCCGCAGCCGCCGACAACGGTTCGACGCCATCCTTTCCGGCGAGAGCGAATGTCTGCCCGGCGCCGGAAAGCGATTCGCCGCAGCAGCAGCAATGGCGATTGCAGGCGGGCTGGTTTTCGCCCAGGCCGCGCTCGCCGTCGATCCGCAGGCGCGCGAGGAGAAAAAGACGCTCGATCGGCTGCCGGTTGAAGGAACGGTCTCGCTCTCCTTCGGGGAGGAAATCAAGGGCGACATCGCCAAAGGCCGGCCTCTTCATGAAGGCGTCGACATCGCCGCCCCGCGCGGCACCGTCGTCGTCGCTCCGGCCGACGGGACCGTGGTCGAGGCCACCGGCCTTTATAAGGGACAATCGGCCTGGGGCAATGTCGTCGTCATCGACCATGGCGACGGGCTGGTGACGCGCTATGCGCATCTTGATCGGTATACGGTCAAAAACGGCGACAGGGTTTCCGCCGGCGAAAAAATCGGCGAAGTCGGCGCGACCGGTAATGTAACGGGGCCGCATCTTCACTTCGAAGCGATTCAAGACGGCGAACCGATGGATCCGCTTGTCGCCGCCGGAATCGCGCGCGTCTATGAACCGCCGAAAGCGACGGATCCCTCTAAAGCGCCCGGCGCGCCGACCACTCTGACTCCCGCGCCCGCCGCTCCCGAAACCCCTGAACCGCCGGAAGCCGCAGAGGCGCCGAAAATGCTTGCGCCGGCGCCGGCGCCCAAGCCAAATCCGAAGCGGAAAGAAACAAGAAAAATCACAACGCCGCACTATTCGGCGGAAGTGACGGAAGACGGCTACGCGTTCCTCCTGCCGGACGAATACGCCCTCATCCTGAACGGCGCGCTGGCCTACGGCCTGCCTGACATCGACATCGAGATTCCGGATATCGAAACGCTCGAACTGGCCGACGGATCCACGCTCCTTACCGTAAAAGGCCGCAAGGCGCTCTCGCCGGAAGACCGTAAAAAACTGGACGAGGCGCTGGCGGACATGCGCCGTGAACTAAA
>JBHHVZ010000033.1:0-28763 GCA_046756245.1 Parvularculaceae bacterium
CAAACGGGCCGCCGTCATATTCGAGGATGAGCTTGCAGCGCGGCATAAGACTAAAGCTGCTGTTCTTTTTCGAGAGGCAGTCCGCGCAAAAATTCCGCCGCCGGCTGCGCCGCCTTGCCGGCGCGCTGCAAACGAACGAGTTCAACCGAACCGTCCGTACAAGCGACGACCAGCCGCGCGCCGGCCTCGAGAACTTCGCCCGGCGTTCCGCCGCCATCCGCAAGACGGGACATCAGAACTTTCACCCGAACGCAGGCGTCGCCGGTTTCAATCTCGAACCAGCCGCCGGGGAAGGGCGCGAGGCCGCGGATGAAACAATCAACTTCGCGCGCGGGGCGCGCCCAGTCGATGCGCGTTTCCTGCGGCGAGATTTTTTCGGCGTAGGTCGCGCCTTCCTCCGTCTGCGGGGTTTCCGTAATTGCGCCGCGCTCTAACGCGGCGAGCGCGCGCGGCATAAGCTGTGCGCCAATTTTCGATAGCCTGTCGTGAAGCGTTCCGGCGGTGTCGTCAGGTCTGATGTCGACCGTTTCCGACAACAGAACCGGTCCCGTGTCGAGGCCCGCCTCCATGCGCATCACCTGCACGCCGGTTTTGTCGTCGCCGGCCATGATCGCGCGCTGTATGGGCGCCGCGCCGCGCCAGCGCGGCAACAGCGAGGCGTGAAGGTTGAAACATCCAAGACGAGGCGCGTCGAGAACGGCTTGCGGCAATATCAGCCCGTAGGCGACGACAATCGCGGCGTCGAGATCAAGCGCGGCGAAGGCGTCGCGCGCCTCGATGCTTTTGAACGATTTCGGCGCGCGTACGGCGAGCCCGTGTTGTTCTGCAAATTGATGAACCGGGGAGGAGGTCAGGCGCCGGCCGCGCCCGGCCGGCTGCGGCGCACGCGTATAGACGGCTGCGATTTCATGCCCGGCGGCGATAAGTTCGGCGAGAACCGGAACCGCAAAATCGGGCGTCCCCATGAAGGCGAGGCGCATGAAACGATTCCTCCCAGAGAATGCTTCCCGCCTGAAACGTTCCAAAGAACAAGCCTATTCGGCGGCGAGACGCTGGTCTTTCTTCAGTTTGCGCAGGATCCGGTCGCGCTTGAGCCGCGAAAGATGATCGATGAAGAGTACGCCTTCGAGATGATCCATCTCATGTTGGATACAAGTCGCAAGCAGGCCCTCGGCCTCCAGAACCTGCGGTTCGCCGTCATAGTCGAGATAGCGGACCGTGCAGCGCGCCGGGCGTTCGACTTCTTCGTAGAACTCCGGCACCGACAGACAGCCTTCTTCGTATACGGCTTTCTCTTCCGACGGGTCGAAAATCTCCGGATTGACGAAGAAGCGCGGCTCCGGTTCTTCGTCCTCGCGCGCCAGATCCATCACGATGATGCGCGAGGGAACGCCCGCCTGGATGGCGGCGAGCCCGATTCCGGGCGCGGCGTACATGGTCTCCAGCATGTCGTCCATCAGCGCCCGCACGCCGTCATCGACCGCGTCAACGGGTTTGGAAACCTCGCGCAGGCGCGGGTCCGGGGCGGTGAGGATGTCTCTTACGGCCATGGACTGTGACCTATGGCGGGCCCCGGCCGCCGTCAAGACCTGCGGCTCGGGCGCTAAACCCTCGCAAATGAAGCCTTTTTCGGCTAGGCTTGGGACCTATCGCAGTTGGGTAAGTGGGGGTTCGATATGGCTGTCCAGACGCCGCCGGTCCAGGATGGAACGGTTGATGGAAGCGTCGCCGATCAGGCCGCCGCAGCCGTCGCGCCATTGATCAGCGGCCCCGGCCCTGTTTTGTGGGGCGGGTTCGCCGCTTTCATCATCATTTTCCTGATCGTTCTCCTGCTGATTATGCGCGGACGGCTTTCTCGGCCGGCGAGACGACGTCACGACGAAAAGCCGGCGGAGGTCTTCCAGCCGGCCGGCGAGGATGTCGAAATCGCTTTCGAGGATGAACCGCGAGCACAGCCCGAACCCGCGCCTGAGCCGCCGCGTGACGATGCCGACGGCCGCGAAGCAGCGAAGAATGAGAGGCAAGAAAAGAAAGAGAAGAAAGAACGACCGAAACCCGCGCCGTTCGCAAGCCTCTTTGCTTCAAAGAAACGCGCCGAACAAAAAACGCCGGCGGCGGAAGAGCCGCACGACGACGCGCCTGTTTCCGAAAAACCTCCAGCGCCCGCAAGGTATGACGATATCGACGCTGAGCTCGCCGAGGCGCGAAGGCGGGCCGAAGAGGAAATCGCCGAGATGCGCCGGCGCGCCGAAGAAGAAGCGGCCGCCGTCTATCGCCAGGCCGAAGAAAGCGCCGCACGCGCGCTTCAGGAAGCCGAAGAGACGCGGGCGCATATTCTTCAGCAAGCAGAAGAAGCTGAGCAGGCCCGGCTGCGCGCTGAAGAGGAAATGCGCGAGGCGACGGCCCGCGTCGCCGAGGAAATCCGCCGCGTCGACGAAGAACGCAACGGCGCCGAGGAGCGCGCCGTCGACTTCGAACGCCGCAAACAGGAAGCCGCTCTTGAACAGGGCATGCAATCTCTGGCTTCCGCTCAGGAGTCGTTCGTGCGGGAAGCCGAAAGCCTGCGCGCCGAGACCGAGGCCATGCGCCGCGACTTGTCGGAACAGCTCGAGCGCCGCTTCGCCGCGCTCGCTGAAACGCTTGAAACCCGCATGGCCGCGCCTGCGACGGCCGGCGTGGGAGAAGAGGGCGAAACCGGCGGCGGCGATGCGGGCGCGCTCGCTGAAATGGTTTCGCGCCGCATGACCGAACAGCGCGAGGCGATCGATGCGGCGATCGAAAAGCTGTCGGCCCGGATCGATGCATTCGCCGGCGGACCCGACGAGATGAAGGCGCTGATGGCCGAATTGTCCACGCTGCGCGTCGCGCCGGGCGGGCGGCTCGCCCAGCCGATGTCGCCGGAAGTGCAGCTTTCCGACATCGTGCGCAACGCGTTGCCCCAGACCGCTTACGAAATGCGGGCGCTCCTGTCGAACAACCGCCGGGCCGACTGCGTGATCCGGCTGCCGCACCCGCCGGGGCCGGTTGCAATTGACGCCAGCTTTCCCGTCGAAACCTTACACCAGCTCTATGGCGAGAACCGCAGCGCGGAGGAACAGGCGCAGGCCGAAAATGCGTTTCGGCGCGCCGTGCTTCGACATATTGTCGACATCGCCGAACGATTGATCGTACCCGGAGAAACGGCCGAGTCTGCGATGATGTTTCTGCCGTCAGAGGCGATGTATACGGAGCTTCACGCCCGTTTCCCCGATCTCGTACAGGACAGTTATCGCGCACGCGTCTGGATCGTCTCGCCGACGAGCCTGATGGCGACGCTGCACACGGTGCGCGCGGTCTTGCGTGACGCCCATGCGCGCGAAACGGCGGAAGTCATCCATTCCGAAGCCAAGCATGTGCTCGCCGAGGTCGACGAGCTGCGCCGGCGCGTCGCCGCGCTCGAGGAGGATTTCGACAAGGCCCGCCACGACGTGCGCGACCTCGCTTCCGGCGCAGACCAGGTTTACCGCCGGGCCGAAACCATCACGAATTCCGGCCGCGCGCTTGCAGAAGAGTCGGTCGAGCGCGGTTCGCGGCGCATTCTCAAAGACGTCGAGACGGAACTTCCGGCGGCGGACGGCGACCATCCGGGCGGGTCGTCGCCCGACGACGACGCGCAGCCGCGCTTCCCGCTGCGGTAGTCGCCGGCGGCGCGCCCGAAAAAGGGTCCATTTCGGAAAATGAAAACCTGAAGGCCCCGGATTTCCTGGCGTTCCGGGCGAAAGGGTCCATTTTGTCCATTTTCGAACGGAACCTGAACATAAGACCCGTCGTCCCGTGCGCGGCGCGGCATGCAATGACGCGGCGCAGACACGGGATCGCTGTCGACAGGGCGGGGCGGCGCAAGCTACGGGCGGTCCCGGATCCCCCGATCAAGTCGAGGGCAGGCAGCATTGCATCACTTCGTGCTGCAAAGCGCCCGGGATGACGGTTCCGGTTACGCGCGGGATGACGGCTGATATTCATGGGCCGAGCATAAGCCCGCCCCGAAGCTGTCGGATAACTGTCCCGCAAAATTTAATGTTGGCCGCCGCGCGCCCTTGATTCATGCGGGGTTCGGGGATGGCGCCGCGCAACCTGAAGGGGAAACGCGCCGCCGGAAGGAGAAAAGCAAACGAGTCGCCCGCAACGACAAAGCCGGGATTAGGCCGCCGAGTCCTCTTCGTCATCCGGCGGCGCCAGCATGTCCTTGTCGCCGGCGAGCGCGCGCGGCGCCTCGTCGACCGGCGTTAATTCCTCGATCGGCTTTTCAACGCCGAGGAGTTCATAATCGGCGAGCCTGCGCGCGCGCGCGAGCACCCGGCGCTCGAACCCGCCGACGGCGTCGTTATATTTTTTCACCGCCGAGCCCAGCGCATTGCCGAGGCCCGTCAGATGGGCGCCCATGACGCGCAGGCTGTCATGAAGATCCTTGCCCATTTTCATGATGCGCTCGGCGTTTTGCGCCGCGTTTTCCTGGCGCCAGTAATAGGCGGCGGACTTTAGAATCGCGATCAGCGTCGTCGGCGTCGCAATCAGGATTTTCTTTTCAAAAGCATCCTGAAAAAGCTGCGGGCGGGCTTCCATCGCGCCGGCGTAATAATTTTCTCCGGGTACGAACATAACGACAAAGTCGAGCGAATCCCGCAGGCTTTCGGCGTAATCTCTGGCGCTCAACTGCTTCACATGCGCCCACAGATCATTGGCGTGACGGGCGAAATGCGCCGCGCGGTCGGCGTCGTGTTCGGCGTCGAGCGCGTCAAGATAGGCGTTCACCGAAACCTTCGAATCGACCGCGATCATGCGCCCGCCGGGGAGCCGCACGATCATGTCGGGTTGTTTTCTTCGTTCGCCGTCGTCATGGGAGGACTGTTCGACAAAGTCCACATGCGCCGACATGCCGGCGATCTCGACCACGTTGCGAAGCTGTTCTTCGCCCCAGCGCCCGCGGGTCTTGGGTCCCGCGCGCAGCGCCGTTGAGAGCTTCTGCGCCTCCATCCGCACGTCGCCGGCGGACTTGGCGAGTTCGCCGATGCGACCGGCGAGTTCGCCCTGCGCCTTTTGCTGTTGGGCGCGCATGTCGGCGAGACCTTTTTCGTAGCGCACAAGCGTCTCGCTTACCGGCTTCAGGAGATCATCGAGCGCTTTCTTCCGCTTTTCCGCATCCGCGCTTTGCGCCTCGCGGTGGCGTTCGAATGTTTCGTTCGCACGCTGAAGAAACGCTTTGTGAGCTCCTTCCAAGAGCTCCGCCGTCGATGCCTTGAACTCCGTCTCCATGCGCGCCTTAAGCTCGGTGAGCGCGCGTTCGCGTTCGGCGAGCTTTGTCGCGTTCACCGCGGCTTCGTTTTCGAGGTTCCTGACGGCGTTGCGTTCTTCTTCAAGCTTTCGTTCGAGCGCTTCGGCGTCTTCCGCGCGCGCCTTCGCGCGCGCCAGGTCAATCCGGGCTTTGTCCAGCCGGGCGCGCAGCCGCGCAGCGCGCGCAAACAAAAACACCGCCGCGCCGAGCGCGATCAGCGCGACCCAGAAAACGGGCGACTCCAGACGGAAGCCCGCCGCGGCCAACTCCTCAATAATCATGGGGCCAGGCTAGAACGATTCGTGAACCTCCACGCCGATGCGCTGTTTTGAGCGGCATCGACAACAGGTTCTGTTGTCGGGGACGGCGGGGGCGAATGCAACCGCTTTCCCGGCGGGCCGCCTCAGGCGGGGCCGGGACCCGCGTCGGGCCGCTCATGGCGGCGGAACACGAAGAGCGCGCTCAGGACGTAATTCGACGCGACCGAGAACGCCACCGCCCCCAGCTTGGCCGGAAGCGGGCCGACGGCGCTCGAAAAGGCGAGAATGAATCCGGTCGAAATCGCCAGCCCGAACAGGTGTGCGGCGGCGAAACGGAAATAGCCGCGAACGCTCATCTTCGCCGCCCGCCCGTCGCGCCGGAAGGTGACGACGGCGTTCACCCAGTAGCTTTGAATATTGGCGGCGATAAAGGCGATGACATTGGCGAGGAGCGGAAAGACTCCGAGATAGACGCCGGCCGCATAGACGGCGAAATCCGTCGCCGTATTCAGGACGCCCACAAGGCTGAAAAGAAACGCGCCGCGTCCGTGCTCTTTCGCCATGCTGCGCATGCGCCCTGTCAACGCATCCCTCCGCCGGCGCGGCCGGTTTTGAGCGCGGTCGTGTCCGCTTCTTCCGCACTCTCGTTGGAAGGCGCAACTTCGTTGGCGAAATAAAGCGGCCGGTTCTTGGTCTCGTTGAAGACGCGGCCGAGATATTCGCCGATGACGCCGAGCACGCAAAGCTGTACGCCGCCAAGAAAGAGAATGACCGTGATGAGCGTCGGAAAGCCCTGCACCGTTTCGCCGAAGACGACCGTCTTTACAATGAAGAAAACGCCCATGAGAAAGGCGAGCGCCGCCGTCGCGAAACCGAGATAGCTCGACAGCTTCAGCGGCGCCAGCGTCGAGGACGTAACGCCTTCGATCGACAGGTTCCAAAGCCGCCAATAGCTCCATTTCGTTACGCCCGCATGACGCGCGTCGCGATCATAAACGACCGCTTTCGATGGAAAGCCGATCCATGCGAAAACCCCTTTCATGAAGCGGTGGCGTTCGCGCAACGCGCAAACCGCGTCGACGGCCTTGCGGCTCAGCAGGCGAAAATCGCCGGCGTTTTCAGGAAGGCCGACTGAACCCGTATGGCGCATAAGACGATAAAACATCGCCGCCGTACTTTTCTTCAGCCAGCTTTCCCCATGACGAATCCGGCGCTGTGCGTAAACGACGTCGTAGCCCTCCCGCCATCCTTCGATCAACGCGCCGATTAATTCCGGCGGATCCTGCAGATCGACGTCGATGATCACGACGGCGTCGCCGCGCGCGGCGTCAAGACCGGCGGTGACGGCGATTTCCTTGCCGAAATTGCGGCTGAGATCGACGATGGCCGTGTTCGGGTGGCGCTCCCGAAGCGCGCGCATCAGGCTGAGCGTCCCGTCGCGCGAGCCGTCATTGACGAACACCGTCTCGAAAGGCTGGTCGATCGCGGCCATGGCGCGGCGCAGGCGGCGGTGAAACTCCAAAAGCCCGTCTTCCTCGTTGAAGGCCGGGCAGACGACCGACAACAGCGCCGGGCGCGGCGCTTCGCGCGGAACTGGCGTTGGGCCGGCGTCGTGCATTCCGATCCTTTCCGGGCGGGCTCCCGCGCATCTCAGCGCTAATCCTTTATTTATGCGTTAATCCTAATTTCACCGGCCATGGGCATGGCGTCGCGCGCAATGGTTTTCGACCGGCTCGACATCCGGTTCACGCGATTGCACGTCATTGCGGCGGCGGGCGCGGTGTTGGCTGCTGCGCTCGGCGTCTTCATCTTTCAGATCGTCTTTTCCCGCAATCTCATGCTGCCTGCCGGCGTGCATTTGGGCGGCGACTTCGTCGCCTTCTGGAGCGCCGCCCGCGCCGTTGTCGAAGGCCATGCAGGCGAACTTTACGACCCCGTCTTTTTCGAAGGCTGGCTGCAGACGACATTTCCCGCAGACGAGCCCTACGGGCTTTACTGGCGTTATCCGCCGACCTATTTCTTTTTCATCCTGCCGTTCGCCTTTACGCCCTTCGCCCCCGCCTATGCTGCATGGACGGGCGGCGGACTTATTGCTTATGCGGCGGTTTGCCGGGCGGCGGGGCTTTCCTGGCTGCAGCTTTTCGTCATTCTTGCAGCGCCGGTCGTCTTCAACGCCGCCATTACCGGCCAGAACGGCTTCATCACCGCCAGCCTGCTCGCCGGCGCAACATTATTGCCGGACAAGCGGCCCGCCGCCGCCGGACTTTGCGCGGCGCTGTTGACGGCGAAGCCGCAACTCGGGCTTCTCATTCCGGTCGCCTATGCGGCCGGCGGATGCTGGCGCGCGTTTGGCTGGGCGGCTGTCGGCTCCGTCTTGTTGGCGCTTGCAAGCCTCGCTGTTTTCGGCGTTGAGGCGTGGCAGCGCTTTCCTGAAGGAACTGCGCTTATCACCGAGCGGCTCGGCGAGGGCGTAATGCCCCTGTTCAAGACGCCGACGGCGTTCGCCGCGCTGATGCTCGCCGGCGCGCCGGCTCCGCTTGCTTTATCCGTACACGGCACGCTTGCGTTCGCCGTGGCGGCGACGGTCGCCGCCGTTTGGCGCCGCGTACGCGACGTTGAATTGCGCGCAGCGGCGTTGTGCGTCGGCGTCTTCTTCATTTCTCCCTATGTTTATTATTACGAGCTGGTGATCGCCGCGTTGCCGATGGCGCTTCTGGCGAAGCGGGCGGCGGCGTCGGGCTGGCTGAAATTCGAACAGCTTTCCTTCGCCGGGTTGTTTCTTATTCCGTTGCTCCTGCCGGGCGACCCGCACCGATCCGGCTTCCATCTCGGTTTCGCGGTGACGCTTCTCGCGCTCTTCGTCGTCCTGCGGCGGGCGTCGCCCGCTGCGCTTTTCTCGTTGCGGACTTCAGGCCGGATTGACCTTGCGGCCGCTCAATTGTCCGGAAAAAGCGACGGCGGCGCATGAACAAGATCGCTGGCTTCATCGCGCAACGCTACCCGCTGATTTATGCGCTTTTCACCGTCAGGCTGAAATACTCGCTGATCGCGCTCGCGCTGGTCTATGCGGCGACGGCCTACAGCCTGCAGGCGGCGGAAATCGCAACGGCGGTTGATCTTGTCACGCGGCACGGCCCGATCATAGGCGGCGATTTCATTGTATTTCACACGGCGGCGCTGGCGACGGGCGGGCCGGACATGGTCGCGATCTATGACATGACGACCCTGTCGACCATGCTTCGGGAAGCCTATTCCGGCCGCAGCGACATGTTGCTCGGCTGGCAGTATCCGCCGACCATGTTTCTTCTGGTCAAGCCGTTTTCGGCCTTTCCCTATCTCGCCGGTTACGGCCTGTGGGTCGTAACGTTCGGAGGATTATTCATATGGACGGTCTATAATCTGTGGTCTGATAGAGCGGCGCTCTTCTTCGCCGTATCCGCGCCGCCCGCGTTCCTGGCGGTCATCACCGGGCAGACCGGGCTATTAACCGCAAGTCTTATTGCGCTCGCCGCCGCTTATGCCGACCGCCGGCCGTTGATCGCCGGAATCGCCGCCGGACTGTTGACGGTGAAGCCGCAGCTCGGGCTTCTCATCCCCGTCGCTTTCGCAGCCGCAGGCTGCTGGCGCGCATTCGCCGCGGCGGCTGTAACGGCGCTCCTGCTGGGGGCGGCGAGCGTCGCCGCCTTCGGCGCCGAGCCGTGGTTCGCCTTCGTCAATGCGGTCGGCGCCCATGGCGAACGCATGGGCGCGGCGTCGATCTTTCCCCTGCACAAGCTCACGACGCCCTTCGGCGCGGCGCGCATGCTGGGCGCGCCGGCGCCCATTGCGCTCGCCGTTCAGCTCGCCGCAACGGCGGCGCTCGGCGCCTATGTGTTCGTGGTCTGGCGGCGGGTCGAGACGATGGCGCTCAGGCTCGCCGCGCTGGCGACCGCGGCGCTCCTCGCGACTCCCTACGGCTTCTATTACGAGACGGCGATTCTCGTCCCGGCGCTGCTGATGGTCGCCCGGCAGGCGGTCGAAACCGGCTGGCTCAGGGGCGAGCGGGTTTCGATGATAGCCGTTTGGTCGGCGGCGATTTTCATGCCCGGACCGGAGGCCGTTCCGGGCTTTCCAATTTCCTTCGCCGTGGCGCTCGGCGCTTTCGCGATCGCTGCGCGCCGGGCGGCGCCGGCGGCGGGAATCAGGTTCGCCAGCGCAAGGCAGCCGGCGCGAGCGGGTTGACGAATGCGCCCGAGGGCGGGCGCTCGACCCAGGCGCGCTTTAAGCGGTAATACCATTTCGCCGGCTCGTCCGGGTCGCCGACATAAAGCGGCGTCGTTTTCATCCGCGAAAGATTTTTATTCTGCGCGCGGAGAATAGCAGCGTCCTGCGAAAGAAAACTCGCCGACATGCGCGCAAGGATCGGCTGGAGCACGCTCAAGACGGTCATATCCCAGAAAATCATATGCGTAATGCGCGCGCGGGCCCCGTCTTCCGGCGTAATCGCCGTCAGACCGAGAATCGTGCGCTTGCCCACGCGTATAGTCTCGAGCCGAACGCCCGGAAGCCTGAATTCGATTTCCGTCGTCGTCGCGCCGCCGAGCATTTTATAGATGCGGCTGTTGTCGGAAGGCCGATGCGCGGACATTTTAAAACCCAGCGCCGTCGGTTCGAAAGCCTTGACCTTGTCCTTCAGCCCCGCGCCTTCGCGCCACCACCACTGCCGGTGCACGAAGGGCGTGTGGGCTGGGTCGACAAGGCCGACCACCGCTTCGTCGTAAGGGCCTTCGGCCTGGGCAAGCGTGACAATCCGTGGGCGGAAGGACGGGGAAAGCCCGGTCGAGGGCGGGGACGGCGCCGGCGCGTTTGGGCACCCAAGCGCCTCCGGCCGGAAAATCCAGATAAGGCCGTTTTCCTCATGCAGTGAGTAGCGCTTGACGGCGATGGGCGCGGGGTCGAAATCGCTTTCGGAATGAAGCGCCGGGATCGACGCGCAAGCCCCGTCGCCTGCACGAAAGCGCCAGCCGTGATAGGGGCATTCGACGAGGAGCCCGCCTTCCTTGTCCTCAACGATGCGGCCCTCAGACAAAGGCGCGGCGCGATGCGGGCAGACGTCGCGAAGCGCAAAAACGTCGCCCGCCTGCGTGCGCCCGAGCGCGACCGGTTCGCTCCAGAAAATGCGCCGCTTAAGCGCGCCGCGGCGAATGTCGCGCGACGGGCAGGCGAAATACCACAGACCGGATAAAAGCGCCTCGGCGCACATGAATGAATTCCCCCGGGTCAATCAGAAAAGCGTTTCATGGAATACTAAATCGGCGCCCCAATTCCCGCTCTTCCCGGCGAAAGCCGGGACCCAGGCTGCGTCAGAAATGGATCCCGGCTTTCGCCGGGAAGAGCGGGGAGAAGGCGACTCCTTCAACGGTTCAATCCGAAATCCTCTTGCATTTACCGCTAAAGCGGCCGCCGCGCCTTCATGGCGGCGGCGAGCGTTCCCTCGTCAAGATAGTCGAGCTCGCCGCCGACCGGCACCCCCTGCGACAGCCGCGTCACCGAAACGCCCGAGGCCGCAAGCTGCTCGGTGAGGTAATGCGCGGTGGTCTGGCCGTCGACGGTGGCGGAAAGCGCCAGCACCACCTCGCGCACGTCTTCCTCTCCGGCGCGCTCGACCAGCCGGCCGATATTGAGGTCGTCGGGGCCTATGCCGTCGAGCGGCGACAAGAGCCCGCCGAGCACGTGATAGCGGCCTTTGTGGGCGCCGGCGCGCTCGAGCGCCCAGAGGTCGGAAACGTCCTGCACAACGCAAAGCACCGCCTTGTCGCGCCCCTGATCGGCGCAGATCGCGCAAGGCTCGATCGAATCCCAGTTGCCGCAGACCGCGCACGCCTTGACCTTGTCGGCGGCGTCGGCGAGCGCAAAGGCGAGCGGGCGCATCACCGGCTCGCGCTTTTTCAGCAAGTAAAGCGCCGCGCGCTTCGCGGACCGCGGCCCCAGCCCCGGCATCTTGGCGAGGAGGTCGATGAGGCGCTGGAGCTCGGGGCCGATGGCGGAGGCGGGCATTTCTAACTTGGATCAAAATATTCTTCGTCAAGCTTCTTTATATGAAATGTCTCTTCTGTTCGACATCCAATTCCATATCGAATCATTAATCGCGAGAGGTGAAATCCATCAATTAGAACTATTCTAGATCCCAAACCTTTCGCAGTTTCAATCGCTGATGGACTAAATGCAGACGTTGTAACGAAAATGCCCTTTTGTGCACGTCGTATATTCAACGCTCCAAAAAAGTCGCGAATTGCACCGGAGCCAATTGTATTTCCACCCGCGTATCGTTTGGCTTGCAAATAGACCTGGTCAACGCCAAGGGCATCTTGGTCAATCACGCCATCAACGCCATTGTCCCCGGATTGCCCCAGCGAACGCCCTGCGTTCTCGGTCGCTCCTCCGTAGCCCATCGCGATGAATAAATCGACAATGAGGGTCTCAAAGAACTTTGGCGATGCAAAACGAACCTTTTCAAGAAGCTCTTCCGCCAAGGCGCTGTTGATTTGTTTATATGCAGCCCGAATAATCTCGTCGGGCGTAGAAATTTCATCCAACGAATTCTCTGTTTCTTTAAGGTCTTCTTTAGTTTGTTTCGTACGTGACTGAAATTCACGAAAAGAATCAAATCTTTTAAGATACGCCGCATTAATCGTTTCTCCAGATTGTAGCACCTTCTTGCCACTCTCTGTGATTATGAAATAACTCCTCCGAGTGTATTTCAATAAACCCGCCTGCTTCAGGTACGATTTTGCCCACTGCACGCGGTTTGAAAACGTTGTCTGTTTTCCGCTTGGCAGCAGTTCAGCGCGCTCTTCTTCCGTAAGATTGTACTTATCTGCAAGCTCCTCAATGACATGAGTGTTCGAGACTTCACCGTTTGCGCACGCTTCCAGTACAGGTCTCATTAACGTTTGATAATCAGGGATCATTGTTGGCACCCCTAAACTAAAACGGCAGCTTCATGCCCGGCGGGAGGGAAAGGCCGGCGGTCAGCGCCTTCATTTCCTCCGCAGATTGAGTCTCAAGCTTGGCCTTGGCGTCATTGATCGCCGCGGCGACAAGGTCTTCGAGAATGTCGGCCTCGTCGGGGTTTAAAAGCTCTTTTTCGATCGAGACCGACTTCGCATAGCCCTTGCCGTTCACGGTCACCCTGACCATGCCGGCGCCGGCGACGCCCTCGGCCTCCATCTCGGCGAGCTTTTGCTGGATCTCCTGCATTTTCTCCTGCAGGCCCGCCGCCTGTTTCATGATGTCGCCAAAATCGTGCATATCTTGCCTTTCCACGCTTCACTCGCCGCCAAGGCGGGCCGCCTCGTCGGGCTCGCCGGCAGCGTCTTCGTCCATCGCCGTCTCGCCGTTTCCGTTCTCGCCCGCAGCCGGAGGCGCGTCGGTTTCGCGGATGGCGGTCACTTCCGCGCCGGGAAAAATCTCAAGCGCCTTTTCCACCAAGGGGTGCGCCATCACTTCCGCCGTGCGGACGTCGCGCAGCGTCGCCGACCCTTCGGCGCGCGCATTAACCGTCACCACCCAGTGCGCGCCGGTCCACTCTTTAAGACGCCGCATCAGCCGGCCGGGCAGGTCCGCCGGCGCCAGCTCGTGCAGGCGGACTTCGATGCGGCCCGGCTCAAACGAAACAACGTGTACGTAGCTTTCAAGTTCGGTCCGGAGCTTGGCGTCGCGGTTCCGGCCTGCAAGCCGGGCGACGTCGGCGAGCGAACTCAACTGCTGCGCGGAAGGCGCGCTTGCTGGAGCCGTTTCGGCGCGCGGCCCGCGCGGCGGCCCGGCGGGCGCGGATGTGCGGCTTTCGGAAATTGCGCCGCCCTCTTTCAGCATGCGCAGCGCTTCATCCGGGGTCGGAAGATCGGCCGCATAGCAGAGCCTGATAAGCGCCATCTCGCCGGCCGCCGCCGGGTCGGGCGCGGTCTGGGTTTCGAAAAGCCCCTTCATCAGGAGCGACCAGGCGCGCGTCAGCGCGTTCATCTCGAGCTCGTCGGCGGCGGTGCGGGCGCGCTCCGCATCGGCCTCGCCGGCGGGACCGTGGCTTGCGGCCTCGGCGCCCGCCGCCTTGACGCGGGTCACCAGATGCACGAGTTCGAGCATGTCGCGCAGGACCACGGACGGCTCGGCGCCCGCGTCGTATTGCTCCCGAAACAAGGCGAGCGCGGTCTTCGCGTCGCCCTGAAGCGCCGTCTGAAGGAGGCTCCATGTCCGGGTACGGTCGGCCAGCCCGAGCATCGCCCGGATCTCCTCGCCGCTGACAGTCCTGTTGTTCTCGCCCTCGCCGATGCTGGCGGCGTGCTGAACGATCGCCTGATCGAGAAGCGACAGCCCGTCGCGCACCGAGCCTTCGGCGGCGCGCGCGATCATCGCGATCCCTTCCGGGTCGACATTCGCGCCTTCCTTCCCGGCGATGGACTGGAGATAGTCGGCGAGTTTGCCCGGATCAATGCGCCTGAGATCGAAACGCTGGCAACGCGACAGCACCGTCACCGGCAGTTTTCGGATTTCCGTCGTCGCGAAAATGAACTTCACATGCGGCGGCGGTTCTTCGAGCGTCTTCAGCAATGCGTTGAAGGCCTGGGTCGACAGCATGTGCACTTCGTCGATGATGTAGACTTTGTAGCGCGCCTCCACCGGCGCATAGCGCACGCCTTCGATCAGTTCGCGAATGTCGCCGACGCCGGTGCGCGAGGCTGCGTCCATTTCGAGAACGTCAGTGTGTCTGCTTTCGGCGATGGCGCGGCAGTGGCGGCCTTCTTCAGGCATGTCGATCTGCGGGCCGTTGTCTTCTCCGTTTGGGCCCATATAGTTGAGGGCGCGGGCGAGAATGCGGGCCGTCGTCGTCTTGCCGACGCCGCGCACGCCGGTGAGCACATAGGCGTGCGCGATGCGCCCGCTGGCGAAAGCGTTTTTGAGGGTTTTGACCATCGCTTCATGGCCGATCAGGTCGTCGAAGCTTTGCGGCCGGTATTTGCGCGCCAGCACCTGATAGGCGGCGGCGGCGCGCGCAGACGTCTGGCGCGGGCCGGTTTCCGGCTCGTCAGCGGCGGAGAAATCGGTCATCAGGCCATTATGCGGGTTCGCGCGGCGCGGCGAAAGCTCTTGGGGAAAACGGCGGGGAGGCTAACGCCAGGCGCTCGCTGACGACCTGAGACGCCTTTCTATGGTCGACATTGAAAGGCAAGGCTTTTCTTCCCTGCGGCGCATTGGGTACGGTCAGCAAGAGCGTCGTATGAAGAGTGGAAGGCTGAAACGACCCGGGCCGGAACTCGTTACGGCTGCTTCCTTCCGGACCTGACCGGGTTGGCGAGGGGCCCGTCCGCCAGCCTTCCGCGGCGGAATATCTGCGCTCTTGAAAGCAAATGCAAGGAGCCGCACGGAGGAATTTGGGCTTGCTTTCTCGATCCCGCGGCGGCCATCTTTTGCCCGATTGAGGAGTAAAATGATCGATCATGCCGGATATTACACTGCACTCGCCCGATGAATTTCTCGAAGCGTTTCGCGAGGATCCGACCAACGCACCGCTTGCGCTTTACGCCGGCGCCGCGCTGGACAGGGCGGGGCGCGCGGAAGAAGCGCTCGCCGTCTGGACGCTCGGCGACGACGCCAACCCTGCTCTGCGCAGAGTGCGGCTGCATCCGGAAGCAGACGGCGATTTGCGCGCGCATTCCGAACGCGCCGACGCCGCCATTCGAAATCATTTCACGTCGCTCCACAGAAAGACAATCGATGACTATGCGCGCACCCTTGATCATGACGATCTCGACCGTGTGCGCGCCGGCGTCTGGCCGCATTACGCTGTCGAGTCTTTCAAGTGTCGCGATCCAAAGCAACGCCCGCAGATTTTTTACATGCCCGACCTGCCCATTAGGCCGGTCACGCCGAATGACATGCTTCCCTGGGTCGGAGCTATCGAAGCCGCGCATCGGGAGATCCGGCGCGAATTTGAAAAGGCCGTCTCCGAAAACGTAAAGCAACATCCGTACGTATCTGAAGACGTCGAGGGCGAGCATTGGGGAAAGCTCAGGGGCAAGTTGGACTGGTCTGCCCTTTATATTCATTTCAATGCTGAAACGACAAAAGAAGCCAGCGCCCTTCCGAAAACGATTGACGCCTTGAACGCCGCCAAACTTGTGTGCAGGGACGGCGTTCCGCTTGAGACGTTTTTTTCTTGCTTGAAGTCGGGCGTTCACATCCCGCCTCATTACGGCCTGACGAACAGCCGTCTGACGGTTCATCTGCCCCTTATTGTTCCAGAGGGTTGTGAAATTCGCGTCGGCGACGAGTTTTATCAATGGGAGGAAGGCAGGATCATCGCCTTTGACGAC
Source organism: Parvularculaceae bacterium (assembly GCA_046756245.1). Taxonomy (GTDB): domain Bacteria; phylum Pseudomonadota; class Alphaproteobacteria; order Caulobacterales; family Parvularculaceae. The sequence continues at coordinate 15,921 of JBHHVZ010000033.1, forward strand.
AGTTTTGAACATGAAGTCTGGAATCGGTCGGATCGCGAACGCGTGGTCTTGATTTTTGAAACCTACCATCCGGACTTAAGTCCGACTGAAGTCGAGGCCATCGAAAGGGTATACGCCGCCTTTAACAAATGGGTGGCGGGCAGGCGTGCGTCTATCGGGCTGAAGGAAGCGGACGGCGCGAATTGAACGGAGCGCGGCCATGAACCGGATCGTCAAAATCCTGCCTGAAATTCTGGTTTGGGGCGGCGGGGTTTTCATCTCGGGCGTTTTTCTCGATTCGCTGCGCTTCAAATTCACCGGTCACCCGACGCCGCAGCATATTTTCACGACGCTGAGGGACTGGTCGGGGATCGAGCTTTTCTATCCGGCGGGGCCGTGGATGACCGGGCTGGCGGAGCTCTTCGCCTCGCTTTTGCTGATCGGCTTGCCTGTCATTCTTGTGTTGACCGGACCGAAGACCCTGATCGGCAAGTCGCAATTCGCCGGCGCGGCGCTGGCTTTCGCCGTCATGTCCGGCGCGATCTTTTTTCATCTCTTCACGCCGCTGGGAATTGAAACGCCGGTTGAATGGAGCGGCGGCGCGCCGACGGCGTTCTCGGCCGCTTTGTTTTATTCAGCATGCGTGAGTTGGGCGTTCGCGGTCGTCATCATGGCGCTGTGCAGAAAGAGCCTCAGCGGCGCCTGAATGTTGCGCCCGGCGGCGGCGCCCGCGTAAGACAGCGCCCATGAAACCGCGCGAAAACCCCAACTGGTTCGCCTGCTCGCCGCTTGAGCGGCTGAACAATGAGAAGGATCTAACCGGCTTTGTCGCTGAACGTTTGAAAGACCCCGAAAGTCTGCTCGCGCCGCTGTGGCGCGGCGATCCGTTTGTCGTCGACGGCAAGGCGGCGTTTTTGTCGGCCGCGGCGCTCTCCGAATTCCCGAAAGGCGCGCCGGTTGTCTTGCTGGGCGTAAAGAACGGACGGGCTTACTTCGCGGTGGACGCATCCGGCGCGGCGGAAGAGCGGAGCGCGGCGCCCTTCGCCGATATCGGCGAGTACGCGCCGATCCGCGCCGCCGCGGGGGTCGTTTCGCGCGATGACGCCGCCATCATCGGGCATGCGCGCTGGCTTTTCGAATGGCATCGCCATCACCGGTTCTGCGCACGCTGCGGCGGCGAGACCGTGATGATCAATGGCGGCGGCAAACGCCGCTGCGAGGCGTGCGGGGCCGAGCACTTCCCGCGTTCCGACCCGGTGGCGATCGTGCTGGCCGCGCACGAAGACGCCTGCCTGCTGGGACGCAACGCGCGGTTCCCGCCGGGGTTTCTTTCTGCGCTGGCCGGCTATGTCGAGGCGGCGGAGACCCCGGAGGAATGCGCCGTTCGTGAAGTTTATGAAGAGGTTGGCGTGCGGCTTACCGACGTGCGTTATCAGTTCTCCCAGCCCTGGCCGTTTCCGAGCTCGCTGATGATGGGTTTTCTCGCCGACGCCGAAAGCCGCGACCTTACTCTTGATACGGATGAAATCGAAGAGTCCCGCTGGGTGTCTATTGACGACGTCAGGGCGCTCCTCGCCGGCGAAGCGCGCCACGGCATCTTCCTGCCGCCGAAATTCACCATTGCGCGGCAGTTGATCGAGAGATGGGCGGGCGAGATTTAAGCCGCGGAGCGATCAATATAACTGGCGGCTCATTGAGCCGCCGGTTATATTGCGTGAAACGCTGGCCTCAATTCGCGTTGGCGATGCCTAAAAGCGTGTTCGCAAGCGTCGTAGTGTCGATCGACGGCGAGCTTAAATTCGCCAGCACGACGACGGTCACGCCGGTATTGGTGTCGATGACGATATAGGTGTCGGACGCCTGCTGCCCGCCGGTTTTCCAGCGTTGAACGCCGCTGACGGTCCAGCCGCCGGCCCGGCCGTTTTGCGTCCCGTTCCACATGGCGTCGCGTGTCGTCTGCGGAAAATAGCGATTGCGCAAGACGGCGTCGCCGAACCGGGCGAGATCGGCGGCGGAGGATTCCATGCCGCCGCTGGGCATTTTCCAGGTGATGTTCTGGAAATTCACGTCGCTGACCCGGCCGCCATTCGCATAGACCTCCGCCAGTTCGCCGCTGGGATCGGGCGACGTGCGCGACTCGACGCGCAGCGTGCCGAGATTCATCGGATCGCTGATCCGCGTTTTCAGCAGGTTGGCGAAGGACGTTCCTCCCTTCGCTTCGAGCGCCGCAGCGGCCGGAACGTAGGAGTGCGTCGAATAATTGTACTGGCCTGTCGAGCATCCGGAAATGATAAACCCATTTGTCTTGATTGCGCCGCCCATATGATTGTCGAGCGCTGACTGCGCCGTCGTATATTTCACCTGCGTTGCGTTATCGTTGACGCCATCGCTTTGGTAATGCGAAACGCAGCCCTCCATTCGAACGAGCTGGCGAACCGTGTGGGCGTGGTTCGACCCGAGGCCGGAGACGATCGTGTCCGTTCGATCATCGAGGTCGATGAGGCCGGCTTCCTCCATGTCGTAGGCGAGCACGCCTGTGACGGCCTTGGAAACCGACGCCAGGCGGTAAATCGTGCCGCCATGCGCCCAGACGCCGTTCTGGGTGTCCGCCTCGCCGGCGCCGCCGCGAAACAGGAGTTGGCCGTTGCGCATGATGGCCGCGCCGACGCTTGGCGCATCCGAATTGTCGACATATTTTTTCACTTCGTTTTCCGCGCTGGTTCGGCCGGACCAGTCATAGCGGCTTTCGTTTTCACGCCAGACCGCGGCGTACTGAACGCCGCCTCCGCTTTTCGCCGGGCAGACTTCGATATCTATGACGCGCATGCCTTGATCGCGGTATTTCTTCCACCAGTTCGCAAGGCCCCTGCCTGACATTTGCCGCCTTGCGGCCCAGGCCCGCCCGGGCTTGTTCTTTTCCCAGATCGCCGCATAGCGCAGATTGCCGTTGTTGCTATAGCAATCGAGATCGGCGACGCGGTAATCCTGACTGCGGTATTGTTGAAATTTCTGCCCGTAGGTTGCGGGAGTCATATCCCGCAATTCGACCCAGCCCGTATTCGCCTTGTTTTCCACCCAGATGATCGAATAGCGCATACTCCCGTTGACCTCGACGGCGTCGACGTCAATCGGCATATAGGCGCCCTTATACTGATTGAATTTTTGGCTGAACTGCGCGCTGGTGAGATTGCGATTCGAAACCCACTTCACGCCCTCCTTGTTTTCGACCATGACCAGCGAATAACGGACGGATCCGCCTATGACTTCAGCGTCCTGATCGATCGGTCGATAACCCTTGTTTTTATATTCCTCCCATTTGTCGTGAAATCCGCTGCTGGTCAGGTTGCGATAGCTGACCCAGCCGCGCCCGTCTTCGTTCTTTTGCCAAACGCCGGAATAGCGCGTCCTGCCGCCAATGCGGTCGGTCTCGATGTCGATCGGAAGGTAGCCGCGGTTTTTGTAAGTCTCCCAGGCGGAACTATAGCCGTTGCTGGTAAGCCCGTAGCGAAAATACCATCCGATCGACGCCGGATCATGAAAAGCGGCGAGCGCGACCGTCGCGCGCAGAACAGCTCGGCGGCGTACCGGCGCGACGCGCCGAGGCTTTCGTTCCTGTGTCGTAGTCGCTCTGGTCTGCGCCAGAACGAGAGCGTCAGCGTCGTTACTGCTCTGGCCTGACAGGGTCGCTGAGGATGCGTCGCTGGCGGCGACCGCCGCTAATGCGACAAAGGCGACGTGAAGCATAATTTTCTCCCCCAATTTGGGTTTCAATTGCGCGGTTGCGCAATATTTCGAAGCCGGATTTCAAATCGTCCCAAGTCCGGCGCGTCACTATAGGGAATTGGCGCCCGCTCCGTAACCATGCGCTCTGAAAGATTGGGCGCATTGCAGCGCAACAATGGCTCGGCGTCAGCAACCGTCTGCATTCGGTAGAAAAAATTATCTGGATTCAAAGGCCGTCACGCTGCGAAAAATGATGCCCTCTGATGGTCAGGATACGCAGGATTAAGCCTGCAGCGCCGGCTATTACGTAAGCGGTCTCTATGGGCGGCGTCAATTCAGTCGGCGTTTGCACGCCATGCGCTTCTCCGCCCTGCGGATCGGCCGGCGCGTATGTCCGTTGTTGTCTGCAACCGCCCCGTCCCTACCTTTCCCTTGCGGCCTTGTAGACGCCGAGGATTTTGAGCGAGGAGGAAAAAAAGCTCAGCTCCTCGAGCGCCAGCCGCATCGGCGGGTCGTGCGGATGGCCTTCGGCGTCGGCGTAGAACATGGTGGCGTTGAACGAGCCTTCGAGCTGATAGCTTTCGAGCTTGGTCATGTTGACGCCGTTGGTGGCGAAGCCGCCGAGCGCCTTGTAGAGCGCAGCCGGGATGTTTCTCACCTGAAAGACGAAGCTGGTGACGACCGGGCCGTCGCCCTGGGCGGCGTCTTCGGGCTCAAGCGCCATTTCCAGAAAACGCGTGGTGTTGTGGTCGGCGTCCTCGATATTCGCCTGCAGAATTTCAAGTCCGTAGATTTTCGCCGCAAGGTCCGAAGCGATGACCGCCTCATTGCGATGGTCGCTTTCGGCGAGATGGCGCGCCGCGCCGGCGGTGTCGCCGGCCATCTCCGCCCTCACTTTGTGATCGGCGAAAAAACCGCGGCACTGGCCGAGCGCCATGGCGTGGCTGCGCACGACCTCGACGTCTTCGAACCTGACGCCCGGCTTGGCCAGCAAATGGTGCTCTATGGGGAGGAAATGTTCGGCGATGATGTGCAGTCCCGCCTCCGGCAACAAGTGGTGGATGTCGGCGACCCGGCCGGCGAGCGAATTTTCGATCGGCAACATGGCGCGCGTGGCCCGGCCGGATTGCACAGCCTCGAACGCTTCCTCGAATGTCGCGCAGGCGAGCGGCGCACAGTCGGGCGCGAACTGCATGCAGGCGAGCTCCGAATAGGCGCCGGGCTCGCCCTGAAAGGCGATCGCGGGCTTGGCGGGGGAGGGGTCGGATTTACTCATTTCTGGCGGTCTCCCGGTTTCGCCGCGGATTTGCACGCCGCAGCGCAGGAAAGCAAGCGCGGCGTCGAGAATCGGTCCTTCGGGCGCTCTTTCTTATTTTCAGAGCCCGGGCCGGCCCGTTTTGGGGCCGGCGAAAGTCTGTCTTGCAATGAACGCGCCCGTAGAGACAATTTTCGATCGGGCTCTGAACCGCGTGAAAACGCCGCGGGGCGATCAGCCCCATCTGCATTGCGCGGCGCGAGGAAGGCCGCTAGAACCCGGTCCAATCCGGGCCCCCTGTCCTCCAGAATTCAGAGCGTTTCAATGAACGATCCCCTTTTCGGCAACAAAATCGCCGCCGCCGTACTCGTCGCGCTTTTGCTGTTGTTCGGCTTGCCTATTTTGACCGAAACGCTGTTTGGCGGACACGGCGAGGCCGGTCATGACGGTGAGATCAAGCTCGCCTATCCGATCGCCTTTGAACCCGAAGGCGGCGTAGAGGAGGCTGCGGCGGCCGGCCCCGATCTCGGAACGCTGCTCGCCAACGCCAGCGCCAGCGCCGGAGAACGGCGCTCGGCTCTTTGCAAGTCGTGCCATACGTTTGAGAAAGGCGGCGCCGACAAAACCGGCCCCAATCTGTGGGGCGTCGTCGGCCGCCCGGTCGCCGGCCACGAAGGATTCAACTACACTGGAGCGCTCAAGGAATTCGGCGGCGTCTGGACCTATGAACGCCTCGACGCGTTTCTGGAAAACTCGCAGGCGCTCGTTCCCGGCGGCGGCATGGCCCAGCGTATCGGCAAGGCCGAACAGCGCGCCGATTTTCTGGCTTATCTGCAGACGCTTTCGGACGACGCCCCCGTTCCGTTTCCTGAGCCGGCAGCGCTCGCGCCGGCGGAGGAGGAGGGCGGCGACGCCGCGTCCGATGCTGAGAGCGACGCGTCCGAGACCGCCTCCGAAAACTAGAGAATATCGAGCGCCGCCTCGGGCGGGCGGCCGACCGCCGCCCGGTCGCCGTTTACGACGATCGGACGCTCGATGAGGATTGGATCCTCCGTCATCGCCGCAATCAGCGCATCGTTTGATAGCGACGGATCGTCGAGGCCGCGTTCCTTATACGGCGCTTCCTTGGCGCGGATGATGTCGCGCGGGCCCGCGCCCAGCGCCTTCAGGATTTCTGCAAGTTCGTCCGGCGACGGCGGCGTTTCCAGATAATGCACGACCTTCGGAGCAAGGCCGCGCTCTTCAAGCAGCGCAAGCGTCTGGCGGGATTTCGAGCAGCGCGGGTTGTGATAGATCGTCAGTGTCATGACTGACTCTCTATCACAGGAGAGTTTAGATCGCCAAGCGATAACCGCCGCTCTCGGTGACCAGAATCGACGCATTGGCGGGATCGGGTTCAACCTTCTGACGCAGGCGGTAAACGTGGGTTTCCAGCGTATGCGTGGTGACGCCGGAATTATACCCCCACACCTCATCGAGCAGCACGTCGCGCGAAACCGGCTTTCCGCCGGCGCGATAAAGAAATTTCAAAATCGAGGTTTCTTTTTCAGTCAGACGTATTTTTTTGTCTTCCGTCGTCACCAGCATTTTTACGGCGGGACGGAATTCATACGGCCCGATCTTGAAAACCGCGTCTTCGCTCTGCTCATGGCTGCGTAAGTGCGCGCGCACGCGCGCCAGCAGCACGCCGAACTTGAACGGTTTGGTGACATAATCGTTCGCGCCGGCGTCGAGGCCGAGAATCGTATCGGCTTCGGAATCGGCGCCCGTCAGCATGATCACCGGCGACTTGAATCCGTTTTTGCGCATGATGCGGCAAGCCTCGCGCCCGTCCATGTCCGGCAGGCCGACATCGAGCAGCATCAGGTCGATATGGGCTTCCTCTTTCGCGCGCTCGATCGCCTTGTGGGCGGTCGCGACCGGCTCTACAGAAAATTCGTCATGAAGGCTGAATTGGTCGACAAGCGTTTCCCGAAGGAGTTCATCATCGTCGACAAGAAGAATTCTCTTCGCCCGCGCCATATGGAAGCACCGTCCTGATCTATCCCGGAAGGGGGGTCTTACCTCGAACCAACAAAAGAGCGAAATCACAAGCCCCACACAACCACGTTAGCGCGATCGTGATGGCGCTCGCGCCGCGTCGCATAGGTATGAACGAAATCGCCGATTTCCACCATGGGCGACTGCGCCCTGATCGCCGCAGGATCCCGGCCGCGCCATCCGGAGCGTCAAATGGCTGACCTGGCGAGCCGCGAAGCGAACTACGTCGGCCGCGGGCCGAAAATTTCGGTTCCGATACGCACATGGGTGGCGCCGAGCTGGGCGGCGGCCTTAAAGTCGCCGCTCATGCCCATGCTGAGCGCTGCGAGCCCATTGCGCGCAGCGAGCTTGGCGAGCAGCGCAAAGTGCGGCGCCGGGGCTTCGCCAGCGGGCGGAAGGCACATCAGGCCTTCGATTTTAAGGCCGAACTCATCCCGGCACTGAGTGATGAAAGCGTCCGCCTCGCCCGGCGCAACGCCGGCCTTTTGCGGCTCTTCGCCGGTATTGACCTGCACCAGCAGGGAAACGCGCCGGGCCTGGCGTTCAAGTTCGACAGCGATAGCGCGGGCGATTTTCGGCCGGTCCACCGTTTCAATCGCGTCAAAAAGCGCCACAGCCTCGCGCGCCTTGTTCGACTGCAGCGGCCCGACAAGGCGAAGTTCTATATCCGGATAGCGTTCTTTCAGCGCCGGCCATTTCGCCTGCGCTTCCTGCACGCGGTTTTCGCCGAAGACGCGACAGTCAGCCTCGAGCAAGGGCAGAATCCGCTCCGGGCCGTGCTTCTTGGCGACCGCCGTGATAGTGATGGCGTTTCCGTCGCGTCCGGCCGCAGCGGCCGCCTGAGTAAGGCGGCGCCTGATCCGGGCGAGATTGGCGACGGGATCCACAGGGATGTCGCGATGGACGGCGTCAGGCATGAGGGACTCCGGGAGCGCGCCGGCAAACTAGCAGCGGCCGCCGAGTGGCTCAAACAGCAATCAGGGGTCCGGCGCGCAGCGTTTTCGCTCGCCTTTCTGACCGACAGCGCGCGCGTGCCCGATCCGTTTCCGGTCGCCCAGGCGTTGCCGGCGGGCGCGGCCGTCATTCTGCGCGATTATGAGGCGCCGCAGCGCGAACAGCTCGCGCGCGGCCTGCGCTCGATCTGCGCGGCGCGTTCGCTTTTGTTATTGATCGGCGCCGACGCCCAGCTAGCCCGCGCCGTTGACGCCGACGGCCTTCACCTGCGCGCCGCCGACCTCAAGCATCCGCCCGAAGGGGCGTCCGATTTTCCGCTGCGCTCGGCGAGCTGTCACGATGCCGAGCAGTTGGACGCGGCCGAAGCGGTTGACGCCGACATCGCATTCCTGTCGCCGGCGTTTGCAACGGAGAGCCATCCGGAAAGCGCTTTTCTCGGCCGCCAGAAATTCAGCGCGCTCGCCGTCGGCGCGGCCATGCCCGTATTGGCGCTTGGCGGCGTCGATGAATGGACCTGCCGTTATCTGGCCGGGCCGAATGTGGCGGGAATCGGCGCCATCGGCGCCTTCATGCCGCGCGCGCGATCTTCCGCAAGCCGCTCCGGACCTAACTGACGCGCCCGGGCAATATCAGGCGCTCGCTGACGGTCTGAGATTCAATTTATAGGCCGACATTGAATGATGAGGATTTTCTTCAGATCAATGAGTCGCGGTCAGTGACAGCGCTATATGAGAGCAACGGGGCGAGCCCGCATTGACCCGCCCCGTCGCATATCCCCTCCAAGCAAGGCGCTTAGAACTTGATGGAGCTTTCGATGACGACCGTCGTGGCTTCTTCCTGCCCGCCCGCCGCCGCCGGCTTGGTCGACTCGACATATTGCGCGGCGGCGCCGACGGAGATGCCGCGGCCGAGAAAATAGGTGACGCCCGCCTGCGCGGTCTGCGTATCGCGAAACAGCGTCGGATCGAGCGGATTGGGGCCGATCGCGTTTGCTTCGGACTGGCCGTAGCCCAGCATGAAGCCCCAGGGCCCGGTCTCAAAGGTGACGCCGGCGTCAAACGCGAGATATCCGTTCTCGTCCCTAGGGGTCGCGATGCCGGCGTTGGTGGTTTTCACGGAGCCGCCGAGCGTGATGCCCCGATAGGCGAGATTTACGCCGACCGAATACGCCTCGTAGTCCTCAAAGACAGGCGAGCCCGTCAGCGTATCCTCGTCCGCGGTCACGAAACTTGCGCCGAGGCCGAACAACAGCCCGTCGCCGCCGAGCTTGAGCTCCTTTTGGTAGTAAAGCGCGGCTTCGATCACATCTTCCCATTTCGAAGATTCGATCAGCAACGCGCCGTCCGGCTGCAGCAGGATTCCGTTCTCCGGCGCGCAAAGGCGTTCGCCGCAATTTCTCAAAGAAGGCGAATAGGAAACGCCGATCTGAAGACCGCCAAACACGCCGCCAAGAAAGTTCGCAGGCGGAAGATAGGTGAACTTCGTCGAATAGCCTGAAAAATCGTTAACCGTATGAACGTCGTTGAGCCCGGACAGATCGGAGCGCCAGTCGTTAACGTTTATCGATCGGAAAATCGTCGGCGACGTCACGGCTAGAGTCCGCCCGACCCCCTGATCGCGTCCGACGATGAGGTGGCCAAACGCGCCCCGCGCATAACCATAGGCGCCCTGCACATACGCATCGCTCGTTAACGGGCCGACCCCGCGCGGGCCGCCGATCAGCAGGCTCGAATATCGTCCGCCTGCGAACATCTGGCGCGGCTGGTCGCCGTCGAGACGGCCCTCGATCGCAACGCCCACTTCGACGCCGTTGTCAAGAACGCTTGATCCTTTTACGGAGAATTCAGCGTCCAGATCGGCGTCCGCATCGCCGTCGCTGACGCCGGCGACAACAGCCGCCTCGCCGTCGACTTCGATCTCGACAGGATCGGCCGCATAGGCGCCGCCGGCGGTCAACGCCGCCGTCGCGCATCCCAGCGCCGCCAATCTGCCGATCGTCATCGATTCGTCCTCACGCTCGCACCCGATCCCGCATCGCCACTTTGATGTCCCAAGCGGGATGCGGTTCATCATCCTATAAATCGGCCAGACGCCGATTTAAATTTCGTTCACGCGACGCAACTTTGACAAAACAGTTCGCGCATAACAGAACGCCATGAGGCCGCCCGCGAGGCGGCGGCGGCCTCCCTGCAACCGATAATGGCGCTGCGCGGTGGAGAATCAAGCATCAAGGGCGGGTGTAGTTGTCTAATCATGCGGTTGTGGTAGGAAAGCCACGAATTCCGGCGCATTATCGCCAATTGTTAAGGAACGCATAATCGATGAACGCGGCAAATCCACGTCTTTTCAAACTCTTGGCGATCGCGGGCGCCGCAGCCGTTCTGGCCGCATGCGGCGGCAACAAGAGCGACGACCGCAACGCCTCGCTGCTCGGACTTTCGCTTGGCTCAGACTCGGGCCAGGCCACAAGCGTGAACCGCTATTTATGGGCGGCCTCGCTTGAAACCCTTGATTTCTTGCCGATTTTCACGGCCGACCCGATTTCCGGCCTGATCATCACGGAATGGTATATCAATCCGGAATCGCCCAATGAGCGGTTCAAGACCAATGTCTACATTCTCGACAGCGCCCTGCGGGCCGACGCGCTGAGAGTTTCGGTCTTCCGCCAGGAACGGAACGGGGAGGAATGGATCGACGCCACCGTCAATCCGGCCACCGCGCGCGAGATCGAGAATGCGATCCTGACCCGGGCGCGCCAGCTTCGACTTAACACGATCGAATAGACACGCCCGCCGGATTAAGCCAGAAACGGCGCTCTCGGCGCCGTTTTTTTTCGATTCGCGTCACGTTTGAAAGACCCTGTCCATGTCGCGCTACAATCCCAAGGAAACCGAGCCGAAATGGCGCGCCCGCTGGACGGAGAGCGATGTCTTCAAGACTTCCGCCAACAAGAGCCGGCCGAAATATTACGTCCTCGAAATGTTCCCCTACCCATCGGGGAAAATCCATATCGGCCATGTCAGGAACTACGCGATGGGCGACGTCGTCGCCCGGTACAAGCGCGCCCGCGGCTTCAACGTGCTGCACCCGATGGGCTGGGACGCCTTCGGCCTGCCGGCCGAGAACGCGGCGATGCAGACCGGCGAACATCCGCGCGACTGGACATACGCCAATATCGAGGCGATGCGCAGCCAGCTCAAATCGATGGGACTGTCCATCGACTGGGGCCGCGAACTCGCGACCTGCGATCCCGAATATTACCGGCACCAGCAAAAACTGTTCATCGATTTCTGGAAAGCCGGGCTGGTCGAACGGCGCGAGAGCTTCGTCAACTGGGATCCCGTCGACATGACCGTGCTCGCCAACGAGCAGGTGATCGACGGCAAGGGCTGGCGCTCCAGCGCGCCGGTCGAGCGCAAGAAGCTCTCCCAATGGTTTTTCAAGATCACCGATGACGCCGAGGACCTTCTGGCCGCCCTCGACGACGGCCGGCTGGCCGGCTGGCCGGACAATGTCCGGACCATGCAAAGGAACTGGATCGGCAAGTCAAAGGGCTTGAAAATGAAGTTCCGTTTCGCTGGCGGAACGACATCGCCGGACGGCGCCGACGGCGTCGAAATTTATACGACGCGCCCCGACACGCTGTTCGGCGCAAGCTTCATCGCGGTCGCCCCCGACCACCCGCTGGCGGCGCAGTTCGCCAGAACCGATGAGACGGTCGAAGCCTTCATCGCCGAATGCCAGAAGGCCGGCACGTCGGAAGAGGCCATCGAAACGGCCGAGAAGAAGGGGCTGGCGCTTCCCTTGCGGGCCGAGCACCCGTTCATCGAGGGCAAGACGCTCCCAGTCTATGTCGCCAATTTCATTCTGATGGGCTACGGCACGGGCGCCATCTTCGGCTGCCCGGCCCACGACCAGCGCGACCTCGATTTCGTCAGAAAGTATGGCCTCGAGGTGATCCCGGTGGTCCTGCCGCCGGACGCCGACCCCGAATCCTTCGCAATCGGGGACGAGGCCTATACGGGGCCCGGAACGATCTTCAATTCGGATTTCCTCGACGGGCTCGGCGTCGAAGACGCCATCGCCGCCGCCATCGAGCGCGTCGAGGAGACGGGGCTGGGCGAGGGCGCGATCAATTATCGCCTCAGGGACTGGGGCGTTTCCCGCCAGCGTTACTGGGGCTGCCCGATCCCGGCGGTCCATTGCGAAAAATGCGGCGTTCAGCCGGTACCGGAAAAAGACCTGCCGGTGACGCTCCCCGAGGTCGATGCGGAGGAATTCGCCAAGCCCGGCAATCCGATGGCGCGGATGCCGTCGTTCCTCGACGTCGAGTGCCCTCAATGCGGCGGGGCCGCCCGGCGCGAGACCGACACCATGGACACGTTCGTCGATTCCGCCTGGTATTTCGCCCGCTTCGCCGCCGCCCGCGACGACAGGCCGGTCGACAAGGAAGACGCCGATTACTGGCTGCCGGTCGATCAATATATCGGCGGCGTCGAGCACGCTATCCTGCACCTGCTTTATGCGCGGTGGTTTTCGCGCGCGATGCGCAAGACCGGCCATCATTCCGTAGACGAACCGTTCGCCCGCCTGTTCACCCAGGGCATGGTGACGCATGCTACGTACCGGGATCAGGATGGGAATTGGATTCTACCTGATGAAGTAACTTCATATTCAGCAGGATTTGGTGTGCCCGATGAAATTCCTGACAATCTAAAAAATGAGGTCATGAATCAAATTCACGGCCTGTCCGGAGAGTTTGGCAACAAATACAGGGAGCAAACTAAGAATACTGGACGCTATTACGTTCGCCGTCCCGAGAATAGCCCCATACGAGCTGGCGGCATCATAGAACCAGTTTGCTTGCTTATCGGCCCCATTGAAAAAATGTC
>JBHHVZ010000034.1:0-28640 GCA_046756245.1 Parvularculaceae bacterium
CAAGCCGCAGCCATGCCCAGAAGGCGAAACACCCGCCGATCTCCGCCAATGCGGCACCGCTGCCCGCGTCGAAAACGGAAGTCGTTGAAGCTTCTGCTCTGCCATTGAGCTACACCCGCGAGGGAGGCGAATTCTTTCGCCCGCACAGTTCGAAAGGTCAAGACGGGACGGAGCGTGGAAAATGCGCCGCCCGGACGCGCGTAAAAGCCGGCCCCGCGGCCTGATTCACTTTCCGGCTTCCCGCCGCAGCCTCCCGAGCGGCCAAATCGATCCGTTTTCAAAACGATCTATGCAAAACCCCTCGACGCGGCGCGCAAACCTCTCCAAGATTTCATCCGCTCGCCGCAGGGACGCCATATTCCCCGGCCGGCGAACGGTATATTCAAGCAGCGGCCGATCGAAGACCGTGAGATCAACCGCCGGGCGCGCCCGCCGAGAAGGCGCAGGGCGCGGGACCCGGCCAGCCGGATCCCAGTAGCGCGCAACCGCCGCCAGCCGGGGCCGGAACAGGAGAAAAGGAGGCCGATAATGACGAAACGGCTGTTGGGGATTTTCGCCGCCATTCTAGGAGCCGCGCTCATCGCCGGCCCGGCTGCGGCGGAAGGCAAAAAGGAAGACGCCGAAGAGCTCGTCGCCCGCGCGGCCGAAACGGTCGCTTATTTCACCAATGACAGCGCCTTTGAGGCGCTGTGGGAGACAGCGGACGACGCCAAGGCCATCGTCGTCGTGCCGCGCGCCTTTCGCGCCGGCTTCATCTGGGGCGCATCCCACGGCGCCGCGGTGATGCTGGCCAGAAAAGACAATGGCGGCTGGTCGGAACCGACATTCTACGGGATCAACACCGCCTCTTTCGGATTGCAGATCGGCGGCGAGATGTCGGAAATCGTACTGCTCATCATGACCGAGCGCGGCGTCGAGCAGCTTCTGTCCTCTTCGGTGAAGCTCGGCGGCGACATTTCGATCGCAGCCGGTCCGATCGGCGGCGGCGCCAAGGCCCAGACCACCGACGTGCTCGCATTCTCGCGTTCGCGCGGACTATACGGCGGACTGAGCCTCGAAGGCGCGGTCGTCAAGGCGCGACACAAGTGGAACCGGGCCTATTACGGCGCCGATGTGCGCCCGGCCGACGTCATCATTCGCGAAAACGTCTACAGCCCGGCGTCGGCGAAACTGCAAAACGCCGTCTGGGCGCTCGCCCATCGCAACGCGCCGGCGGCGCTCGCGCCGGCGATCAGGCCGGTCGATCCGCAACAGCAACAAAATGACGAGCCAGTGCGCTATGAAGACGATGCAATTTATGGCGCGCCGATCGAGGAGCCGGCTCGCGACCCGAACTAGACTTGCTCGCTAACGCCGAATTGAACGCACAACCCCGCGTAAAGGTTGCGTGATCAGGCGTGTTTCGCGCATAGTGTGCGCGCGCGGACAGGGACTAGAAGGGGCCACACGAATGTCGGCTGACGAGCCGCCTGCGCCGGAAACGACGCGGGGGAAATTTGAGCACCCGGACATTACAGCCAGCGGCGCGCCGCGCGCGACGGTAGCGTTCGCCAAGCTGCGCACGCTTTGGATCAACACCGGCACGCTCTGTAATATCGAATGCGCGCACTGTTACATTGAATCGAGCCCGTCGAATGACCGGCTGGTCTATCTGAGCGCCAAGGAGGTTCGCCCTTTTCTCGACGAAGCCCGCGCAATGCGCGCGAAGGAAATCGGCTTCACTGGCGGCGAGCCGTTCATGAACCCTGACATTCTGACGATGCTTGAAGATGCTCTCGGGCGGGGCTTCAAAACGCTGGTGCTGACCAACGGCATGCGGCCGATGATGCGCCCGCGCATGCAGGCCGGGCTCTTGAGGCTGCGCGCGCGCTATGGCGGGCGGCTGTGCTTGCGGGTGAGCCTCGATCACTACACGCGCGAACGCCATGACCTTGAGCGCGGCGAAGGCAGTTTCGACGCCGCTTTTGAGGGACTGTCATGGCTGTCATCCTATAGATTCTCGGTCGCTGTCGCGACGCGCGGCGAATGGGGGAAAACGGAGCTTCGCATCCGCGCAGGCTTTGCGAAGCTGTTCAAGGCGCACGGCGTTCGCATTGACGCGCGCGACCCGAACCGCCTCGTCCTGTTTCCCGAAATGGACGAGGCCGCGGACGTTCCCGAAATCACCACGGCCTGCTGGAAAATTCTCGACAAGAACCCCAAGACGGTCATGTGCGCCAGCGCCCGCATGATCGCCAAGCGCAAGGGGGCGGCTGCGCCGGTCGTGCTCGCCTGCACGCTGATCCCCTATCAGGATCAGTTCGAGCTCGGCGCGCGTCTTCGCGACTCGACAACGCAGCCGGTTAAGCTGAATCATCCGCATTGCGCCAAGTTTTGCGTCCTCGGCGGCGCAAGCTGTTCGCGCGCATAAGAGTTTGACTCAAAATTCGATGAAATCGAATTTTGAGTCGCCTGGCCGGCCCTCTCCTCCTCCCGACCGCCCACGGGAGTATCCTTGATGGGTGGTCGGGAGGGGGAGAGGGCCGGAGCCGACTACCGAAAAATCGCCGATCGGCGATTTTTCGGTCAGACACCAAGGTTGAGACGATGAGCAATGGGACGCATGGCGGCGGACGGCGCGGCGAGGCCGCCCTTGAAGCGCGCGAATCGGACGGCGCGCGCCTGTTTTCACCGTCGGCGGCGCGCAACCGCGACCCGATCCGCACCGTATTTCTCGACCACATGCCAAAGTCGGGGAAGGTTCTTGAGGTCGGGTCCGGGAGCGGCGAACACGCCGTTCACATCGCCGCCGCGCTTCCCCTTGTCGAGTGGCGCGCCGGCGATCCCGACCCCGCTTCGCGCGCCTCCATCGCCGCCTGGATCGCCCATGCGGGGCTTGAAAATCTCAAGGGTCCGCACGCCATCGACGTGACGGTCCCGCACTGGGGCGTCGAAGACGACGCGCCCTTCGACGCGCTTGTCTCGATCAACATGATCCACATCGCGCCGTTCGCCGCCGCGGAAGGAATTGTCGCGGGCGCCGGGCGGCTGTTGCGCGGCGGCGGCAAGCTTTTCTTTTACGGTCCTTTTTCGCGCAACGGCGCGCATATAGCGGAGTCTAATGCGGCGTTCGGCCGAAGCCTCAAGGCGCGCAGCCCGGCGTGGGGCGTGCGCGATCTCGACCGCGACATCGTTCCGTGCGCGCGGAAAGCCGGGCTCGTCCTTGAGCGCATTGTGGAAATGCCGGCGAACAACCTGTCCGTTATTTTCCAAAAGGCGTAACAGACTTTAGCGACGGATGGCGTTCGCTTTTTTCGTTGCGTTGTAAACGATTTGGGGAAAACTAATCGTCGACTCAATCGGAAAAGTCTGTACCCTAACAATGCTCCGTCTCCCTGGCGATTATTCGCTGTGTTTGCCTAGCAGCGGGTAAGACGGGAAGAATGGAGGGGTGCGCTGGCCGGACGTTGCGCTCAGAAGCGATCCGGCGAGGAGGATCACAGGCGGATTCAATGCGCATTCACCAGGCCTGAGCGGCCTGACCTTGACGTTCGTCCGCAAGGGCGAGCGAATGAGGGACCGGGATCGTCGTGAGCGGCGGGTCAGCCGTAAATCGACGCGCGGCGTCAAAGCCTCGGATAGGCGCAAGTCTTGAAGAGACTAAGGCGAGGCGGATCTGGAAGGCGCGGCATAGAAGGGCTTAGGCGACGGCCGGGTCTGGAAACCGCGCCTGAAAGGTCAAGTCGAAGCGCAGCTGGTTTTCTCACTGGAAATGGGGTGTGCTTCGATTTCCCTGTCGCAAGGCAGGGCGGAAGGGAGCGGCGCAAGTCGCTCCCTTTCTGCATTTGAGCCGCTTTAGCGTCGAGCGATTAATCCCCATCAGAACATGGCCCGCGCAGTCCCACGCCCGGCGCGCTAAAGGCCGTCCCGGAATGCCCGCCGGCGGAGCCGAAGCTCAACAGACCCTAAAGACTGAACGGATCGAGCGCCTCCAGCCCGAAGGATTTCGCGGGCGTATCGAAATCGCCCGTCAGCACTTCGTAATGAAGATGAACGATGCTCGACGCGCCCGTCTGGCCAATCGGGCCGAGCACCTGGCCCTGCCCGACGCTTGCGCCTTCGCTAACGCCGCGGCCGAAACGGGCCAGATGCGCGTAGCGCGTATAAACGCCTTCGCCGTGATCGACGACGATCATATTGCCGTAATCGCTGCGCGTGACCGCTTCGACAATAACGCCGCCGCCGCCGGCGAGAACGTCGCCGCCTTCATCTGTATAATAATCAACGCCCTTATGCAGTTTGCCGTTGCGATACCCGAAACCCGAAGAAAGACATGCTTCTGTCGCGGGCATGAGCAGCAAGTCGACGCCCTTATAGTTCACGGTTTCATCGGCGCGGCCTATGCTCTGTTCGGGCTTGCCGCCCCGCGGCGGGTTTGAGATTCGCATTTTGCAAAGAACGATGCCGCCTTCAGCCGCAGCCGTCTCTGTCTCAACAGCGGGCGTTGAAGGAGACGTCGTTTCCCCTGCAGCTTCCTGAACGGCGCCTGTATCTTCCTGTTCCGTCTCAGCCGTTTTCTCGCCGGCGTCGGCGGCCTCTTTTTTATCCTCTTCTTCTTCCGCGTCCGGCTCTTCGGCCAAATCTTCGAGCATGTCCTCGACGGTGCCGACAACATAATCCGAACCTTGCTGGACCGCTTCGGCGGCGAGTTCGCCGCTGCGGCGTGCGCCTTCGGAAACGACCGGCGACAGAACCGCCTTCGCCCGGTTAACGACGCCGTCGACGGCGCGGATGATCAAGTCCGGCGCGCCGTATTTGGCGCCGGCATACCAGCCAACGCCAAGAAAAATCGCTGGCGCCATCAAACGCAGCAGCGTCGATCCAATGATCCGAAATATGAAATGCATGACCGCCCCCGACCCCTGAAACACAGATGCCCTTTGTTAATTTATCGCATCAGCAGCAAAGCGTCACGTCGGCAAATTGTTTAGCAGATATAATTACATAAGCGCTGTTCGGCGATTGCTTAACGGTTTCATGGCGTAATGAGATGCGATCATTATTCCGGAGCGCTCCCATGAAACGCACCGTCATTTTCGCCGCCCTGTTGCTCGCCGCCTGCAGCGATTCCTATGAACCGCAGACGGATCCCCGTGCGGCCGTGCAGTTGGCCTTTGAAGGCGATTTAGAGAATCTGGGCTGGGCCGATATTGCGCCGACACCCGAAAGCAATAAGGCCAGGTTCCGGCCCGGACCGACCGGCAAGGCGCTCTATCCTCTCGGCGATGGAAGCTGGATTGAATATCGGGCGAACGAAAAGATCATCCTTGCCGAGAAGGTCTCAATCTCGTTCTTCTTCAAACGCGCCGACTGGGAAAATCCTTATGGCCCGGGCAGCGCGACCAAGACCATCGCCGTCGTCAGCGGCAAGAGACCGGATCGCATCCAGCATGTTAGCTTCAGCATCTCAAAAGGCGATGCGCCCCATTTCGAAACCTATTTCGAAGACGCCGACAAAAACGCGCATCGCCTCAACGCTGGACCGGGCAGGCTGTCGCAAGACTGGACCTCAGTGAGGCTAGAAATCGACCGCATAAAAGGCGCAACGCAGCTTTATATCGACGGCGTTTTCGCCGCTTCTGTCAAAGCAACGCCCGCAGCGATTGATAACGGAATCGACATTCTCAAATTTGGAACCTGGCACAGAAAAAACCAGGCCTATCGCGGCTTTATCGACAATTTCATCATCGCCGAGCTGAACGACAGATAAATCGCTGCAACGTTGTAACGCTTCGGCAGGGTCGGATTCAGCCGCCCGTCCTGAAATGTTTTGAAAGCCTCAGGCCCTGGCCCTGATAGTTCGACCGCACGTCTTCGCCGTAAAGCCGGCCCGGGCGCGCCGCCATGCGCTCGTAAACAAGGCGCGCCACAAGCTGGCCGTCTTCGAGCACGAAGGGCGCGTCGTGGCTTCGCACTTCGAGCACGGCGCGCGCGCCGGGCGGGCGCCCCTCGCCCGCCCAGCCGAAGCCGGGATCGAAAAATCCTGCGTAATGCACGCGAAACTCGCCGAGGCCGGGATTGATCGGCGTCATCTCGGCGGCAAAGTCGGGCGGCGCAGCAAGCGCCTCGCGCGAAGCGAGAATGTAAAATTCATCCGGGTCAAGAATGATAAAGCCAGAAGCAGGAGCGGCGACCGGCTCGAAATAGTCGGTGGGATCCAGGACGCCCGGCGCGTCCACGTCAATAAGCGCTGAGTAGCGGCGCGCCCGATAACCGACGATTTCGCCTTCGCTTCCCGAAAGACGAGCGCGCAGCCCGAGCCCGCCGTCAATATCGGCTGGCCCGTCGATGAGCGGCGTTCGCGCGTGCAGCGCGCCGAGCGCCGAATCGTCGAGCGGGCAGTCGCCGCGTTTGAAGCGCATCTGATTTAAGCTGGAGCCGGCGCGCGCCAGAATTGAAAACGTCCGTGGGCTAATTTCAACGTAGAGCGGACCTTCATAGCCTGCGGGAATTTCGTCGAAAGCGTCCGCCCGGTCGGCGACGAGCCGGACAAAGACGTCGATGCGCCCGGTCGAGCTTTTCGGATTCGCCGCGCCCTCGACGCCGGGGTGGAGCGCTGCGCGTTCGTTGAGTTCGGCCAGATAAACGCAGCCGCGCTCGAATACCGCGCCGCGCGCAAGGTCAATCTCGTGCATCACCAGCCCGTCGGCGAGCCTCTCGGCCACAGTGCGCTGTTTCGAAGGCAGGAAAGACGCCCGGATCCGCCAGGCCCGCGCGCCGAGCGTCAGGTCGAGGCTCGCCGGCTGCAATTGCTTCGGCGCAAGCGGCCCGCCAAGCCGGATCGCGCCCGTCTCGATTAATGCTGCGATCTCTTCGGCGGGCAAGACGCCCGGAGCCTCGCGCGCTTCGGCCATATGGTTTCCTTTCCTTGACGGCGCCGGCTTTCGCGCCTACACCCCGCGGCCTGTCCGCATTCAGCGCAGGGTTTGGGCCGGCCGGCTTGCGGCTGCGCCGGACGGGGCGAAATGTTCTATAGCCGCCACGCTTCTCCGCTAAAAGGCCGGAGCCGCCGGATGTTCCCATTCGGCCTTCGACGCCGGGCCCGCAACGACCGGCAAGGATGTCGACCATGTCGCCCCAGTCTTCGGATGAGTCATCCAGAAACGAAAATAGCTGGCGCCCGCGCACGAAAGCCGTGCGCGCCGGTCTCAACCGCGCCTTTCAGGAAACCAGCGAAGCGCTGTTCCTGACGTCGGGCTACGCCTATGAGGGACCCGAAGAGGCGGCCGCGCGTTTCGCCGGCGAGGCGCCGGGCTATATTTATTCGCGGTTTTCGAATCCCACGGTCGAGATGTTCGAACGCCGCCTCGCCGCGCTTGAAGGCGCCGCGCACGCCCGCGCGACCGCGACCGGCATGGCGGCGGTGACCGCGGCGCTTTTTTCGCAGCTTTCCGCCGGCGACCATATGGTCTCCTCGCGCGCGCTCTTTGGCTCATGCCGGTATGTTGCCGGCGATCTCGCCGCGCGCTTCGGGATTGAGACGAGTTTCGTCAACGGCGCCGACACGGACGCCTGGCGCGGCGCCGTTCGTCCGGAGACAAAAGTCTTCTTCCTCGAGACACCGTCCAATCCGGGACTGCAGATCGTCGACATCGCCGCCGTCGCGGGAATCGCACATGAAGCCGGCGCGCGTTTCGTCGTCGACAATGTGTTCGCCACGCCTGTCCTGCAACGGCCGATCGAGCACGGAGCAGACATTGTCGTCTATTCCGCCACCAAGCATCTAGACGGCCAGGGCCGGGTTCTCGGCGGCGCGGTGCTTAGCGACGATGACGTCTTCGTCAACGACCAATTGCAGCCCTTTCTGCGCAACACCGGGCCGGCGCTCAGCCCGTTCAACGCCTGGGTGCTCGTAAAGGCGCTCGAAACGCTGGAGCTCAGGGTTATGGCGATGTGCGAAACGGCCGCAGCGCTCGCCAACCGGTTGGCCGAAGCGGGCGGGCCCGTAAAGCGTCTGCTCTATCCCGGCCGCGCCGATCATCCGCAGGCGGATATTACACGCAAACAAATGACGGCGGGCGGATCGTTGATCGCCTTCGAACTCGATGGCGGTCAGGAAGCGGCGTTTCGTTTTTTGAATGCGCTTTCCCTGTTCGACGTATCGAACAATCTTGGCGACGCCAAGAGCCTCGCCACTCATCCGCGCACGACGACCCATTTTCGCCTCAGCGAAGAAGCCCGCCTCGAGCAGGGCGTTACGCCGGGTCTCGTGCGGCTTTCGGTCGGTCTTGAGGATTATGAGGACTTGTGGAACGATCTCTCGACGGCGTTAGACGTCGTATGAATAGAATAAATGTTAACGCGGGCGAGCGGGCCGCGGACGGAGTTGCAGCCATGTATGAGCGCATAACACGGGGAATTCACGTCAGCGTGGCGCCGAACTATCTCGAGGACCAGTCGGACCCGATGGAGGGCCGGTATGTCTGGGCTTACACCGTGCGCATCGACAATCGTTCGAGCGAGATCGTTCGTCTGCGCACCCGCTATTGGCGCATAACGGACGCCATGGGGTACACCGAAGAAGTGGAAGGCGACGGCGTCGTCGGCGAGCAGCCTGTCATTCATCCAGGCGAAGGATTCGAATACACCTCCGGCGCGCCGTTATCGACGCCGTCGGGCCTGATGGTCGGCAGCTACCGCATGGAAACCGCAAACGGCGAATTCTTCGACGTCGACATCCCCGCATTCTCTCTCGACAGCCCCCACGAATTGCGCCAAGTCCACTAACTTGAGCCAACCACGCGCGGTTGAACCGTTATGCCAAATCTTCGGCCTGTCCTTCTGGTGACAGGCGCGCTGGTCGCAGTGCTGGGCCTGTTGATGCTCATTCCGATGACCGCCGATCTTCTGGCGCGCGACCCGCATCACCGGCCGGACTGGGGCGCGTTCGCGGCCGGCGCCATTCTTTCCGTTTTCTGCGGGGGCGGCGCGGCGGCGGCGTCATGGGGTCGCATTCAATCCCTCAGTACACGGCAGGCTTTTCTGTTGACGGCGTCGAGCTGGTTCTTTCTCGCCGCCTTCGCAGCCATTCCCTTCACGATGGGCAGGCTCGGGCTTAATTACATTGACGCATTCTTCGAAGCAATGTCGGGAATCACCACGACCGGCTCGACTGTCGTTTCCGGTCTCGACGACGCCCCGCCCGGATTTTTGCTGTGGCGATCGATGCTGCAATGGCTCGGCGGCGTCGGCGTCATCATCATGGCGTTTGCCGTATTGCCGGCGCTTAAAGTCGGCGGCATGCAGCTTTTCAAAATCGAAGCCTGGGACACGTCTGAAAAATTCATCGCCAACGCCGGACAGTATTCGCTCGGCCTAACCAGCATCTATGTTTTTTTTACAATGCTTTGCGCATTACTGCTTTGGGGATTCGGGATGCCCGCCTTTGACGCGGTCAATCACGCCATGACCACAATGTCCACCGGCGGTTATTCGACAAGGGACGCATCGATAGGCGCCTTCCTGATGGAAGACGGCCCGCCGTTTGATCTGATTATTGCGACATTCATGATCGTCGGCAGTCTGCCGTTCGGGATCTTTCTCATAATCGTAATGCGCGGCGCCTGGCGGCGATTTTTCGCCGATAGCCAGATCCGATTTTTTCTGACGTCGATCGCAATTTTGACCATTGTAATTTCTCCGTTGGTTATCGGATATTATGAGAGCGACGCCTTTACGGCGTTCAGGATAGCGGTTTTCAATGTCGTCTCCATTCTAACCGGCACTGGCTATTCGAGCGCGGACTACGATCAGTGGGGAACGTTCGCTATCGCGTTCTTTTTCAGCATAATGTTTATCGGCGGCTGCGCCGGCTCGACCTCATGCGGCATGAAGATTTTCCGGTTTCAGGTGGCGCTCGCTGCATTGAGGGTTTATTCGCGCCGGCTTGCGCATCCGAACGGAGTATTCGTCGCCCATTACAACGGCCGGCCGCTGACGAACGACGTGTTCGTGTCGGTGCTGAGCTTTTTCTTCGTCTATTTCGCGACCTTCGCGACGCTCGCCGTGCTGCTTTCGGGATTCGGCCTCGACAGCCTGACGGCGATCTCCTCGGCCGGTACAGCGATCGCCAATGTCGGCCCTGGCCTTGGAGACATTGTCGGGCCGGCCGGCAATTTCGCATCGTTGCCCGACGGCGCGAAGCTCGTTATGGCGGCCGGCATGCTGCTCGGCCGGCTGGAGCTTTTCACCGTTCTCGTGCTGTTTTCGCCGGCGTTCTGGCGCGGATAACGGCGGCCCTTCCACCCTGGCGGATCACCGGCGCGCCGGACCCCGGCGGAGCGCCGTCCCGCCTTGACTCGGGGGACCGGGAGGGCGACGTTCGGGGGCGAAGACAAGGCGGGTTCAGGGGATTTCGGGGGATCGCCATGCCGGAGCATGAGGACTTTCTGCGCCTTGCCGCCGTGCTGGTCGCGGCGGCGCTGTTCGGCGCGTTGATCGCCTATCCGGAAGCCGGACCCCGCTATGTGGAGAAAACAACGGCGGCGATGGCCGACGCCGCGCCGGAGCGCGACTCCCTCTCCTCAAAGGCCTGCCCGATCGGCGAGGCGCCTTTGTCGGGTCCGTTCGCCCCGACCGCCGACGTGTTGAGCGTTTCGCCGCTTGGCGGCGTCACCGCGCCGGGCGAGCCGCTGCCGGCGCCTTACTTGCGCGTCAATACGCGTTCGGGCGAGACCGCTTTCGAGCGACGCGTCACCAAAGCGCTGGCGCCGGCGCGCGCAGACATCATCGCGCTCGAGCGGCGCATCGAACGCGACGGCGACGGACGCGCGGCGGCCCGATCCTGGACCGTCTATCTGATGCCCTGCAAGGACGTTTCGATTTACTATGACCGGCTCGACAGCATCAACGACAAATTGCTTGAGCGCGCCGGCGGGCTCGCCGCCTTCAACGAACTCGGCGGGCCGGATCACATCGCGCTTGAGACAAGGCTGCGCGTTTACGCCGGCGAGGCGATCGGAACGGCGGACGGTTTCGACGTCGGCCTTCACGACCTCGCCGCCGCGCCGACGGCCATGGCGCGGCCGGAACGCTATCGTTCGAACCCGTACGCGCGCGCCGACATCTTCGATGCGCCGGCGTCGCTGATCAGCGCGATCACCAGGGACTTAAGCCGGGCGCGTTGCGCCATCGACTATCTTCCCGGCGATCTGCGCGAGGAATGGGCGGCGAAGCTCGGCGACGCCTGGGGTATGCGCCGTGCGAAAGGAGAAAACGCCTGTCGCGCCGCGCTCGCCGATATTCCGGGTACGGCGCAGGGCGCATGGTTTACCGACGCCTCTCACAATGCGACGACGTCGAAGGTCAGCGCCATCGCGCTCGCCGCTGATTCGATCGATCCGAAGCGCCTTATCTTCGCCCTGCACGGACGCCTGCCGTCGCTGACGCCGGACCTCATCGGCCTAGCCCCGATGCTCAAAGACGAGCGGGCGGCCGCCGCCAAAGACTTTCTCACCTTCGACATCGGAAGCGGGCGGATCAATCGTCCTTTCAGCGAAATCCGCGACGACAGGGTCTACTGTTACGAACGCCTGCGCGCCAATTTTGTCGGGCCGAAGATCTATGGAATTATTCTCGTTCAACAGGACCGCGCGCCGGGCGGCGCGGATATCCTGAGGATTGAGGCTCGCGGCGACGCGCTTTCCTGCATAGACCTCCCCGAGCCTTGGGCCTTCACCGGCGACGAGACCGTGTTTTACCGGTAAGGCGAACGCCGCGCGGCCGGCGCTTCGATGCAGGATGTTCGCGCCGGGTCAGAAATCGACCGCGCGCCCGCCCCGCTCCCAGTCGCCATAGCGGGTCGGCTCGGCGCCTTTCGGACCGCCGATTTCGTTCGGGCGTTTTTCCTTTGCCGCAGCGCTGCGGCGGGCTTCGGCCTCTTCAATCGCGCGGCGGGCGGCGGGCGGCAGCGTCTTTTCAGGCGCGTCGGCGGCGGATTCGGGATCTTTGCTCATATTGAAGCTCTTGCGCGGGCCCACATATAGAACAGGCGGAGGTTCAGGCAAAGGAAGCGGCAAGCGATGAACGTTTTCAGGACAGGCATTCTTTTGGCGGCTTTGACGGCGCTGTTCGGCGCTGTGGGCTATCTGCTCGGCGGCGCCGGCGGGATGGTTCTGGCGCTCCTCTTCGCAGCGGGAATGAATTTCTTCGCTTACTGGAACGCCGACAAGATCGTCCTTCGGATGTACCGGGCCGAAGCGGTCGACGAAAACCACGCCTCGGGCGCGGTGCGCCGTTACGCCGATATCGTGCGCGCGCTCGCCGTCCAGGCCGGCCTGCCGAAGCCAAAGGTTTATGTTATCGCGTCCGATCAGCCCAACGCCTTCGCCACCGGGCGCAACCCGGAAAATGCTGCTGTAGCAGCAACGACGGGCCTGCTGCGCATGCTGAGCGACGAGGAAATCGTCGGAGTCATGGCGCATGAGCTGGCGCATGTGAAAAATCGCGACACGCTGACCATGACGGTGACCGCGACGATCGCCGGCGCGATCACCATGCTGGCGAATTTCGCCCTTTTCTTCGGCGGCAACCGCAACAATGGCGGCGGCATTATCGGCGCGCTGGCGATCATGATCCTGGCCCCGATGGCGGCGGCGCTCGTGCAGATGGCGATCAGCCGCACGCGCGAATACGAAGCCGACCGGGTGGGCGCCGAGATCTGCGGACGGCCGGACTGGCTCGCCTCGGCGCTAGACAAGATCAGCCGCGGTGCGGCGCGCATTCCCAACGCCTACGCCGAACGCCATCCCGAAACCGGCCAATTGATGATCATAAACCCGCTCTCGGGACGCGGTCGCGACAATCTGTTTTCGACCCACCCGGCGACCCGGAACCGCATCGACCGGCTTTTGGAAATGGCCGGCGGCGGAGGCCGGCCGCTCGACGAAGGCCCTTCGCTTTTCGAGGCGCCCCGCCGCGGCCCCTGGGGTTGAGAGCTGAAACCCGCTAATTTCAAACGATTGTGACGGCGATAGGAGGCATTTTAAACGTCGCCTAAGCCCCCTCTTTACGACGCTCCTTTACCGTACCGGCGTTGGTCCAGGATCTGTAATTAAGGGGCGCCCGCCCAGTGCGTATGGACTTCGCCACTATCGGCGGCATCGTCGCCGGGTTCTTCGTCGTCGGTCTCGCCATCGCCATGAGCGGCGCGGTGGCGGTGTTTTTCAATGCGCCGAGCTTTTTGATCGTCATCGGCGGGGCGATTTCAGCCACTGTGCTGCGGTTTCCCATCAACCAGGTGGTCGCTGCGCTATTGACCGGCGCGCGCATCGCATTCCTCAATCATCAGAAGGCCCCGCGCGATCTTCTCGAAGAAGTGCGCGGGCTCGCCAATATCGCCCGCCGGCAGGGTCCGATGGGGCTCGAGCGCGTCGCCGTTTCCGACCCGTTCCTCGCTCGCGGCAAACAGATGATCGCCGACGGGCTGCCAACCGATCATCTGCGCGAGCAACTCACCCGCGAGCGTGAACTTGAGATCCAGCGGCTGGTGGAAGGCGAAAAGATTTTCCGCTCTATCGGCGAAGCCGCCCCCGCCTTCGGCATGATCGGCACCATTGTGGGTCTGGTGAAAATGCTCTGGACCATGGACGACCCGTCGACCATCGGCCCGTCGATGGCGATAGCGCTCCTGACGACGCTTTACGGCGCGCTTGTCGCCTACGTGATCGCGCTCCCCGTCGCCGACAAGCTTGCCTTGAAGCTCGAGGCGCAGGAGACCAATCTCTCGCTCATCATCGACGGGCTCTGTCAGGTGGCCGACCGCCGCTCGCCCGATGCGATCACCGACATGCTGATCGTCTATCTGCCCGAAAAGGCTCGCGGTCCCTTCGCGGCGGCGCCGGCATGATGATGCGCGACAGCAGACCGCGGCCGGCCGGCGGGTGGCTGATCACCTACGCCGACCTGATGACGATCCTCGTCTGTTTCTTTGTGCTGATCATTTCCTATTCGATCCAGGACCAGGTGAAGCTCGAAGTGGTCGCCGGCTCGATGCGCGACGCCTTCGGCGTTGCGGAGAAGCGCCGCTACGCCGGCGACTACGAGCTTGAGGGAACGCCTGAACAGCGCCAGCCGGGCAATATCCGCCCGACCCCGATGCCTAGCGCCAGCGGCCTTGTGGAAACGCTTTCCGCGCGGCCTGCGGCCGGCGCGGAAGGCCGCAAAGGCGCGTTTGAGACCGCCGACGCCGATCGGCGCCGGTTCGAAGAAATCCGCGAGGCGTTCGAGAAAGCCATTCTCACCCACCCGCTCCTGAAGGATTCGTCCGATGCGGTAACCGTTAGCCTCGTCGAGGACGGACTGCAGGTGGTGTTCGTGGACACGGAAGGCCGGCCCATGTTCGAAACCGGCGCCGCCGAACCGACACCGCGGGCCCGCGCGCTGCTTGAAGAAGCCGCAAGAATTCTCGCGCCCCTGCCCAACCGCATCGCCATAGAGGGCCACGCAGACGCAACGGGTTCGGGCGCGAATTATTCGCCTTTCGACCTCACTGCGGCGCGCGCAAACGCCGCCCGGCGCATTCTCGAGGAAGCCGGCTTTCCCGCCGAGCGCATCGCCGGGGTGACGGGCCGCGGCGCGGCCGATCCTCTCTATCCGGAAGACCCCTATCGGGCCGGCAACCGCCGCATTGAAATCACGCTTGAACCGGCGGCGCCGTTGTTGCCTCCAGAGCGGTCGCTTTAGGCTCTTGCTCTCACAATCTGCTGCACCACATCGGCCAGCGTCTCGCCGGTGAAATCCGGCGCGGTCATGAAGGCCGGATAGCGCTGTCCGCGCGCGACGAACGCGCCCTTTAGCCCGGCCTCCTTGGCGCCGTGCACGTCCCAGGCGTGCGCGGCGGCCATCACCGCCTCGCCGGGATGCAGCTCCGCGGCGGCGACGGCGCGCTGATAGATTTCAGGCTGCGGCTTGAACGCGTCCCAGTCCTCGACCGAAAAAATTTTCTCGACCAGACCGTCGATTCCTGCATTTGAGAGCAACGCTGAAGTTCCCGCCGTCGCTCCATTGCTCAGCGCGAACAGGCGAAAACCCGCCTCATGCAACAGAGTGTAGGCCGGAACAGTATCCGAATGCGGCGGCAGTTTAGCAAACCCGGCGAGCAGCGCGTCGCGGCGCTCCGAGGACAGGACAAGCGCTTCCTGCGCCGCCAGTTCGTCGAGATTGAACGCCAATACGTCGCGGAACCTGGCGAAGGAGCCGGAAGCGGCGAGCGCGAACCCGTCGCGCAGGGAGCGTGCGAACCAGATGTCGAACGCGCCCGGCGAAAACCCCGCTTCAGCCATCGCCGCACGCTGCGGCTCGAGTGAAAAACACGTTTCGATAATGTCGAAAACGACCGCCTTGATCGCGCGCGCCATAAGACCTCTCTTTCGGGCCGGTTCGTCTTAATGCGCCTCGTCCCAGTTGCGCCCGGCGCGCGCCTCGACGTCGAGAGGCACGGACAGCGCGACCGCCGGCTCATGCGCGCCCGCCATCACCTTCGCCGCAACCGCACAGGTTTCTTCGGCTTCGGCTTTCGGGCATTCGAAAATGAGCTCGTCATGGACCTGCAAGAGCATGCGCGCCGAAAGCTTCGCCCTTGAAAGCGCCGCCGGCATGCAGATCATCGCGCGGCGGATGACATCGGCGGCCGCGCCCTGAAGCGGCGCATTGATCGCCTGCCGCTCCGCATAGCCGCGCATGGCGGGGTTCTTGTCGTTGATCCCGCCCACATAGGTGCGCCGGCCAAACACCGTTTCCACATAGCCGTTCGCTTTGGCGAATTCCTTCGTTTCATCCATATACTGACGAATTCCGGGAAACTTTTCGAAATAAGCCTCTATGTAATCCTTCGCCTCGCCGCGCGCGATGCCGAGCTGGTTGGCGAGACCGAAGGCGGAAATGCCGTAGATAATGCCGAAATTGATCGCCTTGGCGCGCCGGCGCGTCGATGGATCCATCCCCTCGACCGGAACGCCGAACATTTCCGACGCGGTCATGGCGTGAATGTCGACGCCGTCTGCAAAGGCCTGTTTCATCGCCTTGATGTCGGCGATATGGGCCAGCAGCCGCAATTCAATCTGGCTGTAGTCGGCCGAGACGAGCACGTTACCCTTTTCGGGAATGAAGGCGGTTCTGATCTTGCGGCCATCCTCAGTCCTTATGGGAATGTTCTGGAGATTCGGATCGGTCGAGGCGAGCCGGCCGGTGGTCGTCGCCGCAAGCGCATAGGAGGTGTGGATGCGCCCCGTTTCCGGATTGATTTCGCCGGGCAGCGCGTCGGTATAGGTGCTTTTCAGCTTTGAAAGCCCGCGCCAGTCGAGAATGACGCGCGGCAGTTCGTGGCCTTCCGCGGCGAGGTCTTCGAGAATATCGGCCTTCGTGGACCAGGCGCCTTTCGCGGTCTTGCGCCCGCCGGGCAGGCCGAGTTTGCCGAAGAGAATTTCGGAAATCTGCTTCGGCGAGGCGAGGTTGAACTCCTCGCCGGCGAGCTTGTGCGCCTCGGCCTCATGGGCGGCCATGCGCTGGGCGAAATCGGCCGAGAGCCGCGACAGGACTTTCGGGTCGACCTTCACGCCTTCGCGTTCCATGGCGACGATGACCGGCGCCAACGGCCGTTCCAGCGTTTCGTAGACGACGGTCTTTCCCTCTCTCGACAGGCGCGGCTTCAGGACATTGTAAAGGCGCAGCGTCACGTCGGCGTCTTCGGCGGCGTAGCCGGCCGCCTTGTCGATCGGAATTTCGTCGAAGGTTTTCTGCTTCTTGCCGCTGCCGGCTACGTCGGAGAATTTAATAGTGTCGTAATCGAGCCAACGCTTGGCGAGATCGTCCATGCCGTGGCCGCCGCGCCCGCAATCGAGCGCATAGGAGATGAGCATGGTGTCGTCGAACGGCGTAATCTCGACCCCGTAGCGCGACAGCACCAGCGCGTCATATTTGAGGTTCTGCCCAACTTTAAGGACAGCCGGATCTTCGAGGAGCGGCTTCAACAGTTTAAGCGCTTTGTCGAGCGGCAACTGTTTCGAGATAGTTTCGTCGTCGAACCCCAGACCCTTCACTCCGTGGCCAAGCGGGATGTAACAGGCGCGGCCCGGTTCGGTCGACAGCGACACGCCGACAAGATTGGCTTGCATGGCGTTCAGGCTGTCGGTTTCGGTGTCGACGGCGACAACGCCGCGCTCGCGGGCGCGCGCAATCCAGGCTTCGAGCGCCTTTTCGTCGAATATGGTTTCATAGCCGGCGTTTTCGGCGGCGGTCGACAGCGACTGCTGCGCCGGCGATGCGCTTTCGCCACCTACATTTCCGCCATTGTCGCGCTTCAGCCGTTCGATCAGGGCGTTGAATTCCATCTTCTCAAGAAACGGCAGCAACCGTTCGAGATCGAGTTTACGCATTCGAAGCGCGTCGAGCGGATCGTCGAGCGGCACGTCGGCGCGCAGGGTGACGAGCTCTTTCGATAGACGCGCCTGGTCGGCGAATTCTATGAGGTTTTCGCGCCGCTTGTTCTGTTTGATTTCATCGGCGCGTTCGAGAAGCGTTTCGAGATCGCCATATTCCTCAATGAGTTGCGCCGCCGTCTTGACGCCGACACCGGGCACGCCGGGCACGTTGTCAGAAGAATCGCCGGCGAGCGCCTGTATGTCGATTACATGCTCCGGTCCGAGGCCGAATTTTTCGATGACTTCCTCGCGGCCGATCCTCTTGTTTTTCATCGTGTCGAACAGGGAAATCCGGTCGCCGACGAGCTGCATCAGATCCTTGTCGGAGGAAATGATGACAACCTCGCCGCCCTGTTCTTCGGCCATGCGGGCGTAGGTCGCGATGATGTCGTCGGCCTCGAACCCTTCGACTTCGATGCAAGGCACGTTGAAGGCGCGCGTCGCTTCGCGCACCAGCGGAAACTGGGGAATGAGATCTTCCGGCGCCTCAGGACGATTGCCCTTGTAGTCGGGGTAAATCTCATTGCGGAAACTTTTTCCCGAATGATCGAAAATCACCGCAAGATGAGTCGGATCATGCTCGTCCTGCATATCGGTGAGGAGCTTGTTGAGCATGTTTGAAAAGCCGAGAACGGCGCCCACCGGCGTTCCGTCGGACCGGGTCAGCGCGCCGCTGCGTCCCAGCGCGAAATACGCCCGAAAGAGATAGCCGGACCCGTCGACGAGATAGAGGCGGATGTCCTTGTCGGGTTTGGCGGACATGAGGCTCGCTTCGCAGTGGCCCGGCGCCATCGCCGGGCTGCCGTCAGCGTTCCTTTTAGCGTATTTTCCGACGGCGTCATCCCGCCGGCGCTTTATTCCGCCGCCAGTCTCTCGCGCGCCGCGTGTTCTTTCCGCAGGCTGAAATTCGAACGAATGAAATCGCGCACCCGCGGCTGAATTTCGCTGCGCCAGCGCGAGCCGTTGAAGACGCCGTAATGGCCGACCCCCGGCTGAATATAGTCGACCTGCATCTCCGGCGGGATATTGACGCAGAGATCGTGTGCGGCCTGGGTCTGGCCGATTCCTGAAATGTCATCACGCTCGCCCTCGATGGTCATCAGCGCAATGTCGGTTATCGCCTCAGGCGCGACGCGCCGGCCGCGATGCATGAATTCGCCTTTCGCCAGCGAATGCTTCTGAAAGATTTCGCTTATGGTCTGAAGATAGAATTCCGCGGTCATATCGAGGACGGAAAGATATTCGTCGTAAAACGCGCGGTGCTTGTCGGCTGAATCGCCATCGCCTTCGACGAGATGCTGGAAATAGTCGTAATGGGCGTGCACGTGCCGATCGTGATTCATCGAAATGAACGAATAAAGCTGCAAAAAGCCCGGATAGACGCGCCGGAAGACGCCCGGATAGGGCGCTGGCACCGTATAGATCATGTGGCTTTCGAACCACTCGTAAGAGCGCTCTTCGGCCAGCAGGTTCGGAACTGTCGGCGAGCGGCGGGCGTCGATCGGACTGCCTATGATCGTCATCGAGGCGGGCCGGTCGGGATCATTGTCTTCGGCCATCAGCGCCGCCGCTGCAAGCAGCACCGGTCCCGGCTGGCACACAGCCATCGCATGGGCGCCTGGACCGACAAGGCGCAGGAAATCGATGAGAGTGTCAATATAGTCGCTGAGGTCGAAGCCGCCGGCTGCAATCGGAACCGTGCGCGCATCCGTCCAGTCGACGATATAGACGTCGTGTTCGGGCAGCATCGCCTCGACCGTGCCGCGCAACAGCGTCGCATAGTGACCCGAAAGCGGCGCGACGATCAGCACGCGCGGATCCGGCGCGTCCTTGCCGCGCGCCTTTTTCAGTTGCTTGCGGTCGCGCCTGAAATGAAGAAGCGTGCAGAAATCCTTCCGCGCCGCTACGTCGATCGAAACCGGAACATGGACGCCGTTGACGCGTGTCGCATTGATCCCCCAGTCGGGTTTCGGATAGCGCCGGGTCATGTGCTCGAACACGTCGAGCGCGGCCGCCGTCGAGCGGCCCATCCACGTTTCGGCAAGCGGATTGAGCGGCGAGCGCCACAACCGGGCGCCGACACCGGCCGCCATGCGCGCCGGCGCTACGGCGGCGTAACCAAGCTCGAAGGCCGAATAAAGCATCTACCCTACAAATTCCGGCGCAGCCTGCGCCCCCCTTAGCCATCCGCAGCTACAAGGCGACGAGTATCCCATCGGTTTGCGCCGCATTGCAAACGATTGTTCGCCCTGCAACACAGATTCACCAGGGCGCGATCGCGCTTTTACCTGCAAGCATTTGAAATCAGGCGCATTCAAGGTTAACGGCGGGTTAAGATTTTATGCTGCGACGCAACATTACGGCCAGTTCTTGCGGGTCGGCGCCGCCGGTTATGGCGTAAACCGGCCTTCCGTCGCGGTCGACCACATAGAAAAACCGGCCGTGATCGACCGTATAGCCCAGCGCCGAGTCGGCCTGTTCCTGCTTGCGGGCGTAAAGTTTGAAGGAATCGCGCGCCGCTTTCGCCGCCTCGACGCTTCCCGTCAGCCCGGTCAGGCGCGGATCGAAGGAAAGATACGCCTTCAACGCTTCCGGCGTGTCGCGTTCGGGATCGACTGAGATAAACAGCGGCGCCACTTCAGAAGCCGAGTCGCCAAGCTCATTGAGCGCCGCGCTCAGAACCGCCACATCGATCGGGCATACATCGGGGCAATTCGTATAGCCGAAATAAACCACCATCACCTTGCCGCGAAAATCCTCGTCGCGCGACGGCGCGCCGTTTTGATCGACAAGAACGAATTCGGATGAGAATTGATCGGAAAGTTCAATCACGCCCGGCGGGGCCGTCGCCGCATTCTCGCGCCCGCACCCTGCGAGCGCGAAAAGCAACCCGGCGATGGCGAGCGTCGTTCGTTTCATCTGCATGCTTTATCATTCCCTGTTCGCGCCGTGAGCGGTTATAACCGAACCGCCGCATCAACCGAAATGCATTCAGGACGCATTATGCAAAATCCCGACGCCGTCAGCGAAGACGCCCTCGAAAAGCTGCGCGGCCCGGTCCGTCTGAGGACCCTGACGGCGCTGCGCTGGCTCGCCATAGGCGGCCAGACAGCGGCGATCGTCATCGTTCATTTCGCGCTCGGCTTTCCGGTACCGCTGGGTCTTTGTCTTTCAGTGATCGCTGCGAGCGCCTGGCTGAATTTGTTCGCGACATTTCGCTATTCGCCGCAAAGAATGCTGAGCGACGCCGAAGCAGCCGGCTATATCGGCTTCGACATCGTGCAGCTGGTTGTGCTTCTTTTCCTGACAGGCGGGCTTCAAAACCCGTTTTCCGCCCTGATTCTCGCACCCGTCGTCATTGCGGCGAGCGTGCTGCCGCGCCGGCAGACCGTCGTCGTCGCCGCGCTGGCTGTGGCGGGCGCCAGCATCATCGGGCTCCTCCACATGCCGCTGCCGTGGCGGCCAGATGAAACGCTTGAGCTGCCGCGGATTTATTCTGCAGGAGTTTGGGTCGCGCTTACCCTCAGCATCGTCTTCTTCGCAGCCTATGCGCACCGGATCGCAGCGGAGTCTGCGCAGATGCGCAGCGCGCTGGCAGCCACCGGGATGGTGCTGGCGCGCGAGGAGCGGCTGTCGGCGCTGGGCGCGCTGGCGGCGGCGGCCGCGCATGAACTCGGCACGCCGCTCGCCACCATCCAGCTCACCGCCAAAGAGATGGCCGACGATCTTTCCGGCCAGGGCCCGCTCGAGGACGACGCGAAACTTCTGGTCAGCCAGGCCGAACGCTGCCGCGATATTCTTAGCCGCCTCTCGCGGCGAAGCGGCGAGGGAGACGTCTACCACGACCGCATCCGCATCGATTCGCTGCTGGGAGAGGCGGCCAAGCCTTTTTACGACAGGCCCGACGGGCCGGCGGTCGTATTCGAGGTCGCCTGCGCCGACGAAGCCGGACAGCCGCCTTTCGTTCAGCGTCGGCCGGAAATTATTTACGGCCTGCGCAATTTCATTGAAAACGCTATGGCTTTCGCGCTTAGCGAAATCAGAGTCGTCGCGTCTGTGAGCGAGAACCAGCTCAAGGTCTCTGTTATCGACGATGGGCCCGGCTTTTCGCCGGAAGTGCTGACGCGCCTGGGCGAGCCCTATATCACGTCCCGGACGCACGCGCGGACCGCATCCGGCCGCAAGGGCGGCATGGGGCTGGGGTTCTTTATCGCCAAGACGCTGCTGGAGCGCACCGGGGCCGAGGTGGTGTTCGACAATCGCCGCGAGCCTGACGGCGCCGTTCTCGGCGCCTGGATTTCCGCTAGCTGGCCGCTTGAAGCGCTGATGGCCGAGCCCGCCGGCTAGGACCTGTGAACATATTTTGCGCGTCGGGCGCGACGCGGTATGGTCTTGTTGCTAGGGAATGCACCGCTAAATGGCAGGGAGATGACATGACGACGCCTGACGACGCCGTAACTGGCGATTCAGCTCTTCCCGAAGACGCTTCGTTGCTGATCGTCGATGACGACGAACCGTTGCGCACGCGGCTCGGCCGCGCAATGGAAAAACGCGGCTTCAAGCCTGTCCTCGCCAGCGGCGTCAAGGAAGCGATCCGGATTGCAAAGGAAATCCTGCCCGCGTTCGCCGTCGTGGACCTGCGGCTCGAAGACGGCGACGGGCTGGAGGTGGTTAACGCCATCCACGAAATCCGCGAGGATTGCCGCGCCGTCATGCTGACCGGCTACGGCAATATCACAACCGCCGTCGCCGCCGTGAAGGTCGGCGCGGTCGACTATCTCTCAAAACCCGCCGACGCCGACGACGTTGAAAAAGCGCTGCTGGCGAAGCCCGACGAAAAACCGGAGCCGCCGGCGAACCCGATGTCGGCTGACCGGGTGCGCTGGGAGCACATCCAGCGGGTTTATGAGCTTTGCAATCACAACGTCTCGGAAACCGCGCGCCGGCTCGGCATGCACCGGCGCACGCTGCAGCGCATACTCGCCAAGCGCGCGCCGCGCTGAGAGCCTGATCGAAAACACGAACCTGCACGGGCGGATGGACAATAATCAGACGTTCGTTTGCGCCAAACCATATCTGCTCAGGCTCTCTTTCTTATTTTCAGAGCCCGGGCCGGCCCGTTACAAGTCGAGCGAACGTCTGTCGCACCGCCAACGCGCCCTTAGAGACGATTTTCGGCCAGGCTCCGAGCGGACCGCATATTGCGATGAAGCGTTGCAATTGGGCGACGCAGCGAAACGGCTTTTGTTGACCGGTCTGTCCAGGACCGCGAAGTTGTCCTGAACAGTTTCCTTCCCGCGCCGAACTTTGGAGAAGCTTCATGCGTATTTCCGGAATTTCGTTTTTCGCCGCCTGCCTGCTTGCGGGCGCACCTGCCCTGGCGGCCACGCCCGAAATCAGCCTTCCCTATGAAAAATTCGAACTCGACAACGGGCTGACGGTCGTCGTTCATGAAGACCGCAAAGCGCCATTGGTCGCCGTGTCGATCTGGTATCATGTGGGCTCCAAGGACGAGCCGGAGGGCAAAACCGGTTTTGCGCACCTCTTTGAACACCTGATGTTCAACGGCTCGGAGAATTATGACGGCGAGTGGTTCGAGCCGCTCGAGGAAGTCGGCGCGACCGACCTCAACGGCACCACCTGGTTCGACCGCACCAATTATTTCCAGACCGTGCCGACGCCGGCGCTCGAGCGCATTCTGTGGATGGAATCGGACCGCATGGGCCACCTGCTCGGCGCCGTGACGCAGGAAAAGCTCGATGAACAGCGCGGCGTCGTCCAGAACGAAAAACGCCAGGGCGACAACCAGCCTTACGGCATGGCCGAATATTCGACGCTGGCCGGCCTCCTGCCGGCCGAACATCCTTATCGCCACTCCACCATCGGGTCGATGGAGGACCTCGATGCGGCGTCGCTTGAAGACGTGAAGGACTGGTTCAAGACCTATTATGGGGCCGCCAACGCGGTGCTCGTTCTCGCCGGCGACATCGACGCCGAAACCGCGCGCCCGCTCGTCGAGAAATATTTCGGCGACATCCCGGCCGGCCCGCCGGTGACGCAGATGAAGGCGAATGCGCCGAAACTCGACGTCGACAAGTTCGAGACCATGTACGATCGCGTGCCGCAGGCGCGCATCGACCGCAACTGGGTTGCGCCGGGCCGCGCCACGCGCGACGCGGTTCTGCTGGAGCTGGCCGCGGAAGTGCTTGGAGGCGGAAAGACCTCGCGGCTTTATCAAAAGCTCGTCTACGAGCTCGAGATCGCCACGCGCGCGACTGCGTCGAACCAGGAACAAGAGCTGATGAGCTTTTATTCCGTCACCGTCGACGCCAAGAAAGACGCCGATCTCGGCGAGGTCGAACAGGCGATGGAAAGCGTGATTGCAGAATTTCTCGACAGGGGGCCGAGCCGCGCCGAGCTCGATCGCGCCAAGACGACAATCAAGGCCGAGATCATTCGCGGTCTTGAAAAAGTCGGCGGATTCGGCGGCAAAGCGGTGACGCTGGCCCAAGGCGAGCTTTACGCCGACGATCCGGGTTTCATCGAAGAACAGCTTGAGTGGCTCAACGAAGCTACGCCCCGCGAAGTTCTCGCCGCCGCGCGTTCGGCGATGACCGCCGGCTTTTATCAACTGACCGTTCTTCCGTTTAAGGAATACAAGACAGCCGCTTCCGGCGTCGACCGGAGCACGGGCCTTCCGGGCGCGCCGGCAAGCTCGCCTGACCTTTCTTTCCCGGAAGTTCAGGAATCGACGCTCAAGAACGGCATGAAAGTCGTCGTCGCCAATCGCTCGGCGATGCCGATCGTCGAGATTTCCCTGCAGTTCGACGCAGGCTACGCCGCCGACGGCGTTGAAGGCGGCAAGCTCGGCGTTGCGTCATTCACAGGCGCAATGCTAGACGAAGGCACGCAGCGCCGTTCCGCGCTCGATATCGCTGAAGAGCTGGAAAGCCTCGGCGCGACGCTGTCGGCTGGTTCGACGCTCGATACGACAGGACTGTCCATGTCGGCGCTGAAGGCGAACCTTCGTGATTCGCTAGATATTTTCGCTGATGTCGCGCGCAATCCCGCCTTCGATGCCAGTGAAGTCGAGAAGCTGCGCGCGCGCTGGCTCGCTTCCATCGCGCAGGAAAAAGCCAATCCCGTGCAGCTCGCCCTGCGCCTGCTGCCGCCGCAGATTTACGGCGAAGACCACGCATACGGCGTTCCGTTTACGGGCTCCGGCACGGTGGAGTCGATCACTTCGCTGACCCGCAACGATCTTGTCGGTTTCCAGGCGAAATGGCTGCGGCCCGACAATGCGACGATTTTCGTTGTTGGCGACACAACAATGGACGAGATTAAGCCCGAGCTTGAACGGGCCTTCGGCGCCTGGCGCGCGCCGTCAGGGTCTGTTCCGAAAAAGAACGTGACGACGGTCGAGCGCCCGGCGAAGGGTAAAGTGATCATCGTCGACAAGCCGGGATCGCCGCAATCGCTCATTCTCGCCGGACATGTGGCGCCGCCGTCGGGCGCGCCGAACAACATCGCCATCGCGACGATGAACAGCATTCTCGGCGGCAAGTTCACGGCGCGGGTCAATATGAACCTGCGCGAGGACAAGGGCTGGGCCTATGGCGCTTTCACCTTCATGCAGGGCGCGCGCGGCCAGCGGCCGTATCTCGTCTATGCGCCGGTCCAGACCGACAAGACAAAAGAGTCGCTGCAGGAACTGGTGCGCGAGCTGACCGAGTTCAAAACGACCCGGCCGGCGACGCAGGACGAACTGACGAGAGACGTCGTCGGCAGCACGCGCTCCCTGCCGGGCGCTTATGAAACGTCGGAAGATATTTTGGCCGGTCTGACATCGAACGCGCGGTACGGACGCCCCTGGAACTATCAGGAGACGCTGAAGGAAAGATACGAATCGCTAACCCTAGACGAAATCACCGCGGCGGCTGAGGAAGTCGTCCATCCGGAAAGTCTGATCTGGGTGATCGTCGGCGACCGCGAAAAGATCGAGGACGGCGTTCGTTCGCTTGATCTCGGCGACGTCGAGGTGCGTAAACTGAGCGATCTTTAAGGCGCGCCGAAGCTGCACGCCGCCGAGCAGTCGGCCATTTTTTGCTTTTCGTTTGCGTACGGACCGATTAACTTGACGTGGTTAAAGGCGCCGAAAGGCGCCTGACCACCGCAGTTAAGCATCAATCGGAGGCTCGGGATGCGCACGGCGGACAACCATAAGGGGCGAGAGTCCGTTGTGAAGGAGTATTCCCGCCTCGCGCCGGACTACGACACGCGGTGGTCGTTTTACGTCGAGGCGACGACGAGCGCGACGATAGCCCGATTATCGCCGCCGCCAACCGGGCGGGTGCTCGACGTCGGCTGCGGCACCGGCGCCCTTCTTCAAAAGCTCGCACGCAAATTTCCGCAAGCGAGGCTGGCCGGCGTCGACCCGGCGCCGGAAATGCTGGCGGTCGCCCGCCGGCGCGTTTCGCCGGAGACGGAGCTTCGCGAGGGATGGGCCGAGGACCTGCCCTTCGCGGAGGGGGCGTTCGACGTCATCGTGTCGTGCAGCATGTTTCACTATAGTCGCCAGCCGATCGCGGCGCTTGTCGAGATGACCCGCGTCCTCAGGCCCGGCGGCAAGCTTGTCATAACCGACTGGTGCGGCGATTATCTGGCGTGCCGCGTTTGCGACTGGTGGCTTGGCCTGGTCAGTCCGGCGCACTTCACGGTTTACCGTGAGCGCGAGTGCCTCCGTTTGCTCAAGGAGGCGGGGCATCCACAGGCGCATATCGAACGCTACAAGATCAACTGGCTCTGGGGTCTGATGACGGCCAGGTCTACGAAACACGCCGTTTAACCGTCAGGACAGGGATGAATTGGCCCGATCCAGGCGCCAAGGGCGCGCGCCGCGTCGGCTTCAGGGCGAGAACGCGCAGACAGCGCGCCGGGCCGCCTGGCGCGCAAAACGCAGGGTGACAGCCTTGCGGCGCGCGGCGTTCATCGGGCGTTCTTCCGCATCGCGCATAATCGCTCCGCCATACGCATCCGCGACAATGAGGCCTTCGGACGCTGGCAGCAGTGCGCACGGAAACGTGCGATCGACGGCGAAATAAAAAAGATCGCAGTAGCCGAGATATTCCGCCCACTTCATATCGGACTCGAAGTCTGCGCGGCAGGACTTCACCTCGACAATGGCGAGCCGGCCACGCCGGTCGAGCGCCGCGACATCGGCGCGCCGTCCGTTCGCCAGCTTGAACTCCTGCAGCGGCGCGTAGCCCAAATCGCGGAACAGCCGGCAGACGCCGCGGGTCAGCGCGGCCGTCACGTCGGGCCGGGCGGACGCCGGGGAAACCGCGTAAAGGTTCGCCATTTGTTCATGGAAGCGCGCGGGGCCGGCGGCGTCAACCCGGGCGCCGGATTCTAGCCCTGAAACTCAGGCAGGCGCACGACGAGGCCGTCGAGTTCGGCGGCGACCTTGATCTGGCACGACAGGCGCGAATTTTCTTTCGGCTCATAGGCGAAATCGAGCATCGATTCCTCCATCGCCTCGGGCTTGCCGGTTTTGTCGCGCCAGGCCTCGTCCACATAGACATGGCAGGTGGCGCAGGCGCAGGCCCCGCCGCAGTCGGCGTCGATGCCGGGGACCATGTTGTTCACAGCGACCTCCATCACCGAGACGCCCTCTTCGGCCTCGACCGTGTGCTCGGTTCCGTTTTGCTCGATATAGGTGATTTTCGCCATGCGGGTCTGTTCGCCGTTTCGTGTGCGTTGTCAGGAAAGCAGTGATTTAAGGTCCTGAGCCGGATCGGCAAGGGTTTTTACAGACGGCCTCGCGCGCGCGCCGATCAGCCGCTTGCCGATCAGGAAGGAAGGCGGGTCGTTGACGGCGTCGACGGCGATGACGCGACCTTCTTTCAGATACCAGCAAGCAAAGCGCCGGTCTTTAGGGTCGCCGCGCAAGACGCGCTCGTCCGCGCTCTCGCAAAGCCCCGCCGTCTGGAGCTTCACGTCGTACTGGTCGGACCAGAACCAGGGAACGGCGTCATAGACCGTTGATCGACCTGCCATGTTCGCCGCCGCCGCCTTGGCCTGCTCGATAGCGTTCGGGACCGATTCAAGCCGCAGGCGGCGGCCGTAAAGCGGTGAGGGAAAATTCGTGCAATCGCCGGCCGCCCAGATCGCCGGATCGCGCGTCGCGGCGTATTCGTCGACCTTGACGCCGTTCTCGACCTCGAGCCCGCTCGCCTCCGCAAGCCCGATCGCCGGTGCGGCGCCGACGCCGACGAGAACGAGATCGCACCCCACCGCCTCGCCGGTTTCAAGCTGCGCCGCCTCGACCGCGTCTGAGCCCTCGAAGCTCGATAGCTGAGCTCCGAGCCGGAGATCGACGCCGGCGCCCGCGTGCAGGTCGCGGTAAAAGGAGGAAATCTCCGGCCCGGTCACGCGCTGCAGCGCGCGGTCGGCCATTTCGAGCACCGTAACCTCGAGACCCGCCTTGCGCGCCACCGCCGCGACTTCGAGCCCGATATAACCGGCCCCGACCACCACGAGCCTCTTGCCTGCCTGAAGAAGCGGCCTGAGGGCGTCCGAGTCGGCCATGGTTCGCAAATAGAATACGCCGTCGAGATCGGCGCCCGGCGCGTTAAGCCGGCGCGGCGGCGCGCCCGTTGCAAGCAGCAGTTTGTCGTAGGCGACGCTCTCGCCGTCATCGAGCGCGACCGTCTTCGCCGCGCGGTCGATCAATGCGGCCGACGCGCCAAGGCGCAAATTGATGTTTTCCTTTTCGTATAAGGCCGCCGGCTTCAGCGTTAGCCGCTCTTTGGCAAGCACGCCTTCGAGATAAGCCTTCGACAAGGGCGGGCGCTGATAGGGCGGCGCCGGCTCGTCGCCGATCATGGTGATCGCGCCGGAAAATCCTTCCTGGCGCAGGCTTGCGGCCGCCTGCGCCCCCGCCTGGCCGGCGCCGATGATAACAACCCGCTCCGACGCTTTCGTACCGGCCACGCTTTTCTCCATGCTCGCGGGCGTTTGCGTATCGTCGCTAGTGTGGTGGATTTGAAATTCGTTCCATAATTCGCAGCAAGCTCATAAACGAATTTCAAATCCAAAACTACATTAGAATCATAAACTTGCTAGCAGCTTTATCGAATCCGAAGTTCGTACGGCGCAAGCTGAATAATGTGACGAACTTCGGAT
>JBHHVZ010000035.1:0-28432 GCA_046756245.1 Parvularculaceae bacterium
GAGCAAGCGGCTGTTAACCGCTGGGTCGCTGGTTCGAGTCCGGCCCGGGGAGCCATTTTCCTGAAAGCGGAATGCGTTAAAACCCAATCCCACGTCTAGCAACTTCCGCTTACCCCGGCGAAAGTCGGGGCCCAGAGCTGAGTTAGACTGGAATCCGGCTTTCGCCGGGATGAGCGGGGACAGGATCAAGCCCGTGATCCTGTCCGGTCGTAAAACGCAAAAAGCGAGACGGCCGCGTCTTGGGGGAAACGCGGCCGCTACTCACTGTCGTGGGGTATGGTGGGGTATCTTCTCGGGAGAAGACCGTTCGAGTCTCGAATCAAACTCTTAACATAAGGTTAATTCCCGCCGCCGCCGGTTCCGCCTATTCGGCCGGCCGCCACAGGGGCCCGCCGCGCTTGCCGCCAAGCCCGGCGCCGCTGTCGTCATCATGTTCTGATTCGCCGAAGTCGCTTTCGAGCGACGCGCCATGACCGAGGCCGGGCTGCTTTTCGCCCGTCCACGCCCAGCGATAGAATCGCACGATGTCGGTTCCAACCGCGTACATGGCCGGTACGAACAGGAGCGTCACGAAGGTGGCGAAGAAGACGCCGAATGCGAGCGCGACGACGGTCGGTTTGAGAAACTGCGCGTCGGTCGAATTCTCGAACATGATCGGCAAAAGCCCGACGAAAGTCGTGATCGAGGTGAGCATGATCGGACGGAAGCGTCCGACGCCGGCCTTGACGAGCGCCGCCAGCGCGCCTTCGCCTTCTTCGCGCAAGCGGTTGACGTAATCGATCAGCACCAGATTATCGTTGACGACGACGCCGGCGGCCGCGCCGACCCCGAAGAACGAAAACAGCGCGAAGTCCATGCCGAACAGAAAGTGTCCGAACATGGCGCCCATAAAGCCGAACGGAATCGCCGTCATGATCAGCATCGGCTCGAAATAGGAGCTGAACGCGATCGCCAATAGCATGTACATGACAAAGAGCGCGATGGCGTAGAGGCCGAAAAATTCCTGCAGGAATTCAGCCTGCGCCTCGGCGTCGCCGCGCTGGGCGAGCGATACGTTGGGATGGCGGCGTTTCCATTCCTGCTGAAATTCTTCGCGGAAGGTTTTCATGATCGCCGCCCGGTCGATATTCTCGCGAAGCTCGCCGGTGATGCGCGCCGAACGCTGCCGGTCGCGCCTGTCGATACGCTTAAAGCTTGGCGAAAAATTTGCGTCGGCGACGGCGGTCAGCGGCACTTCGCGGCCGTCGGCCGTGCGCACGCGCATGTCCTGGAGGCTCGTCAGCGACGACCGCGCCGCCCGCGGATAACGCACCATGACGCGCACATCCTGGCCGTCGCGCGGCAGGCGTTGAACCTCTTCGCCGTAAAACGCCTGGCGCACCTGCCGCGAAACTTCGGCGAGCGTCAGCCCGAACCGCTCGGCGCCCGGTTTGAGGACGATCTGCAATTCCGGCGTCGCCGACTGCAGATTATTGCGAACGTCGAAAACGCCGGGCAGCGTGCGCAGGAAATTCTGCACGTCGAGCGTCGCAAGCCGCAATTCCTCAAGGTCCTCGGCTTCGATCCCGAAAGAAAGATCCGGTCCGCTATTGTTGATCGTATAACCGATATTGATTTCTTCCGCGTCTTCGATGGCGCCCACCTCGTCACGGAACATTTCGGCCACTTCCTCGGCCGACTCTTTGCGTTTGTCCGAGTCGATAATCGTCACATACGACGTGACCTGACCCTCGTCGGCGCGGATATAGATTGATTTTACATAGTCTTCATCGCCCACTGCGCCGAGCTTGGCTTTCAACCGGTTTGCGGCGTCTTCCACATCCTCAAAAATTTGCAGACTGCGCGAAAATGGCGAGCCTTCCGGCAGGCGCACCGTCAGCGACAGGAAGGTGCTTTGGACTTCAGGCTGAAACTTGAAGCTCACCCAGCCCTGCGCC
Source organism: Parvularculaceae bacterium (assembly GCA_046756245.1). Taxonomy (GTDB): domain Bacteria; phylum Pseudomonadota; class Alphaproteobacteria; order Caulobacterales; family Parvularculaceae. The sequence goes on from JBHHVZ010000035.1 coordinate 1,938, forward strand.
ATCAGCGCGACGGCGACGGAAAAGGCGACGACGAATGAGGCGACCGTGACGTAACGCGCCTTGATCGCCATGGTTGCGATCGGACGATAGATCCGGTCAGCGAATTTCAGAATACCGTCCGCGAATATTGCCTGCATGCGATAATAAACGCCGTCTTTATTTTGCGGCTTCATATGCGCAAGGTGCGAAGGCAGGATCAGGAACGATTCAATCAGCGAAAATGAAAGCGCGAATACGATCGTCAGCGTGATGTGCTTGGTGAACTGCGACGTACCGCCTGAAATGAACAGCCACGGCGCGAAGGCGATCATCGTCGTCAGAACGGCGAACAGCACCGGTTTGGCGACAAGTTGCGCGCCCAGGATCGATGCGGTTACGCCCTTTTCGCCTGCCTCGACTTTGTTGTGGATGGCCTCGCCGACAATGATTGCATCGTCCACGACGACGCCGATCACAAGGAGGAAGGCGAACAAAGACAGCATGTTCAGCGACACGCCGGTCATCGGCATGAAAATAAAGGCGCCGGCGAAGGAAACGGCGATCCCCACCGTAACCCAGAAGGCGACCGCGGGACGAAGGAATAACAGGAGGATGATAAGGACCAGCACGAGGCCGATCAGGGCGTTCGAGGAGACCAGTTCCATCCGCGCGAAATAGATGTCGGCTGTGTCGAACCAGACATAGATTTGCGCCGCGTCGCCGAGCCCTTCGTTCTTTTTCTCGACCCAGTCATTGATGGTTTTTGAGAGCTTGACGATATTGATTTCTTCCGGCGCCACCACCTGCATCAGGATAGCCGGCTGGCCGTTCAGCATCCGCTTCTGATTGCGGTCTTCGAACCCGTCGACGACGTTGGCGACGTCGCCGACCCGAATGACGCTTCCATCCCGAAGCTGGCGGACGATGATTTGTTCGAATTCCGCCTGGGTGTCCGCAAGCGCGCGAACGGAAACCTGAACATTGCCGGTGTCGGTGCGCACTTGGCCGCCCGACAGGTTGATCGACGAGCCGCGCACCGCGCGGGCGACGTCGTCGAAAGTCAGTCCGTAACGGCGAAGCGCCTCTTCGGAAACTTCAATGGAGACTTCCTCACGGCTGTCGCCCCAGAGATTGATCAGCGGCGAACCGTTCGGGAGTTGCGCAAGTTCGTCGCGAAGCTGTCGGGCGAGGCGATTGAGTTCGCGCTCGCTGAGATCACCGTAGAGCCCCATGAACATGGCGCCGTTCTGGTTGCGCCATATCCGGACAATCGGCGGGAACGCATCCGAGGGAAAGGTGGAAATGCCGTCGACGCGGTTCTTGATCTCGTTGAGGAACAAGGTCTGGTCGACACTGTCCTGACCTTCCACATTGACCGTGGCGACGCCTTCGCGCGCCGTCGCCGTGACGTGTTCAACGCCGTCGATGTCCGAGATCGCCTCTTCGATGCGAAGGATGATCTGTTCTTCGACTTCCCGCGGCGCCGCGCCGGGCCAGGCGACGCTGATTGTCGCGCCGTTAAACGTAGCGCTCGGAAACACCTCGCGCTCGATCCGCGTGAAAGCGAATACGCCGGCGATCAGAATCGCGATCATCAAAAGATTGGCGGCGACTCCGTTCTTCGCCCACCAGGAGATCAAACCCTTCACAGCCGCCCTCCATCCTTAACGGCTTCCGCAACTTCTGACGCGGTGGCTTCATCGTCCGCCGTTTCTGCGATGGCCTCGTCTTCCGTGTCGCTGTCGGCGCCGCTCGGGGCGATGGGCAGGCTCGGCGTCACCTTATCGCCTTCGCCGGCGCCGCGCAGGGGCGAAGTGACGACGCGTTCACCGGGGCTGACGCCGGCGATGATCGTTACTGAATCGCGCGCGCTCGAAACGACCGAAACGGTGCGGCGTTCGAGAGCGCCGTCATCTGCGATCACGTATACGCCGTCGCGGCCGTGCAGCGCGGCGCTCGGCAGCACAATCGCGCCGTCATAAGGTTTTCCCCTGATGCGGGCGGAAACATAGAGGCCGATCGCGAGCGGCGTGCCGTCGTCGGCGCCTTCGCCGTAGGGATCGTCAACGACGGCGATGGCTGCGGTCTGGCGGGTGGCCGGATTGATCGCGCCTTCGCCGCGCGCAATCCTGCCGCGCCACACATGTTCGCGTCCGGCCACCGTCGCGGTGAGAGTCACCTCAGGGCCCGGATTGTCTTCACTTTCGACAAAAGCGATCGGCAGACCCAGCTTCGCCAGGTCGGAGTCGGTGAGCGACAGGCGGATTTCCGCAATATCGGTCGAAAAGATCGTGCCCAATTGAAGGCCCGGCGAAACGTACTGGCCTTCGCCGGTCTGGCGCGAGCGAACGCGGCCCTTGAACGGCGCGCGGATCGAAGTGCGCTCGAGGTTGAGTTCGGCGACGCGCAGATCGGCCCGTGCGGCTTCGTATCGTGCGCGCGCCTGCGCAAGCTGGGGCAGACGCAAGGTGAGGGCGGACGGCTCGCCTTGTTCGCCGAGTTCTTCCCAGTCGCGTTGCGCCAGCGTCGATTCCGCTTCTTCCCGGCGCAGGGCTTCCTCGGCCTGGGCGACCAGCGCCTTGGCGCTGGTGACGGCGAGGCGATAGTCGGCGTCTTCGATCTTGACCAGAAGGTCGCCCTTGTCGAAGGCGCCGCCATTCACGAACTTGTCCGACACGCGAACAATCCTGCCCGACACCTGCGGCGTCAGCGTAATGTCCGTGCGCGGACGCACTTCGCCCTGGGCGTATACGTCAAGGGTGACCGATTGTTCTTCCGCGACTGTGTAGAAAACCGTCGGCGGCGTGATCACCGGTTCCTGACGTTCGATCTCGGGGCGCAGCGCGCCCATCAGCGCGATCAGCAGGCCGCCGCCGACAAGAACGCCCAGCGTAATGAAAACAGTAAGAAACTTGCGCAACATGACTTACATTCCTTCCCCGAGGTCGGCGGCCAAGAGCATTCGCTCTGTGAGAAAATCGCCGCCGATCGCGAGATATAATCGGACCCGGTTGGACACGCGTTCCTGCGTCGCCTGGATATATTGGCTTTCCGCCGAAATACGACGGGTTTGGGCGTCCAACAGGTTAAAAATTGTCGCCGCGCCGCTGGCGTAGCGGCGTTCAGTGAGCTCCTCAGCCGCCGCCGCCTCCTCATAAGCGAGCTTCAGGGCGTCTTCGCGCGCCGCCAGAAAGGCTTCCGCCGCAATCGCGTTCTCGGCTTCCTCATAGGCGTCGAGCACGGTTTGCGTGTAGGAGAAAAGCGCCGCTTCAGCGATGGCGCGCTGGCGCTTGGCGCCGGCGACAATGCGTCCGCCCTGGAACAAAGGCTGGAACAAGCCGGAAGCAATATTGCCGGCCAGACGGGTCGGATCGACCACGTCGGAAAGATCCGGACCGCTGGCGTTGATCTGGCTTGAAAGCGTAAGCCTCGGCAGCAGCTGTTTGCGCGCGGCGCGCGCGCGCAGGCCCGCCGCCTCCATCCGCGCTTCCGCTGCGACGACGTCCGGGCGGCGCGTCAGCAGTTCGCCCGGCGCGCCGGCGCCTTTAAGGTCAGGCAGCGACGGCAGGGCCTCGGCGGCTTCGAGCTCCGCCGCGGGATAGCGTCCGAGCAGCACCTCGAGCCTGCGCGAGGCTTCCTGTTCGAGACGTCGCCGAAGGGCGCGATTGGCGCGGCTCGTTCCCAGCGCCGAGCGCGCGAGACGCACGTCGAGGCTTGAGGCGACGCCGCGTTCGTAGCGACGCGCGGTGACTCGGAGATTGCTTTCGCGCGCCGTGGTGTCGCGGTCGGCGAGTTCTCTCTGCTGGCGCGCCTCGATCAGCGCAAACCAGGCTTGCGCCACGCCGGCGGCGATCGAGAGACGCGCTCCGCGCAGATCCGCGTAGTTGGCTTTGGCGTCCTTGTAGGCGGCGCGGGTTTCATCCGTCAGTCGGCCCCACAAGTCGATTTCCCATTGGAACTGCGCGCCGAGCGCGAAGTTGTTGACGTAAAACCGCTTGTTGGGGATCAGCGTTTCAGCGAAGCCGTCGCCGTCGAGATCGAGCCCGTCAAGCTTGCCGTCGCCGTCGCGGTCGACCCCGAACTGGTCGATGAGATCGTCGACGTCGACAGTTCCGGTGTCGCCGGCGCCGCCGGCCTGCGCGGCGGACGTCGGATCGACAACGATCGCATTGCGGCTGGAATTAAAGCTGCTGTCCAAAGTCGGCAACAGATTGGCGCGCGCTATGCGCGAATTGGCCCGCGCAGACTCGAGATTCGACGCCGCCGCCAGCACGTCGTTGTTGTGAACCATCGCTTCACTGATGAGCGCACGCAGACTGCTGTCGTGGAAAGCCGCGACCCAGTCGCCAGTCGGCGCAACCGTGGCTTCAGCATCGGCGGTCCAGCTTTCCGGCGTGTCGGGAAGCTGCGCTTCGAGCAGACTTTTATCGACGCTGGCGCACCCCGCAATCATGAGCGCCAAAATTGCAGTGCCCCCTCGAAGCATTCGAAACTCCTGTCGAAAAGGAATTCGCTGACAATCTGTGCAAATCCCCGTCTTTTTTCCGCCGCCCGGTCTGCCTCATCACGCAAGGTTAGAAGCAAGCCTTTTCACATCATTCTAGATGCAGGCCGCCGGGTCCTATCTCAAGCGCTAAGCGGCGGGCGGTTGCTGCGCCGCGACGAACGGTCTGCGCCCGCATAAAAGCTAGGGCTAGAGGATAACACTATGGTTAACGTTTCACCGCATCGATTCCGGCGCTCCCCACCGCCGATCCCCAAGCTACGCCCTGCGCCCTTTCGGATGAATTGGAGGCCACGGCCGGAATCGAACCGGCGTACACGGCTTTGCAGGCCGCTGCGTCACCACTCCGCCACGTGGCCGTAGGCGTCCGGGAGCGCTCTCTTAGCGCGACCCTGCGGCGCGGTCAAAACAGAAATGCGCATGCGCGCCAAGTTCGCGCATTGCGCGGCGCTGCGGTCAGGGCTATGTGCAATTCCCTGTTGCAGAGAGGCGAGACGGGCATGGATTTTCAGGCGGCCCGCAGACATATGGTCGACAACCAGGTTCGCACCAACGACGTGCCGAATCTGAGGCTCCAGAAGGCGATGGAAGAAACGCCGCGGGAATTGTTCCTGCCGGCCGATCTTCGCGGTCAGGCGTATGTCGAGCGCGAACTCGAATATGCGCCCGGCAGGCGCATGCTGACGCCGCGTGATTTCGCCAAGCTTGTCGCCGCCGCCGATCCCGTGCCGGGCGATCTGGTTCTGGATGTCGCCTGCGGGGCGGGCTACTCGACGGCGATCCTCGCCGAGCTCGCCGAGATGGTGGTTGCGACTGAAAAGGATGAAGCGCTGGCCGCTGCGGCCCAGGAGAATCTCGCGACCCTCGGCGTCGCCAATGCGGCGGTCGTGGCCGGCGACCCGTGGGCCGGCGCGCCGGAGCAGGGGCCATACGACGTTATTTTTGTCGGCGCTGCGATCGAGCGCGAACCGGAGGCGCTGCTCGTTCAGTTGAAGGATGGCGGAAGGTTGGCGGCGATCATGAAAATCGACGGCGTATCGAAGGGCGTCATCTACCGAAAAAGCGGCGAGGCGTGTTCGCCCCATGTGGTTTTCAGCGCGACCGCAACAAGAATTCTGCCGGGATTTGAAGCGGCGCGCGGCTTTCGTTTTTAGATCCGGCGGCGGATTCGGGTCACTAGCGTAAAACGCTTAAGAAAATCGGGTTAGAACTGCAGTCCAGGCTTGCGAAAGCGCTACGGGCGCCAATCTCTTGTCCGTAAGAAGCGCTTTATTCTGACCGAGCACGCGTCATGCATCTAAACTCAGCTCTTTTAACTTTGGTCATTGTCGGCGTCGCGGCAACTGCGCCCGGCGCATCGGCGGAAACTCTTCAGGACGCGCTCGCCGTGGCCTATCAGACCAATCCGACGATTCAGGCCGAGCGGGCGCGGTTACGCGCGACCCGAGAAGCCAAGACCCAGGCCTGGGCCGGCGCGCTGCCGCAGGTTTCCGCGCAGGCGACCTACGACAAGCTCGACACCACCCAGACATCGGCCGCTTCGTCAATCTTCGACCAGTCGACGAAACTCGACCAGATCTCCGGCGGGTTCACCGCCGAACAGCCGGTTTTCACCGGCTTTCGCAATTACAATGCGATCAAACAGGCGGGCGCGCGCGTGCGGGCGGGCGGGGCGCAGCTCGCCGCCGTCGAACAGCAGGTCATGCGCGACGTCGCGACGGCCTATTTCGACGTCGTGCGCGATATGGCTGTATACGGATTGAATCGGAACAATGTCGAAGTGCTCTTCAAGCAGCGCGAGCAGGCCGCCTTGCGGTTCGAAGTGGGCGAGGTGACGCGCACCGACGTTGCGCAGGCGGAAGCGCGCCTTTCCGGCGCGCGCGCCCAGCTTACCGCCGCCCAGGCGAGCCTGGCCGTCAGCCGCTCGAAATACGCCGCCCTTGTCGGCGCGATGCCGGGCACGCTCGAACCGGCGCCGACGCTGCCGGACCTTCCTGAAACGCTCGAAGCTGCGAAGGCGCTTGCGGAAGTCTATGCGCCGCCGATCATCGCCGCCCGCGAACGCGAGCAGGCTTCAAGCCGCCAGATCAAGATCGCCCGCGGGGCGCTGCTTCCTTCGGTCTCGCTTACGGGAAGCTATCAATACAACGAAGAACCAAACACCTTCATCGACAATATAGAAAGCTATTCCTACGGCGCGCGCGCTTCGATGCCGATTTTTCAGGGCGGCCTCAATTATTCGCGCATCCGCGAAGCGAAAGCATTGAACGACAGCGATCGCCAGCGCATCGAAGAGGCCCGGCGCAACGCTGTGGCCGACGTCACGGCTGCGTGGGAACAATTGCAGGCGGCGCGCGCCACGATTGAATCGGCGCGCGCCCAGGTCGACGCCAATACGCTCGCGCTCGAAGGAGTGCGGCAGGAAGCCCTTGTGGGCGCCCGCACGACGCTCGACGTGCTTGACGCCGAGCAGGAGCTTTTGAACGCTGAAGTGGCCCTTGCGACCGCCGAACGCGACGAACAGGCGGCCGCCTATGGATTGCTTGCGGCGGCGGGCGTTCTCACCCCGGAAGCCGTCGGGATCGACAATCTGGCCGGGATTCCGGAGCAAAATTATGAAGATACGGGCCTGCTTGGCCTCTTCCGCCGTTAACCTCCTCTTAAGACTTCGGCCCGCATAGGCTTGATAAGAGAAACGAAGCGGCCGATTACTATATAAAGAGCAGCCGCGATCCGGATTTTCAGACAGGCTCCCGAAGAGCGCAGGTTCATGGAAAACGCACAACCCGAACCAAGCATGGAAGAAATCCTCGCGTCCATCCGCAGGATCATTTCCGAAGACGACGAAGAAGACGGCGGCGACCCTTCTGCAGCAGCCGCGAAGCCGCCGGCCCGGCCGTCCCCTGCGGCGCCCGCCGGCGCGCAACAGGCTGCGCCGAAAAAGCCCGAGTCAAAGCCCGCGCCTAAGCCGGCGGCGCAGACTTCCGAAGACGACGACGGCGCAGGCTCCCATCTCGAAACGGAAGATGTTGAAATGATTAAGAAAAATGCAGCAGCCGAGACCGAGAAAGAAGATGAGGCGATCCTTGCGGAGACATCGGCGGCGGCGGCTTCAAAGGCTTTCCAGAGTTTGTCGCAGACCGTAAAGGTCTCGAACGGCGACGGCCGGACGCTGGAAGACATCGTCATCGAGATGCTGCGTCCGATGGTCAAGGACTGGCTCGACGCCAATCTGCCCGCCATTGTCGAGGAGAAAGTCGAGGAAGAAGTGCAACGGGTGGCGCGGCGCAGGCGCTAGTGGAGCGAATTTGACATTCGATCCCCGCGCGCAGCCGGTCTCGTACCGAATGTCAAATTCAAAAGCTCCACTAGAATCAAATAATTGCTAGTGGTCCTTTTGATTCCGACATTTGCTCTCGGACTCGCTGCAAAGGGATGCAAATGTCGGAATCGGACCGCTAGCCGTTATCCGGCGCACTGTCGGTCTTGGTGTGAAGCCGGCCCATGAGGCCGGCTTTTTGTCGCGCCGGATTCCAGGAACTGAGGTTTTGACCGGGCGCGGGCCCAAGCTATAAGGCGCGCTTCCAGGCGATAAGAACGATCATGCTAGACAAGACTTTCGATTTTGCGGACGCAGAGAAGCGCATCTACGACGAATGGGAACGCTCCGGCGCGTTTCAGCCGTCGGGGGAGGGCGCGCCTTTCACTATCGTCATTCCACCGCCCAATGTGACCGGCTCGCTGCATATGGGCCACGCGCTCAACAACACGCTTCAGGACATACTCTGCCGGTTCGAGCGCATGCGCGGTCGGTCCGTTCTGTGGCAGCCAGGGACCGACCATGCGGGCATCGCCACCCAGATGGTGGTCGAGCGCCAACTCATGGAGAATCAGGAATCTTCGCGCCGGGACATGGGCCGCGAAGCGTTCGTCGAGCGCGTATGGAAATGGCGCCATGAGAGCGGCGGCCAGATCATCAACCAGTTAAAACGTCTCGGCGCCTCCTGCGACTGGTCGCGCGAGCGTTTTACGATGGACGAAGGCCTGTCGGCGGCGGTCAGGAAGGTCTTCGTGCAGCTCTATAACGAAGGTCTCGTCTATCGCGACAAACGCCTCGTCAACTGGGATCCGAAATTCGAAACCGCGATCTCCGACCTCGAAGTCGAGAATATCGAGACGCAAGGCCATTTCTGGCATTTCAAATATCCGCTCGAAAACGGCGAGACCTACGAGTTCCCGGTCGAGTACGACGAAGAGGGCAACCCCACGAAGTGGGAGACGCGCGATTACATCTCTATCGCGACGACGCGGCCCGAGACCATGCTCGGCGACGGCGCGGTCGCCGTGCACCCGTCCGACAAGCGCTATGCGCCCATCGTCGGCAAGAATTGCATTCTGCCGCTCGCCAATCGCCCGATCCCGATCATCACCGACGACTATCCGGACCCGGATTTCGGCTCCGGCGCGGTGAAGATCACCGGCGCGCATGATTTCAACGACTATCAGGTGGCGAAGCGCAACAATATCGAGCTCTTTGTGCTGATGGATACGAAGGCGCGCATGCTCGACGCCGACTATATCCCTCAGAAATATTGGGGCCTTGACCGCTATGAGGCGCGTGAGCGCGTGGTCGCCGACATCGCCGCCGAAGGAAAACTCATTAAGGTCGAGGACAAGAAAATCACCCAGCCCTTCGGCGACCGCTCCGGGGTCGTCATCGAGCCGATGCTCACCGACCAGTGGTATGTGGACGCGGCGACCCTCGCACGGCCCGCCATCGAGGCGGTCGAGCAGGGCGATACGCGCTTCGTTCCGGAAAACTGGACCAAGACCTATTTCCAGTGGATGCGCAACATCGAGCCCTGGTGCGTGTCGCGCCAGCTCTGGTGGGGGCATCGGATACCGGCGTGGTACGGGCCGGACGGCCATTGCTTCGTCGCCGAAACCGAGGAAGAGGTCATTAAAGAGGCGATCGCTCGGTACACGGCCGAAGGCTATACGCTTGAGGAAGTCGACGCGATGGTGCGCGGCGAGGGCGAAGGGCCCCTGCTCGTGCGCGACCCTGACGTCCTCGACACCTGGTTCTCCTCGGCGCTGTGGCCGTTTTCGACTCTCGGCTGGCCGGAAGAGACGCCGGCGCTGAAAACGCACTACCCCACCTCCGTCCTCGTCACCGCTTTCGACATCATCTTCTTCTGGGTGGCGCGGATGATGATGACGGGCCTTCACTTCATGAAGGAAGTCCCGTTCCACGACGTTTACATCCACGCCCTCGTCCTCGACGAGCAGGGCCGGAAAATGTCGAAGTCGAAGGGCAACGTTATCGACCCGCTTGGCCTCATCGATAAATACGGCGCGGACGCCTTGAGATTCACGCTGGCGGCGCAGGCCGCGCAGGGGAGGAACATCCGCCTCTCCGAAGCCCGCGTCGAAGGCTATCGAAATTTCTCGACCAAGCTGTGGAACGCCGCGCGCTTTTGCGAGATGAACGGTTGCATCTTCGATCCCGCTTTCGATCCGGCTTCGGCGAAGGAAACGCTCAATCAGTGGATCATCCATGAAGCCAACGCCTGCGCCGGCGAGGCGACGGGCGCGCTCGAAGCCTATCGCTTCAACGACGCGGCTGGCGCGCTTTATCGTTTCGTCTGGAACGTCTTCTGCGACTGGTATTTGGAACTCGCCAAGCCTGTCTTTCAGGGCGAGGATGATACAGCGAAAAAAGAAACGCGCGCAACGGCAGCTTGGGCGCTCGGTCAGATTCTCAAGCTCCTGCATCCCTTTATGCCCTTCGTCACGGAAGAACTCTGGGGGGCGCTGGGCGAACGCGACGGCATGCTGATTTCCGCCGAATGGCCGCGGGAGACCGAAAAACTCCACAACGTCGAGGCGGATGCAGAGATCAACTGGACGATCAGTCTAATCACCGCGATCCGTTCGGTTCGCGCCGAGATGAACGTCCCGGCCGGCGCGAAGATTCCGATGACGCTGATCGGGGCGGATGCAGCTTCGCGCGCTCGTCTCGACGCTCATCGCGAGGTAATCGCGCGCCTCGCCCGTGTGTCGGAGATTTCCGTCGCCTCAGAACCGCCTAAGGGCGCCGTGCAGACCCTGCATGAGGAAGCGACTGTCGCGCTTGCTGTCGCGGACGTCATTGACGTCGCCGCCGAACGCGCGCGGCTTGAAAAGGAAGCCGCCAAAGCGGTCGACGAAATCGCCAAGATCGACAAGAAACTCGCCAACAAGAACTTTGTCGAACGCGCCCCGGCCGAGGTCGTCGAGGAGCAGAAGACCCGCCGGGTCGACTACGAAGCGCAGCGCGACAAGCTCGCCACCGCGCTTGAGCTGTTGAAGGATTTGTAAAGCGGGTCCACGCAAAACCGAACCAACACCGTCATCCCGTGCGCGCCGCAGCATCTTCGATGATGCGGCGCAGACACGGGATCGCTATCGATGGGGCAAGGTGGAGCAAGCAGAGAACGATCCCGGATCAGCGCAGCAGCGCTTTGCGCTGCAGCGCATCCGGGACGACGCCAGTATAAAAGCCCCGGCGAAAACGCCGGGGCTTTCCAGACGCGACAGCGCCTGACGCTACTTGGGGGAACTCACCAGATCTGCACGCGTTCTTCCGGCGGCAGATAAAGCGCATCCTCTTCGGAAATGTTGAAGGCCTCATACCAGGCGTCCATGTTCCGAACGATTCCATTCGCCCGATAACGGGCCGGCGAGTGCGGGTCGGCCGTAACCTGGTTCTTGAGCGCTTCCTCGCGCACGACGCGCTTCCAAACCTGCGCCCAGGCCATGAAGAAACGCTGATCGCCCGTATAGCCGTCGATCGCCGGCGCTTCTTCGCCATTCAACGACAGATGATAGGCGTGATAGGCCATGGCGAGACCGCCGAGATCGCCGATATTCTCGCCCATGGTGAGTTCGGGATTGACGAAGAAGCCCTCGACCGGTTCGTACTTCGCATATTGCGCGCCGAACTTGTCGGCCATCGCCTTGAACTTTTCGGCGTCTTCTTCCGTCCACCAGTCCGTCAGCATGCCGTCGCCGTCGGACTTGCGGCCCTGATCGTCAAAGCCGTGACCGATCTCGTGGCCGATCACCGCGCCGATGCCGCCGTAATTGACGGCCGGGTCGGCGTTCGGGTCGAAGAACGGCGCCTGCAGGATTGCCGCAGGGAAGACGATCTCGTTGCGGTTCGGGCTGTAATAGGCGTTGACCGTCTGCGGATTCATGAACCATTCGGTCTTGTCGATCGGTCCGCCCAGCTTCGAGATCATGTCGTCCCACTGCCAGAGATTGGCGCGTTTGGAATTGCCGAAAGCGTCGCCGCGCACCACTTCAAGCGCTGAATAGTCCTCCCACTTTTCGGGATAGCCGATCTTCGGCGTAAACTTTTCAAGCTTTTCGTGCGCCTTCGCCTTGGTTTCTTCGCCCATCCAGGGAAGCGTTGTGAGACGTTCATCGAGCGCCTTGCGGAGGTTGGCGACGAGCGCGTCCATCTTTTCCTTCGACTCGGGCGGGAAGTAACGCTCCACATAAACCTGGCCTACCGCCTCGCCGAGGGCGCCGTTGACGGACGCGACGCCGCGCTTCCATCGTTCGCGCTGCTTCGGGGTGCCGCGCAGTTCGGTGCCGTAAAACGCGAAATTCGCTTCATCGAATTCCGAGGGCAGGATGCTCGCATTACTTCGCAGAAGATGGAATTGCAGATAATCGCGCCATGTTTCTACCGGCGTATCGGCGAAAATCCTGGCGAGATTCTGGATGGCGTCGTCTTCGCGCACGACGAATTCGGTTTGGTCCGTAAGGCCGGCTTCATCGAGCATGGCGTCCCAAGGCGCTTCCGGCGCGAACGCCTTCAATTCGTCGAGCGTCTTGAGATTGTAGGTGAGATCGCGGTTGCGGCGTTTGGCCGGCTCCCAGTGAACTTCGGCCATGGCGTGCTCGAGGTCGTAGATCGCCTGCGCCTTGTCGGCCGCGCCTTCGACGCCGGCGAGCGTCAGCATCTGCGCGATATATTCCTGATACTTCGCCTGCTTGTCGGCGAATTTCTCGTCGAGATAGTAGTCGCGGTTCGGCATGCCGAGGCCCGACTGCGTCAGGTACAGGATATAGCGGTCGGTTTGTTTGGAATCGATGTCGACAAAGGCGCCGAAAAAGGCGTTGGCGCCGAGCGCCGGATTCGACATGGCGCGCGCCACATCTTCATGGGTTTCGAGGTTCGCCACAAACTCGAGATCGCCGGCGATCGGATCAAGTCCTTTGGCGTTAATCGCCTCGACATCCGTATAACTGGCGAAATAATCGCCAATCTTCTGTTCGATCGATCCGGCGGGCGCGTCGCTCGCCGCAGCGGTTTCGATAATGTCCTTAACCCGATCCTCCGAACGTTCGAAAAGCACCGTGAACGAGCCGTAGCTCGAAAACTCATCCGGGATTTCGAAGGTGTCGAGCCACTTGCCGCTGACATGCTGGTAGAAATCGTCGCCCGGCTTGACCGACTCGTCGATGTAGTCGGTCTCAATCCCCCAGTCGCCGAGTTCAGGCTTGGCGGCTTCGGCCGTTTCGGCCTCGGTCGCGGCCGACTCCTCGCCCGCTTTCTGCTCAATGTCCCCGCAGGCGCCGAGCGCAAGCAAGGCGGCGCCGCCCAATAACCATCGTTTCACTGTAATCCTCCTTTGTGAGCCCTCAAGAATCGGATTGTCCGCAGAAATCCCCACTGCACCATCGCCAATGGCGGACATGGCTGCAAGGCGGGCGCGTCGAACCGCGCCGGTTCTGCGATAAAGCGTTATGCGTGAAAAGCAACTCAATCATGACGACCCATTCGGCGCGTCGCGGTTGCGGCGCCGCAGCAATCCGCTAAGCTCGCTGTCGATGCGCTAGAGCAAGTTCCCCGAAATGCGAGTCGGAGAACATGCTCTAGGTTTTTGTTTTGTCGCGCATTTTATCCGAAAACCGGTTCCCACTTTTCGGAATGCGCTCTAGCCGCCCGGGGCCTCTACATGGACCTTAAATCCGTCATCCGCACAATTCCGGACTATCCAAAGCCGGGCATCCTGTTTCGCGACATCACGACGCTTCTTTCGGACGCGCGCGGATTTCGCCGGGCTGTGGACGAGCTCGTCCAACCCATCGCCGGTGCCAAAATAGACAAGGTCGCCGGCATTGAGGCGCGGGGCTTTATCCTCGGCGGCGCCATCGCCCACCAATTGTCGGTCGGATTCGTGCCCGTGCGCAAAAAGGGCAAGCTGCCGTTTGAAACGCTCCAAGAATCCTATGAGCTCGAATACGGCGTCGACCAGGTGGAGATCCATGTCGACGCTGTGAAGAAAGGCGAAAAGGTTCTCCTCGTCGACGACCTGATCGCCACCGGCGGCACCGCGGCTGCTGCGATCCGGCTGCTTGAGCGCGCCGGCGCGGAGGTCGTGCTTTGTTCTTTCGTGGTCGACCTTCCGGACCTCGGCGGCGTCGAAAAACTGCGCGCCATGGGCAAGGAAGTTGTTACGCTGGTTGGATTCGAAGGCGCGTGAGGACCCATTATGAGCACTTTCGTACTTGGACTGATCGTTTTTTTCGCCTCGCACAGTTTTACGGCGCTCTTTCGCGGGGCGCGACAGCGGCTCGTCGACAGGGTCGGCGTCATCGGATACCGCGGCCTTTATTCTGTCTTTGCGTTGGCTGGACTCGTTCTCATTATTATTGGATGGCGCGACGCCGATACAACGGCGCTGTACACTCCGCCGGTCTGGATGCGGCAGGTCGTTTATGTGCTGATGCTCGTCGCGATCATTCTGCTCGTCGCCGCCTATGCGCCAAAGGGCAGGATTGCGGCGGCGACGAAACATCCGATGCTGGCCGGTCTGAAAATCTGGGCTTTTGCGCATTTGCTCGCCAACGGCGAGATTCGCTCGGTGCTGTTGTTCGGGGCGTTTCTGGCGTTCGGGATCCTCGACCGCATCGCCGTCAAACGCCGAGGCGCGCCTGTACCCGCCGCCGGACCATGGCGTAACGATGCCATCGCAGTGATCATGGGCGCGGCGATTTACGCGGCGATCGCTTTTTACCTGCACCGTTATATCGCCGGCGTCGCCCTTATCTGAAAGCCGGTCTGCGCCGTTAATACGAAGTCTGCGCTTCAGCGTCCGGCATGATTTTTCTTCGAGACCGGCACGCGCTTAATCGCCATTGCCTTTACCATTACTCGTGCCCTTCCCCTTCCCCTTCCCCTTCCCCTTCCCTTTATCTTTACCCTTGCCCTTGCCGTTGTCGCCTTCTTCGTCGAACGCGCTTGCAACGTCGCCGAACGGTTTTTGGGTGGTCTGGCCTATGTCGCCGACCATGGCGATGAGCACGACGGCGATGAATATGGCGATAATCGCATATTCGATGGAAGCCGTTCCGCGACGGTCGGAAAGGAAGCCCGCTCTCTTTTTCGGATGAACCGTTTCGCTGGCGCTGGTCATGCGTGGCTCCATCTCGTTGGCCGCGCTGGCGACCGACGCTGCGCATTCCGGTTCGAGACAGGTGCGAAAGCCTATCTCGGCGGCGCGATTTCAGGCGCCAAGCGTCGTGGAAAAAGGTCGCAAATGTGTTAAAGACAGAATAAATCTCATTAATCATGCGACGAACGCAATGTCCTCCCAGAAACAAGCAAACCGCATAACGGCGGCTCAGATCCGCCAGCGCAAGGGCGGCGACCCGATTGTCTGCCTTACGGCCTACGACGCGCCGACGGCGGCGATCCTCGACAAGCACTGCGACCTTCTGCTGGTCGGCGATTCCGTCGGCATGGTGGTCCATGGGCTGCCTTCGACCGTGGGCGTGACCCTCGACATGATGATCCTGCACGGTCGGGCGGTGATGCGCGCGGCCGAACAGGCTCTCGTCGTCGTCGACATGCCGTTCGGCAGTTATGAGGAAAGCCCCGACCAGGCTTTCCGCAATGCTGCGCGAGTCTTAAGCGAAACCGGCGCGCAGGCGGCCAAGCTCGAAAGCGGACGCTACGCGGCCGAGACCATCCGTTTTCTGGTCGAGCGCGGCGTTCCCGTGATGGGTCATGTGGGATTGAGGCCGCAGGCGGTGAACGTGACCGGCGGCTTCCGGGCCAAGGGCCGCACCACGGAAGAGCGCGCCGAAATCCTCGCAGAGGCCGAAGCGACCGCTGAAGCCGGCGCCTTCGCGGTGGTGGTGGAAGGGGTGGCCGAAGACCTTGCGCGCGAGATTACCGAAAAGATCGCCGCGCCGACGATCGGCATCGGCGCGTCGTCGGCTTGCGACGGCCAGATCCTCGTCACCCAGGACATGCTTGGCCTGTTCGACTGGACGCCAAAATTCGTCAAGCGTTATGCGGCGTTGCGCGAAGCTATCGAGGATGCGGCTGAACGCTACGCAGCCGAAGTGCGCGCGCGCGTCTTTCCCGAGGCCGGCCAAGTCTACCAGCTCAGGCCCCGTAAACCGGAAGCCTCCTGAGACGCGGCCCGGTCCCTGCATTGCGAAGCGTATAAAAGGCCGGTAGAACCGGCCCCTCAAAACGCTGGCGGGGCGGGTGCATCGGGCGGAAAGGACCTCACGGGGTGACAAACGACGAAAGCGTAATACGCGAGGTCGATCAGGAACTGGCGCATGAACGCCAGTGGGCGATGTTTCGCAAGCACGGGCCGGCGCTGATCAGCGCTGCGGTCGCCGTGGTGGCGTTTGTGGGGGGCTGGCAGTTCTACAATTACCGCAAGACTGAGGTCGCAAGCCGCAGCGCTATTGAATATGCGGGCGCGCTAAGGCTCTTGGAAGAAGATGAAACAAGCGGACTCGCCGCGCTGAATGACGTTATCGACGAGGGGTCCGGCGGCTATCCGGTGCTCGCGAGGCTGCAGAAGGGCGCTTTGCTGGCGCGGAGCGGCGATCGCGCCGGCGCGCTTGCGGCGTTTCGCGCCGCGGCTGAAGACGGCCGCGCAACCAAACGGCTGCGCGAACTCGCCCGGTTGCGCGCGGCTTATTTGTTGCTGGAGGACGGCCGTGACGCCGTAGCGACGGAGCTTGGCCCGCTGGTCGACCAACCAACGCCGCTTGGATATTACGCGCGCGAACTGGCCGCGGTCGCAGCCCTCGAAGACGAAGATTACGACGGCGCGGCCGAGATGTTCCGGCGCGCGTCGATCGATCTGAACGCGCCTGGTCCGGTCCGTCAGCGGGCGGAAGAGCTTCGCGCGCTTGCAGCCGCCGCCAGGTCGGGCGTCAATATCTCCGGCCGCGTGCGCACGCAGGACCTCTTGCGCGCGCTCGGCGAGGAATCGGAAGCCAGCGGGAACGCCGCCGCCCCCGATGGGGAAACGGCGCCGGCCGACGAAAACGCAGCCGCCGCTGCGGACGGTCCAGAGGCGCCAGCGGAAGAATCCGGCGACAGGAACCAAGCAGAGACGGAACAGGACGCCGGCGCCGCCGACGGCGAGGACCGCGAAGCGAGTGAAAACGGGTAAATCATGACAGGGCAAACGTCTTCGAATCGCTGGGGCCTTCGGTTGGCCGGCGCGGCCGCCGTCATTCTTTTGCTGACGGGCTGTTCAAACCCGATTACCCGCGGCGTCTCGGGCATATTCGGCGGCGGCGACGACAAAAAAGCTGATAACGCGCCTGCCGAAGAAGATCGCATCTCAATTCTCACGCTGGAGGAGACGCTTTCCGCCGACCCGCGATACGCCGGAACGGCCATTGAGACGCCGCCATCCTACACGAATATCTCTTGGCCGCAGCCCGGCGGCGAAGCTGACCACACGCTCCATCATCTCAGTGCGCCGCTGGAGTTCGACGTCGTCTGGCGGGCCGATATCGGTTCGGCTTCGTCGCGCCGTGCGCGGCTGACCGCGCCGCCCGTGGTCGCCGACAACAAGGTGTTTGTCACCGACGCCAGGACCCGGGTGAGCGCTTTTGACATTAACACCGGCGACCGGCTTTGGCGCAGCGAGCTCACGCCAAAGATCAAAGAGCGGTTTCGCATTCGCGAAATCTTTTCACGTCCCAATCCGTCCCAGATCGGTTTCGGCGGCGGCGTCGCCTATGACAGCGGGCGCGTTTTCGTAACGTCGGGCTTCGGGTTTGTCGCTGCTCTGGACGCATCGACCGGCGACGAATTGTGGCGCTACGAGACCGACACGCCCATACGCACGCCGCCGACCGCCTATCGCGACGCTGTTTATTTTACGACGAATACGAATGATTTTATCGTGCTTGACGCGGAAACGGGCGAGAAACAATGGAATTATCAGTCTTTTGAAGAGACGGCGCGGTTCTTGTCGTCGGCGAGCCCCGCGGCGGCCGGCGATCTGGTCGTGGCGCCGTTTTCATCCGGCGAGGTGACGGCGTTCCTGGCCGAATCCGGCCGGGCCGTATGGAACGACACGCTGGCGCGAAACACGCGCCTCACCGCGCTTTCCATGCTCAACGACATCGCCGGCAGCCCGGTGATCGACCGCGGGCTGGTTTACGTCGTCGGGCACGCCGGCAGGCTCGCCGCCATCGACATTCGCAGCGGTCAGCGCGTCTGGGAAGTTTCTGTCTCGAGCCTGCAAATGCCGTGGGTGGCGGGCGATTACATTTATGTCGTCTCGATCGACGCAGAGCTTGTCTGCATTTCCCGCCAGGACGGGGCGATCGTATGGGTGTCGCAGTTGCGCCGGCACAAGAAGCAAAAGAAGAAAAAAGGCCGCATCACATGGGCCGGTCCGGTGCTGGCGAACGACTATCTCGTTTTGGTGTCGAGTCACGGAAGGATCGTCAAAGTCTCGCCGCAAGACGGCTCGGTAATCGAAACCAAGAAAATCGGCGACGGAATATTCGTGCCGCCTGTCGTCGCCGACGAAAAGCTCTTTATCCTGACCGAAGAGGGCAAGCTTATCGCTATGCGATAGGGCGGGTTCGGAAATTTAACCCATGCCGCGCAAGATCGCCATTATCGGCCGGCCCAATGTGGGCAAGTCGACCCTGTTCAACCGGCTCGCAGGCAAAAGGCTGGCGCTGGTCGACGACCGCCCGGGGGTGACGCGCGACCGGCGCGAGGGGGAAGCGCGCCTGGGCGATCTTTCTTTCACGATCATCGACACGCCGGGCCTTGAAGAAGCGCCCGAAGCCGCGCTTGAAGGGCGCATGCGCCGCCAGACCGAACGCGCGATCGAGGAATCGCTGGCCTGCATTTTCATAATCGACGCGCGCGCGGGGCTGACGCCGCTCGATCAGGCCTTCGCCGAGTTGCTGCGCGTTAGCGGCAAGCCTGTCGTCCTTGTCGCCAACAAGGCGGAAAGCGCGGCCGGAGAGCCGGGCGTTTACGACGCATATGCGCTCGGTCTCGGAGACCCGATCCCGGTCTCGGCCGAGCATGGCGAGGGGATGGGCGCGCTTTACGCCGCGCTTGAGAAGCATCTCGCCGTTGCGGACGATGACGTCGCCGATTTGAACGCCATTGACTGGGACGATCCGTTAAAGCCCCTCAGGATCGCCATTGTCGGACGGCCGAACGCCGGCAAGTCGACCCTCGTCAACCGACTGATCGGCGAAGACCGTCTGCTCACTGGCCCGGAAGCCGGCATCACCCGAGATGCGATTTCAGTCGAATGGCGCTGGCGCGGTCCCGACCGCGACTGGCCGGTGAAGCTCTTTGACACGGCCGGTCTTCGCAAAAAGGCGAAGATCCGCGACAAGCTCGAAAAACTGTCCGTCGCCGATGCGCTGCGTGCGGTGCAATTCGCCGAAGTGGTGGTGCTGATAATCGACGCCGAAACGCCGTTTGAGAAGCAGGACCTCCAGATTGCGAGCCTTGCGCTGCGGGAGGGCAGGGCGCTCGTCATCGCCGTCAACAAATGGGATCTTGTCGACGATCGCGACGCGGCGTTTCGCGACTTGCGCGAGAAGGCGGCGCGACTTCTGCCGCAGGCGCCCGGCGCGCCGATCGTGACGCTTTCCGCGAAAACCGGTCACGGCGTTAAAAAGCTCATGCCCGCCGTCGTACGCATTTATGTGGACTGGAACGCGCGGGTCAAAACCGCCGATCTTAACGATTGGCTGCGTGAAGCCGTGGAGCGTCATCCGCCGCCCGCCGTTTCGGGAAGGCGCGTGAAGCTGCGCTATATCGCGCAAACCAAGACCCGCCCGCCGACTTTCGTTGCGCAGTGCGCGCGCGCCGAAGCGGTGCCGGAATCCTATAAACGCTATTTGATCGGGGGCATTCGCGACGCGTTCGACATTCAGGCGACGCCGATCCGGCTTATTTTGAAAAAGCCCGCCAATCCGTACGCGGACGGGTAGCGTGTATTCGTTAATGACGGAGTCATTGAGGCGCAATCGCAAGCCTCACCTCAAATTCATTCTTGTCATTGCCGGGCCCCCGGGTCCGCGCAAAGCGCGGCCCGAGGATAAACTTGTCCCGGCAATCCATGGCCGTTCGCGTCAAACCCTTGGCCTGAGATCCCCGGACAAGCCCGGGGATGACATTCTGAGCGTGGGGCGTGCTTTGTGCGCCATCGAGATTTGTAAACAGGTTCAACTAATTCTTCATTCACCCGGCGCCATGCGCGGCGCGCCAGTCGCGGAAAACAAACCGTTCCGCGAGGCCGTCGTAATCGGGCGAAACCGCATGATAAAAAACGCCGGCAAGCTCGTCGGGATGCGGAAGCGTTTCCGGATCTTCGCCGGGCATCGCCTCAGCGCGCATTTTCGTGCGCGTTGCGCCGGGGTCGAGAATGGCGACGCGCACGCCGGCGCGCGCGGCTTCGAGCGCATAGGTTTTCGCTAGCATTTCCAGCGCCGCCTTGGTGGCGGCGTAGGCGCCCCAATAGGGCCGCGCCTCGACCCCGCCGACTTTCGAGGTGACGAAGACGACGCGCGCAGCCCCGCTTGCGCGCAAGAGCGGATCGAGCGCGCGAATGAGCCGCCAGTTGGCGGTGACGTTGACGTCGAGCGCGCGCTTCCACGCCTTGGGGTCGATGTCGGTAAGCGGCGCGAGCTCGCCGAGCACGGCGGCGTTGGCGATCAGGATGTCGAGCTTGCCGAACCGTTCAGCGAGCGCCGGGGCCAGACGCTCGATCGCATGATCGTCGGCGAGGTCGGCGGGTATGAGCGAAGCCTTGCCGCCTTCGGCGCGGATTTCGTCGTCGAGCTCTTCAAGGCCGCCGACCGTGCGCGCCAGCGCCAGCACGTGCGCGCCGGCCCGCGCCAGCGCTTTCGCCGCAGCGCGCCCGATCCCGCGCGAAGCGCCGGTAACCAGCGCGACCTTGCCGGAAAGATCGGGAGGGGGCGGTTCGGTATTCGAAGCGACGTCGGTCATGGCTGGCTTGCTACGCCGCCTGAGGTCCGACTGCAACCGGCCGCGCCTTTTCGCCGACTCTCCCGGCCGTGATTTGGCCTGGCGCCGGCGCGGCTTTAGGCTGCGGCCGCCGCAGGGAGGATAAAGGAAAGATGATGGTCAAGAAAACCGTTCGCGCAACCGGTGCGCTTGTCGCCTTCTGCATCGCCGTTTTCAGTGGTTGGGCGGCGTTAGCCGCCGAGCACCGCCTCGCGTCGGAAGCGACCCAGGCGAAACTGAAAGCGCTTATCGACAGCGATGACCGGCCCGCCAAACAAAAAGCGCGCGACAAATACCGTCATCCGTTCGAAACGCTCGCCTTTTGCGGCGTCGAGCCTGATATGACCGTCGTCGAAATCTGGCCCGGCGGACAGGGCGCCTGGTACCGGCGCATTATCGAACCGCTCATCGAGGAAGGCGGCGGACGCTACTTCCCTGTCATGGAGCGCGATCCGTTTCCGGAGAAAATGGACCGCATTCCTTATGGCGAAGTCGACATGGTGTTCGTTTTCCGCGCCCACGGCTTCATGATCTACGACGCGCCCGCGCAGGACCATGTGAATACGGTTTACGACATGCTGCGCCCTGGCGGTTTTCTTTGCATCGTCGATCACGCCGGCGACGAAGCCGTTCCGCAGGATCCCAAAGGCGAGAACGGTTACGTCAACGAAAGCCATTTTTTCGCGCTGGCCAAGCGCGCCGGCTTCAACATACTTGCAGCTTCCGACCACAACCGGAATCCGAAGGATACCAAAGATCATCCGCGCGGGGTTTATTCGCTGCCGCCGACGCTGTCGTGGAGCATTCCCGGAACGCCGCAGCGGAAAAAATTTCTGGAAATCGGCGAGTCCGACCGTTTCACGCACAAATATTACAAGCCGGAATAACCACTCTGTCGTTCGTTTCTGATGGCCGCTCTAGGGTCTGTAGACATTCAGCGCTGCAGGCTGTCATTCCGGGACGGTCTTCAGGCCGGGCCCGGAATCCATGCCTGAGCCTATCCGCACGACCAGCGTTGAGGTCGGCGCAAGCAGCAACGCTCAGGAATAGATTCCGGGTTCGCTGCTTCGCAGCGCCCCGGAATGACAGTGAAACACCAAATGTCCACAGACCCTAATTCGACGCACCCATTAATTCTGAAACTGACTCGGCCCAAAATTCCTCGGGCAAAGCGATGAATCGTTCGCGCAAGAACTCGCGTTCCTCGTCGGTATAATCGGCGAACAATTTTGGCCGAAGCTCTTCCGGCGCGCGCTCCAGGGGAGGAGAAACGCCAAATAGCTGTTTTTTCCCTACCGCGCGGGAGGCGATCGGCTCGCCGGTCGCTCCATCAATCAGATACAGCCTTGTCACGAACCAGTAATAAGCGTTTGCTTTGGCGAGCGGAAGCTTGTCGCTGAATATGGAACACCTTCCAAAATAACGTTAACCCGACCGCCGTCTTGACCGTCGCTGCTAAGCACTATGATCGCGTCCAAATCGTTTTCTTGGGCGACGCGAATCAATTCCGGTTTTGCTCTTTTGAAATCGATAATCCGCCATTGCCTCGACCATGAATCTTCCGGTGGGTAGCTGGCGTACAAAAGGGCGCGATCGACATCAGTATTGACGCTTTCGAAACTTCCCACGCTTTCGAGCGCCGACGTGATTTTTTCTTCCCATGTGTCATCCAGACGCCAATCCAGAATGTCGAACGAATTGCTCTTATTGCCGAAAACAGTCAATCCGACATAGTGATGGAAAAGTTTGTCGCCTGCGGCCGAAATAACACCCACGCGATGTATGTTTGTGAGTGCTGCAGCGTCAGCAGGTCCGGGCGTTGTTTCGCAGGCGGCCAACATAATCATAATGAAGGCGAAGATGGCCGCACGACAAAACGTCTTTAAAAAAACTGCATCATGGCTTGAGTTCCCCCTCCCTATCTAAAAAGTCAGCAAATTATACATTTAATATGCGTCAACAAGGGACTTGTATTGTTACAACGGATATCGCCGACCCGGCGAGAACGAGAATCGCGAACCCGGTTCGAGCGGACATGCGTTACTCCGCCGCGCGGCGGACGGCGCCGAGCCAGCTTTGCAAATCGGCGAGCGCGCGAGCGCACAGTGCGCGTTTTTTCGCCCGGCCCTTTTCCTTGCCCTTGAGCCGACGGCCTGTTTCATCCGTCTTCGGCGTTTCGATCTCAGGAAACAGGCCGAAATTGACGTTCATCGGCTGAAACGTGTTTTTCGCGCCCGCGCCTTCCGACAAATGCCCGCCGGTGATGTGGGTGAGAAGCGCTCCGAACGCCGTCGTTTCCGGCGGACGACGGATGGACTGTCCGGTCTGTTCCGCCGCCGCGAAGCGTCCGGCCAGAAGCCCGATGGCGGCGCTTTCGAGATAGCCCTCGACGCCGGTGATCTGCCCGGCGAAGCGCAGGGAGGGCCGCGCCTTCAGGCGCAATTCGTCGTCAAGCAGACGCGGGGAATTCAAAAACGCGTTGCGGTGGACGCCGCCGAGGCGGGCGAATTCGGCGCGCTCAAGTCCCGGGATCATCCGAAAGATGTCGGCCTGCGCGCCGTATTTCAGCTTCGTCTGGAAACCGACCATGTTGTAAAGCGCGCCCAATGCATTGTCCTGGCGCAATTGAACGACGGCGAAAGGCCGCGCGCCGGTGCGCGGATCGGTGAGGCCGACCGGCTTCATCGGTCCGAAGCGCAGCGTGTCGCGCCCGCGTTCGGCCATCACCTCGATCGGCAGACAGCCTTCGAAATAGGGAGTCGACTTCTCCCATTCCTTGAAATCCGTCTTTTCGCCAGCGAGCAGCGCGTTAATAAAGGCGGCATACTGATCTTCGCTTAACGGACAGTTGATGTAATCGGCGCCGTCTCCGCCCGGGCCTTTCTTGTCGTAGCGAGACTGAAACCAGGCTTTGCTGAAATCGATCGTTTCCTTGTGAACAATCGGCGCGATGGCGTCGAAAAAAGCGAGCGCGTCTTCGCCGGTCAACGCCCGTATGGCGTTTGACAGTCCCGGCGCAGTCAGCGGGCCGGTGGCGACAATTACATTCGCCCAGTCTTCAGGCGGGGCGCCGTCGATCTCTTCGCGGCGGATTTCGACCCGGGGGTGGCCGGTGACCGCGTCGGTGACGGCGGCGGAAAACCCGTTCCGGTCGACGGCGAGCGCGCCTCCCGCCGGCACCTGGTTTGCGTCTGCCGCGCGCATAATGAGCGAGCCGGCAAGGCGCATCTCCTCGTGCAGAAGCCCGACGGCGTTCGCTTCCGCGTCGTCGGAGCGGAACGAATTCGAACACACCAGCTCCGCAAACCCGTCAGTTCGATGCGCCTCGGTCATTCGCACGGGCCGCATTTCGTGAAGAATGACGCGCGCGCCGGCTTCGGCTGCGGTCCAGGCCGCTTCCGAGCCGGCGAGCCCCGCGCCGATCACGTGAATGAAATCCTTTTCGCTCATAAGACGAGCTTTTAGCGCCCACGAGCCGATAGGGAAACAGCAGACCTCGCCGGTTGGCCTTGGGGCTTTTTGCCGTTAGCCTTGGTCGCGGGGATGGGCGTTAGAGGGGCGTGGGTCATGAAACTTCCGGTTTTTTCGGTCGCCGGCGAGGCGCTTAATTTCGGCGCCCGGAGCATGGAGACGATCATGCGCGTCGCCTGGCTGCCGGTCGTGCTGTTGCTCGTCCTCGAAATGGCGACGATCTACGCCTATCTGTCGGTGATCGCCGGTCAGGTCATCACGTTTGAGCACGTGCCGTCGTTTACGCGCGCCCAGCAGCTCTTGCAGCAATACGGCGCGCGCGGCTGGGCCAATAATCCGAGCGCCATGTGGACGATAACGATCGGCTATTGGGTTCTCCTCGTCATCTTGCTGTCGTCTTTCGTTGCGCCGCTGATCCGGCTCGCCGGGTTGGGGGAGCGTCCGGCGCCCGGCGTCGCGCGCCTGCCGTTCGGGCTCGACCAGATCCGCTTAATCATTGCGGGCCTCTTTAGCGTCGTCACGACAGGACTTCTGTCCTATGCGCCGCTGTGGGCGGTGGGCCGCTATGTCGGCAAATATATCGACGAAGCGGTGTCGAAAACCTTCGTTTCGTTTCCCGATCCCGACAGCCTGCACCAGATCGAGCTGGTGAGCGGACGCGACGTGCTGACGGAAAGCGGTCAGATCTGGATTTACGATTACGGCGCGCCCTGGATCGCGGCGATTCCGTTTGCGGTTGTTTTATGGTTGATCCTGATCGCGCATTTCCATCCGAAGAACCGATTGTACGCCGGCGCGCCGAACCTGCTGGCCCGCGCGTTCTGGTCGGGGCTCGGCGTCGCCGCGATGACGCTGGCGGCGTTTCTCGCCTTGCGCGTTTCATTGCATATGTCGGGCAATGCCGACGCCGTTCCTTTTGCGCCGACCGCGGTGGTGCTGCTTATACTGTCCTATCTGGCGTTGCGCTTTTTTCCCTATCCGGGCGTTGCGGTGTCGCGCAAATCGCTGGCTCCGGGCCCGGTCTGGCGCGTCACAAGGGGCTCGAATATTTTGCGGCTGCTGGCGGTCGTAGTTTTGATCTCGGGCCTGTTGCTGGCTGCGCTCTATGTAATCAACTGGTTCGTCTTGGGCGGCGTCATGATCAGCGTGATCAACAGTCTGTATCAGGCGGTCGCGTCCGCGGCTGCGTTGGTCGGCGGCGGCGAACGGCCCGAATGGATTCTCGCGCTCTTCATCTGGATATGGAACGGAATCAGAATCCTCATCAATGTCTTCTGGACGTTCTTTTTCTACGGCGTCATGGCGGGCCTGTGGGGCCGGCTCTACCGGGAGAGCGAGAGAGCCGGCTGAACGTGTGTTGCGGATCGGTGAATTCTTGCGGGCCTTTAGCGGCGAATGGAGACGAAGGTGCCATCGGTTTCAATTCTCGGATTGTGCTGGGATGCGAGTTCGTCTTATGCGCGCGGGGCCGCGCTGGCGCCGCCGGTCATTCTTACGCAGCTTCGCGACGAAGCCTCCAATTCGTTCAGCACCAGCGGCGTCGACGTCGAATCGACCATTGCTGAAGAAAGTCTGCCGGAGCTTGGCGACGATCCGGAAATCTGCCGTGCACGGATCGAAACTGCTGTCGCCGGCGTTCTCGAGCGGGAACTCGTTCCGTTAAGCCTCGGCGGCGATCACAGCGTCACCCTGCCGATCCTGCGCGCCATAAAGAAAAAGCATGGCTCCGTCGACGTCGTCCATGTGGACGCGCATCCCGATCTTTACGACGAATTCAACGGCGACCGATTTTCGCACGCCTGTCCGTTCGCTCGTGCGCTTGAGGAGGGTTGCATCGGCCGGCTGGTGCAGATCGGGCTCAGAAGCATCTCGCCCGATCAGCGCGCCACGGCGGCGCGCCACGGCGTGGTGATGCTTGGCGCCGATGAGGCCGATGCGGCGCCGGCGGACGTGCTTGACGCGCCGCTCTATCTCTCGATCGATCTCGACGGTTTTGATCCGGCGTTCGCGCCCGGCGTTTCGCACCCCGAGCCCGGCGGGCTGACGAGTCGGGAAGGCCTCGCGCTGATCGAGCGCATCAATGGACGGCTTCTCGGCGCCGATATCGTCGAGCTCAACCCGCTGCGCGATCCGCAACTGCTGACGGCGGGGCTCGCCGCCCGTCTTGCCAAGGAGCTTGCCGCGAAAATCGAGGCGCAGCGCTAG